>NZ_JAJNRE010000017.1:0-57245 GCF_022228025.1 Halorhodospira sp. 9622 | reverse complement strand
CGGCTCACGGTCGCAGGCGGTTGTCGTATCGGGGAAGTACTGCCGGACCACTCCCGTTGGATCAAGCTGGATAGCACCTAGCGGGAGAGAAGCCCACTGCGCTAGATCTAGGAAGACCACCAGGTTTGCGCGACCATCCGGCCGCGCTGCGGTCGGCTCTTCCGCACGGCTGGAGCCACGACCACAGAGCCGCGGAACCGCGGACGAAGCCCGATGTCCCCACGCCTTGCCGTGGTAGGTAGGCCGCACCGTCCCCAGAACGGACCAGCGATCTCTTTGCTCGATTCGGCTCAAGGTTACTTCCGTGGGGAAGATGACGCCATCGAGGGAGCGGTGCCACCAGGAGAAACGGGTGCCCCCCTGGCAACATGCCTCGTGCACATGAGTCTCGGCCGCGCCGGGGCTGGGGCGCCCATCCGGTTGATAGGGGGGGGAAAGGTCTTGGCCCGGATGCATGGCCAAGAAAGTCTCGACATCACAGACAGCAAAAAGACGAAGTGCTTCCGAATTGCAGCCGAGGTAGCGACCGCCGGGGTCCAGCAGCATAGTCGCAATTCGATCCGGCGCAGGGGCGCCGCGGGTTAAAAGCATGAGGGTCGGTGTTGTTTCGGGAATCGTACCCCTACTCTAGAGGCTTGCGGAACGGCTGCAAAGTGCATCCGCGGAACGCTCGTCGGCGCAGTTGGTATCCCCTCGACCGGCCCGCGAAAGTCTCTCCGCCAAGCGATCGCCCGCATGGCCACGCCGACGTCGCTGCGGCCCCTGGCTCTACCCGGCGAGGGAATCCGTCTTCGGAGACGATCCCTGGTCTCGGAACCTCTTTACGAAGATCCAGTACGTCTGCCCGCCGATGGCTTTTTTCATCTGTACCTTAAGCCGCGTCGCCCCCGCTTCCCGGCGGTCAAGCGCGTAGCCGATCAGGACGTTGAGCGCGCCGCCATCCACGCCCTCCCGGAAGCGTGCGTAAAGCTCTCGCATCTCTGTCCATGGCGGCACGTCCCGAAAGAGGTTGCGGCCGACCATCCCTTGCGAGTCAAGAGGCGCGTCTCCCGCGCTGTAAGACAGGATCTTGCCCTCTTCATCGACCTCGATGGTGCTCGGCAACAACAGATCGATCTGATTCCGTCCCAATCGGGCAAAGGCACGATCGGCGTCGTCACCTCCGAACGGGATATGCTCCATCTCGTCACCCTCCGTGCACACGCTGGGTAAGAAGAGCCGTCCCTAGCTCACGAAGAAATGGCGTTGAGGCACTGAGCCTCGGCTGCCAAGAGCCACGCGACGCGCTGCACTACTTTCGAACTATACAAAATGGAACAAATGGTTACAACGCGGCGATCGCGTCTGCGGATGCCGGTCCGGGCAGGTCGATCTGCCGGTCATCGCCGGGGCCAGACGGTCAAGGCGCGGACGGCTCGCATGAGCAAGGCCGACAAGGTGGTCGCTTCGATCTGTCACGCACCGTGAATGAAGATTTCGGCGAGGGCGCTATGGGGCTGACCTATGCCGGCTCCCCGAGCTCTGCGCAGCCCACGTGGGGACCTACCGAACTGTCAGCCTGACGGCGACCGGCAATTTTGGCTTGACTCAAGCCGGTTGGGCTGGAAGGGTTCCTTGGCAAGGATGAGTGTGGAGCCGGCATGACGGAGCGGGATGAGCGGGATGAGGGGGCGTCAAGCGGCCCGTGGGAACGTTGGCCGGCTCGACATCACCTAGCGCAGGAGGATCTTCGCAGGGATCCGGCCTCCCTCGATCCGGCCCGTTTGCTCGAGTTGGCGCAGGCGCTTCAGGCCGCCCACCTGGAGCTGGATCACCGCTTCGAGCAGTTGCGGGCCGCTTACGAGGAGATCACCTCCCTCTGCGATGGGTATCGGGTGCTGTTCGAGTATGCCCCCATCGGCTACCTCGTGATGGACGCAACGGGCCGAATTGCCCACATCAACCACTGCGCCGCCGATCTGCTCGGCTCCAACCCCCAGGCGCTGCTCGGCAACAGAGTGACGGGTCACATCCACGCGGCAAGCCTCGAAGACTGGGCCGCCTTTCAGCAACAGCTCACCCCCCGAGGCGGGCGGCACGAGGCAACCCTTCGACTGGTCGACGACGGGCGCGGCCAGCGCGTGGTCCAATGCCAGGCGCTGCCGGAACCCAAAGGGGAAGGGGAGGACCTGCCGCGCTACCAGGTCACTCTCATGGAGGTGACGGATTGGTACCGCACGCTAGAGGAGCGCGATCAGCTGCTCCAAACGGTGGAAGCGGCGCCGATCTGTATCGGCTACGCCGACGCGCGGGGCCGTGTGCTCCACCAAAACTTCGCCTTCGACCGGGAGACGGGGGCGACTCCCGGCGATTTTCCTAACGATACCATCGACAGTTACCACCCGGCCTGGGCGGCGCGCAAGGTCCGCGAGGAGGCGCTGCCTGAGGCAGCGCGCACCGGAATCTGGCAGGGCGAGACCGCCATCCTGCGCGCAGACGGTTCCTCCGCGCCCGCCTGGCAGACTTTGCTGGCCCATCGTGATTGGAAGGGCGAGATCAGTACCTATTCAACACTGATCCAGGACCTGACACAGTTTCGCGCACTGGAAGCGCTCCTTTACGAAGACCCGCTCACCGAACTCCCAAACCGAATGGTCTTCCTCGACCGGCTCGATCAGGCCCTGCTGAGGCGGACGGAAAGTGGACATGGCGTGGCGGTCATCGTCCTCGATGTCTGGGATTTCCGCTCCGTCAATAATGCCCTGGGCAACGAGGCCGGAGATGAACTGCTGCATCTGCTCGGCCAGCGCCTTACTCAAGCAGTGGCTGAGGCCGATACAGTCGCGCGCATCGGCGGGGATGCGTTCGCGATCCTCCTTTGCGGGGTGTCGCACTCGGACCAGGTCTCGAGCATGGCGCGCAGCGTCATTAGGGTGGCTGAAGCCCCCTGCATGCTGGGCGAGATGGAATACACGGTCCGTGTGCACCTAGGGATCAGCACATACTTCCACACTGCACCTGTCCACTACTGTCGCGGCCAAGCTCTTTTGGAGTGGGCAGACGCCGCCCGCAGGGAGGCCGAGCAAGAGGGCGTTCACTACCGTTTCTACAGTGAAGAGTCCTCTCGCCGGGACTTCGAGCGCATGAAGCTCACTACCGAGTTGCGCCGCGCGCTCGCCGAGGGCGAACTGGAACTCCATTACCAGACACAATGCGATCTCGATAGCTCCAAGGCGTTCGCTTACGAGGCACTAGTCCGCTGGCCCCATCCGGAGAGGGGCTGGATTCCACCTGCCGAATTCGTCCCCGTTGCGGAGCAAAACGGGCTTATGGGAGAACTCGGTGGGTGGGTTCTCGAGCGCGCCTGTGCCGACGCCGCCGACTGGCTTGCGCGGGGCAGGGAGTTTAGGCGCGTCGGCATCAACGTCGCCGCGCCTCAACTCATGGATCCCGAGTTCCCCCGACAGGTCCAGGAAACTCTGGAGCGAACGGGACTACCCGCTGACCGGCTCGAGATCGAGATCACGGAGAGCCTCGTCGTGACCCCGGGAAAGGAGGTCTTCGAGCGCCTCGCTGCACTTCGTGTCCAGGGCATCAGCGTGGCCGTGGACGACTTCGGAACCGGGTATTCGGCGCTCAGCTACCTGGTTGACCTGCCAGTGGATCGGCTCAAGATCGACCGTTCTTTTGTACAAGGGGTGGCGGAATCAGCCCGCAAGCGCGCCATCATCCGCACCGTCGTTAGCCTCTCACGAGCCCTGGGGCTGGAGACCGTTGCGGAAGGCATCGAATACGAAACCGAGCGTGAGGCGCTTTACGCCGAGGGGTGCCGTCAGGGGCAGGGGTATCTCTTTGCTCGCCCCGCCGCCGTGAGCTGACCGGGCTCTTTACCCACAAGTTGCGCGGCAACAGCCCCATCGCCCGGACCTATTGCACCCTGGCTCATGTCGGTATCCGGCGGGACAGGGCAAAGCATGCGCATGTCCGCTATCACGTAAGGCTGTTGGCCGCATCTGAAGTCCTGTCTCCCTGGCTTTGTCCATCGTTCGCGTGGAGAGGGTGGCACTGGCATATCCGCTGCGATACGGTTCCTTGAGGGTCTAGCCTCACAGGTTATATGGGTGTTCGTTCATGGTGGACGAGCTGAGGTGGTTCAAGGTGCAGAGCCGGATCAGTAGGGGGGGGGGCAGCGCTCTACCGGGAACCGCTCAAGAGCAACGCCCTTCATTAGTCTCGGGGAGGTGTCATGGCCACGGACAGCCTACGGAGCCGGTTTGCACACCTTCCGGTTGGCATGTATCAGACAACACCGGGTCCGCAGGGCCGTTTCCTCGACGCCAACGCGGCGCTTGCCGAGATCCTCGGCGCGGCTAGCGTGGACGAATTGCTCGGCCATCCGCCGGCCTCGTTCTATCTGCAGCCCTCGAACCGGGACGATTTCCATGGTCGCGTACGGGCGCACGGCGCGGCCCGCGAAGAGTTCTGTCTGCTAACCCTGGATGGTCGCCTCGCGTGGGTGGTTAAAGCCGCACAGTACCGCGAGGTCCCCGGGTTCGGGACTGTCATCGAGGGCACGCTCGAGGATGTCACCGATAGCCGTGTCGTTGAGCAGCGCCTGACGCTGGCATTGGACGCGGGCGGGCTCGGCGTGTTCGAGCTTGATCCGCTTACCGGATCCGTAGCCGTCGATGGGCGGTTGCTCACGCTCTATGGACTTTCAGACCCGGAAGACCTCGCCTCCTACGAACAGTGGCGCAGCATGGTACTCCCCGAGGATCTCCCCGATACGGAGGCGGCGGTCCATCACGCGAGCGCTAAGACATCGTACTGGGACGTAACCTTTCGCATCATGCGGCCGGACGGCGCATGTCGAACCGTCCGTAGTTTTGGTCGTCAACTCCTGGGCGTCGACGGCGCCCCGGTGCGGCAGGTCGGTATCAACGAGGACATTACTGATCGGCAGGAAGCCGAGGATCGGCTCCTCGCGCAAAAGCAGTGGCTGGAGGAGGCGCAGCAGATCGCTCGGCTTGGGTACTGGGTCTCTTACCCCCGAGGAGACCACGCACACGGCGCACTCTGGTGGTCAGAGATGGTCTACGCGATCTTCGGCCAGGATCCGGAGCAGTTCACGCCGAGTATCGAGGCGTTTTACGCTCTGGTCCATCCGGCTGACCGTGACGCGGTCGACACCGCGATCCGTAATGCAGATCGGCACGGGGGGTTCAGCGTGGAACATCGGATCCTGCGCCCCGACGGAGATGTGCGCTGGGTCTCAGAACTCGGACGCGTGATCTACGGCGAAGAGGCGCAGGTGGATCGAGTGATCGGCGTCGTTCAGGACATCACCGAGCAGCGGGCCCTGCGCGAGGAGCTCGCCTACCATGCCGCACATGATCCGCTGACTGCGCTGTTCAATCGCCGCCAAATGCGTCTGCGGCTCGAGCAGGCCTATGCTGCTTATCAGCGCCACGGCACGCCCTTCGCTCTGATTTTGCTCGACATTGACCGCTTCAAGCAGCTCAACGACGCGCACGGCCATGTCAGCGGCGATCAGGTCTTGCGGCAGGTGGCCGAGGCAATGGACACCGCGCTCCGAACAGAAGATACCGCAAGTCGATGGGGCGGCGAGGAGTTCCTGATCCTTTTGGAGCGCTCAGACCAGGAGCCGGCAGCCGAACTGGCCGAGCGACTCCGGATGCTCATCGCTGAGAGCATTTTTGAGGTGCATGCAGAGACGATGCGGACCACGGTCAGCGCCGGTGTTGCCGCTATCAAGCCAGGGTTGTCGCTCGACGATCTGATCTCCCGCGCCGACCAGGCGATGTATAGGGCGAAAGCGGCCGGCCGCAATCAGGTCGTCGTGTGGGGGCGCGAAGGCTTATGAATCGATCGAAGACTGGATAAGCTGCGCCGATTCCGCAAAGAGGCTCAGGGGCCGTGCATAGCAGCTGTGTGAGTCTCTTGATGCGTGTGCCCGTGTTGTCGATCCTTTCCGAGGTGGCCCGATCCGACTCCCACCCTGACCGATGCCCGAAGCATCTTTGAGGCCGCTACCCTCGTCGCGGATGGGAAGGGTCCCCCGATTACCCGGTTCACCTTTCCAGCGTGCCGTGCCCACTACCCCAGCGGATCAGAACGGGCGCATGTGTCGGGTTGCTTCCCCATCCCACGCGGCCGCCCCGTCATTCAGGCGGGTCGGCTATCCGCGAATTCAATTTTGAGGCCTGCTCAGACCTCGCCCGCGTCAAGGCCTGCTGAATTGCTCAACCGCCCAAGGCAGCCTTGGTCTCGAGGCTTCGCGCCGATTACAGTTATCTACCAGATCGTTCTAACGTCGCAAATCAGCCGCGCGAGGAACGAGCGTCGGCTAAATGGCCTTGTTAGCGCTCCCGGGATTCCCGGACTGCCTCAAGTATGTCTGACGTTGTGGCGGTTGTACTTACTCCAGGCACGTCAAACGGCGACTTCGATTCCCTGGGCTTCGCACGGAGAGAAAACGTACTACCGTCCTTTCTCCTGATTTCTACCTCTTCGCGCTGGGCCAGGACCAGCAATTTCGACAGGTTCTGCCGAGCTTCAGAGTATGTAAATACCTTCATCACGTTTACTCCAGCACCCTGATCCCAAGTTCTCTCGCCACCTGCCTCATACGACGATCAAGGGTCAACAACGGGCACGATAGTGCCTGAGCGCATTGCAGGAAATATGCGTCATAGGCGTAAATATCTTGATCCAGAGCAAGCTGCAGCGAGCTACGTATATCCGTGGACACTAACCGCACCGGAATCTGTCTGACTGACTTCTCGGCCTCCAGAGCCTCTGAATACGAAAGTTGACGCCGCTTCACCATCGCAGAAAGGGCGTTGCCGATCTCATAGGGCAAAATTTCAGGTGCCAACGCTGACGCGTCGGCCGTCAGCGTGATGATGCGGTCTCTGTCTGGTTCATTCAGCGCAACCGCGAGGAAGATATTAGTGTCAGCGACGATGTTCATACGGACAATTGTACAATGGGTTGGCGAGCTTGCCTAGAACTTGTCAACACCGCTCCAGGTTGACCCTGGGGTGCGGACACAACTCGCCTGGACGCCAGCTACTTGAGCCTCGGGCCGGGAGACCGTGAGTACTTCTCCGATGAGCCTCGTTATGCCGGAGTCTCCGCGACGGTCGCGCCGTAAAGCCCCGGCATGGCGGAGTCTGATCGCTCCCACCGTAGGTGGTCACCTTAGCGGTCCGGAGGTGAGGCAGCGGCAGTGATGAAGGCCGAGGGTCCGTGGGGCGGTGGCCATTCGACACCTAAGGCACGTCGGCCTGAAGGCCCGCAACGAAGGGGGTCTGAGAGACAGATGTCGAGGATCCAGGGACCCCAGACCCCGTCCAGACGACTTGCGGGGAGTCGCCAGGACACCGATGGAATTTGCCCGCCCCCCTTAAACGGCATAGTTTCCCAAGAGAGTAGCTGGGATCTGGCAGACAACTCAGGAAAGGGAAAGGGGCAGCCCGCAGCCAAGCAGAAAGGAGGTGCCTAAAACTGCAAGGCCACGAACTGCAATCGGGGCCTCGTGCAGGGATGGAACCCACATCAAGGCTGGCTCGTTAACCTTATTATAGGCATCCGCGCTATCTGGGCAACCTCACGCGCTGCACCAACACCCCGAAAAACGAGGGATTGGTGCAATCTCACACTCCGGAGCCGTTGCGCTTGCTGATCGGAGTCCAGGTATGCGCCAGCTCTTCCATCCGCTCCCCCATGCGCTCCGCCAAATCCGCCTCGGAATCGAACCAGGCCAACGAATCGGTCAGCACCGGCAGTGCGCCGAGTGCGACCTCGGACCGCCCCGCACTGATCTGGACCGAGCGGGGATCCAGCCGTTTTGCCAGCATGCTCCCTTTGGGTTGAACCTCCAGGGGCAGGTTTACGGCCACGAGCCGGTCCCGGCCCGGCTTCAGCCAAAGGTAATCCCCCACAAGCGATCATTCGCGTGAGCGAAGACAGTCCGTGCGGGTCTTCCTTTGGGTCCCTTCTTCCACGCTTACCAGGGCCTCCACATAGCCCCCGCGCGCGCGGATTTGTCTCGCATGGTCACCTTAGCGCACGATGAAACGCGTCGGTAAGGGAAGGGCAATAGGTGCGCCTTGGCTGACTTCGCCCTGTACCGGACCCACTGCTGATCTACCGCCGGTCGCGGACGCGAGGCCCGACCTGAAGCCCAGTCCGAGCCAGCTGCTGATTCCGCTGCTGCCGACGCATCTCGGCAAAGTCGATCTGCGTAGCGGGGCCTTCCAGCTGTTGCAGGATAGTGCGCTCAGCGCCCTCGGTGGCACACCGCTTAAGATCGTCAGGATGGAGCAAGTACGGCAGGATATGCCGTAGCTGCCGCTGCCCCGCTGGACGCTATACAGCCACTCGGCGAGCCGCCACCGACGTCTTTCACCTGGGCGCCGAGTGGGCAATCGGCGACGACTAGACGGTGATCGGCTTCGGGCAGCGCTCCAAGGAGAGGTGGCAGGTCAATGACGAATACGAGGAAGCGGATCGATACGGCCTCGGCCTGCGTCATGGCCTGGCCGACGACTCGGACCTGCGCGGGCAGTACTACGCCATCGACTTGGACGAGAGCAGCCACGGTGGACGCATGGCGGTGATGGGCGCAGTCTTCCACACCGATGAGCGGACCCGACTTTACGTCACCTACGCCAACCTGAACAACGACAGCGCGTCGCAGCTCGTGCCGTAGCACTAAGGCCGGGTGGCCGGCCCAGAGGCGAGGACGAGAGGGTGCGTGACGGTAGCTCCACCTGGGCCTTGGCCAGCGGCGTGCGCGTCGACTTCTAGCGCTTCGTAGCCCTGAGCCTAAGCAGTCGGCACGAGGAGACGCAGCTCTCGATTCATGGCGCTCAAGGGCGCGAAACAGGGCCTGCGTAGTGCGGGTATCGCCGTGGGTAGCGCTTGCATGCCCCCCCCGAAACCTCCTTTTCAAACAGCGAGTTGTAGTATTTTTGAGGTGGATTCCCCGGCCACCATTTCTCTTTCCCGCGGCGTCCTGCAAAGCCCCAACGCCACCTTAGCCCCCTGTATAGCTGAACCCTGAGGCACAGGCGCTGTCTCTTCAGACCCCGGGTCAGCCAACATCCCGTGCGGATCGTTCCACCCCGGCGGCGAAGAGACCTGCGTCAGGACCGGAGATCGGCTCAACCTGCACCTGCATCACGCTCGGCACGACGGGCGGTCCGAACTGGTGGAAGACCGGGGCATCGGCCGCATCGCGGCCGTGCCCGAGTTGAACCCGCGCACCCTCAAGGGTCTCCCTGGTCGGATCAAAGGTAAACCAGCCACCACCAACATACGCCTCGAACCAAGCGTGAAGGTCCATCGGCTCCAACCCCTGGAGATAACCCGTCACGAGGCGCGCCGGGATACTGAGGCTGCGGCAGAGTGCAATACCCAGATGCGCAAAGTCACGGCAGACCCCCGCACGGCGTTCAAGGACCTGCTGCGCTGAGATCGGCTCCGGATCCGTTGTCGGCTGGTATGCGACATTGTGATAGATCCACGTCGCGATGGCTGCCACCTGGTCATAGCCGGGTGACTGGCCGGCAACGATATCGCTCGCCTGCGCAAGGAGTCGGTCCGATTCACAATAGCGGCTGGGCAGCAGGTGGATGAGTGTTTCCTGGGGAAGGTCCTGTACGGGCACGAACGGCGCGCCCGGCTGCTGCTCGACGCCAGCCGGCACGCGAACATCAGCGCTCACCGACACCGTAAGCGCTCCCGCAGAAGCGAGCAGGCGCTGGCAGGCATTGCCGTAGAGGTCGCGGTACTCCGTGATGGGCAGGCTTGGCCGCACGGCGTAGCGATCCCGGGCCACCCACTGCCGTCCACTGCTGCGTGCACGCAGCATGAATAGCATGAGGCTCTCGCCCTCCAGCTCGAGTTCCAGATGGCAACTGACTCGTAACCACATGCTTGCTGCGGGGCCTCCTCGGCAGCGCCTTTGAGAGATGCTTGGGAGGCTTCCTGAGCCCGCCCGCATCTGCTGACTGCATGGTTTTGGCGGACAGCGACGGCGGTGCCGATGGATCGACGCGGACCGCCTATCGATAGCGCAGATGATCCCGTGTCAACTGATCCAGCGACGTAATCCCCATCAGCTTCATGTCACGGATGACCTCGTTGTAGAGATTGTCAAGCGCTTTCTCGACCCCCGCCTGGCCACCGGCGGCCAGCGCGTAAAGGTACAGGTGACCGCCGGAACAGGCCGTGGCGCCGGCAGCAAGCGCCTTGAGGATGTGAGTACCGCGCTGGATGCCGCCATCACATATAATGTCGATCTGCCCGCCGACGGCGTCCGCGATTTCCGCGATCTGATCGAAGGGCGCCCGCGAGCCATCGAGCTGCCTTCCCGCATGGTTCGAGACCATGATCGCCGAGGCACCGATATCCACCGCCCGCCGCGCATCCTCCGGGCTCATCACGCCCTTGAGACAGAACGGTCCTCCCCATTGGGCGCACAACTGCTCGGCGTGCCGCCAGGTCAGCCCCTGATCGAGCATGGTCGAGAAGTACTCGCCCACCGAGATGGGGACTTTGCTCCCCTCGCGCACGTGGGTGCTGAGCTGCGGCAGGCTGAAGGGCTCCCTGGTGTAGTAGTTGAATGCCCAGCGCGGGTGCCAAGCGAAGCTAGCCAGGCTGCGCAGCGTCAGTCGCGGCGGTGAAGTGAAACCAGTGCGCAGGTCCCGCTCACGATTCCCCCCGGTGATGGTATCCACGGTCAGCGTCAGGGCCTCGAAACCGGCGGCCTGGCAACGCTCGATCATCGCCCGGTTCAGCTCGCGGTCCTTGTGGAAATAAAACTGGAACATCTTCGGCGTGGAGTAACGCTCGCCGATCTCCTCAATGCTGACCGTACCGAGCGACGAGATACCGAAGAACGTATGGTATTTCTGCGCGGCTGCGGCCACCGCGCGCTCACCCTGGTAGTGAAACAGGCGCTGGAGCGCGGTCGGCGAGCAGAATACGGGCATGCCCAGCCGCTGCCCCATCACGGTCACCGAGGGGTCGACCTCCTCCACCCCGGCGAGCACGTTCGGTACCAGATCGCACCGCTCGAAGGCCTGGGTATTGCGCCGATAGGTGATCTCGTCCTCGGCCGCCCCGTCGATGTAGTGGAAGATGGGCCCGGGCAACCGCTTGCGGGCCAGCTCGCGAAAGTCACTTACATTACGGCAGTCTTTGATGCGCTCGAACATGCACCTCTCCCTCGGCTTCGCGGCTATCCACCGCGTCCCTGGCAATCTCATCGCCACCGACCATCCCGCGCGACGCGACGCGAGGGACCAGAGTAATCACCTATAGCATAGCGCCGGTGCATGCCTGACAACCCGCTTCGATTGCGGGAGAGCGACAAAACGGCGAGGGGGAGAACTTCCAGCCAGCGCACCGCCGCCAGGGCGGTGCGCACCCGTCAATCGCGGGGCAGTCGCCCGCCGTTGAGCTGGCGCAGGATGCGCTGCCCGATGAGCTCGAGCCACAGCGCCCCACGCTCGGCCTGCGCCAGCGCATCGGCGCGCAGGGCTTCCAGGCGCCCCCAGTAGCGCACCAGTAGCCGCATGGTCGCCCAAGCCAGGAAAAACCCCAGACCGTAACCGAGGATGTCGACCAGAGCACCGGGTGCACCGCCACCACCCAAAGCGATCAGGATCCCCCCGTAGAGGATGCCCATCGGGACGAACAGGCCGACCCCCACCACGGCCTCCAGCGCCGTGCGCACGGCGTGACGCGCGGCCCCGAGGTGAGCACGCAGATCCTTGCCCTCCGGAGCACTCAATCCGAGCAGGGGCCACAGTCCGGCGCGGTGGCCCAGGAAGCGCCCAACCCCCATGGCAAAGAGCAGCGCCCAGGCCGGCACTGCGGCGACCGCGGCGGTCACGACAAGGACCACAGCCAGGACCAACGGCCCGAGCAGCACGGCCACCGGCGAGCCGCGTTCCAGGCCATGGCCGGCCCAGATGGCGTCCAGGAAGGCCATCCCCACCCAGTGCAGCAGGTAGTAGATCAGGATGGCGAACACCAGTGCTGCCAGCCCGATCCAGGACTCGCGACTCCAATGCATGGGCACTCCCCCGAATGAATCCTGAGCCACAGCTTACTGATTCCGACTCCGGCGGTGCCAGGGGCAAAACACCCTCGCCGGGACCCTATCGGTGCAGCGTGACGGAAGACCGCACTCCGCCTACACTGCAGAGATAGAGACGCCGGTCTGAGCAAGAGGAGTGCACCATGCACGTGCGGTACTGGATGTTGGTGATCATCGCCGCGGGCCTGCTGGCCCTTTCGGGCTGCAACGATTCATCCGCCCCTGAAACCCCCGAGACGGACGAGACGGGCGATCAGGAGGCGCATTTCGAGCCGGCCGAGGATCCGATGGAGGGCGCCCGCGAGGAGGCGGCAACCGAGGAAGGAAACAACAGCGTGTCGACCGACGAGGCGACATCGGCCGATGAGGAAGCTGAGGCACAGCCAGTGGCCGACCAAACCGAACAAGGCAATGAAGACCACCCCGGACTCGCCATCTACCGCAGTGGCACCGCTCCGAGCTGCCGTTCGTGCCACGACCGCGGCATCGCCGGTGCGCCGGTCCTCGGGCAGGAGGCAGACTGGGCGGACCGCTCGCGCGACATCGACGAGCTGCTCGACGCCACCCTGCGGGGCAAGGGCGCCATGCCGGCCTACCGCGGGCGGGCCGATGAGGACGAACTGATCAAGGCCATCGAGTACATGCTCTCGACCCTCGACAACGCATGAGCGGCAGCGGTGACGAGCGCCGCAGCCGGGCTGTACCCAGCAGCCGGTGGGGTCGCCTCTATCACCTGGGGCGGGCCACCGGCGATCTAGCTCTGGGGATCGGCTGGAGCGGCCTGCGCGACCTGACCGGGGGCGAAGAGGGCGAGGGCCGGATCGAGCTCTCCCCGGAGCGCGCCCGGCGGATTACCGACCGACTCGGGCGCATGCGGGGCGCCGTGATGAAGATGGGCCAGTTGATGTCCATGGACGGCACCGACGTACTGGCCCCCGAGATCGCGGAGATCATGGGCGCACTGCGCCATGAGGCGGAGGCGATGCCGCTAAGCCAGCTCGACAGCGTCCTGCGCCGCGAGTTCGGCAAAGGGTGGCTCAAGCGGTTCCGTGATTTTGACTTCACCCCCGTAGCCGCCGCCTCGATCGGCCAGGTCCATCGTGCCGTGGCCGCCGACGGGCGGGAACTGGCGCTGAAGATCCAGTTCCCCGGGGTGCGCGAGAGCATCGACAGCGATCTGGACAATCTCGGTTTCGTGATGCGTCACAGCGGCCTCATGCCGCGCGGCCTACGCGTCGAGGGCCTGCTCGACGAGGCGAGGCGCCAGCTTCACCAGGAGGCCGACTATGAGGCGGAAGCCGACGCCCTGGAGGCCTACGACCGGGCGCTGGGCGACGACCCGGAGATCACCCTGCCCGGCGTGCACCGGGACCTGACCACCCCCCGGGTGCTGGCCATGGACTATGTCCACGGCACCCCGGTCGATCAGCTGGCCGATCGGGGCGGCGAGCCGGCTTCCCTGTGCGATCATGCGGCCTCGTTGCTCAGCCGGCTGGCGTTGCGCGAGCTCTTCGAGTTCCGCCTGGTGCAGACCGACCCCAATTTCAGCAACTTCCTCTACGACGCCGAACGCGGCTGCCTGGTGCTGCTCGATTTCGGCGCCACGCACTCGGTGCGCCCCGAACTGGTCGAAACCTATCGGCGCATGGGGCGCGCCGCTCGGGATCGGGACCGTGAAGTCTTGCAGTCGTGCGCACGGGAACTCGGGTATCTGGAGCCTGGCGCGTCAGCGGAGCAGGAGGGGGCGCTACTGGAGCTGCTGGAGATGACCAGTGAGCCGCTGCGTCACCAAGGGGCCTACGACTTCGGCGCGTCGGACCTGTTCGAGCGGGTCTACCACCGGGGCCGGACCATGTTCTTCAGCGACCGCTTCGCCGGGACGCCAGCCTCAGATACCCTGTTCCTGCACCGCAAGTTCATGGGCACCTTCATGCTCTGCCGGCGCCTGCAGGCACGGGTCGACCTGCGCGGCCTCATCGACCCGTACCTGGCGGACACCGGGGTCGACTCGCCACCGCGGCCGACTAAGGGGTAACCACGAGGGCCTACAGACCTCGATCGACGATGTGGCGCAGACCGTCGGGATCGACAATGCCCGGCACCTTGAAGCTGGTGCCGTCCTTGCAGACGAAGCTCAGGCGTCCGTATCCGAGGATGCGCCCCATCCAGCCGTAGTAGACCCCGACGGCCTGGATATGCTCACGCTCGAAGACACGCGCCGTGCGCACGATCAGACCGGTACCGGCGATCAGCTTGTTCGGCGTCAGCTCCAGCTCGGTGTTGAGGAAGATGCTGAGCGAATGGGCCGCGGTGCCGGGCAGCACGATCAAATAGAGGATGGTGGCCAGGACGTACCCGAAGGTACCCAGAGGCGCCAGCACGAGCAGCAGCGTCGCGGTCAGCACCAGGATGGTGGGCAGGAAAACCCCCCAGTGCACCTCGGCCTGGTAGACGATTGGCTCGCCCGGATCGCGCACCGTATCCGCCAGACGCTCTCGATCGCGCAGGGAGAAGGCCAGCAGCCCCAGTATCACCGCCGGCGGCAGCAGCATGGTTCCGGCCACCAGCAACATGGTCCCGGGAGCGGTCCCGAACCACGCCACCCCGATGACCAGGCACAGCAGCGACGCGAAGGCGATACCGCCGGCGCTGATGTACAGCCGGCGCCGCCAGCACAGGCCATCACGCACGCCCTCGGCCGAGTGCCGCGGCCACCAGCGCATCAGCGCCGAGACCAGCGCAGCCGGGAAGAGGACGACGAACGCCAGCAGGAAGCCGAATGCACCCTCGCCCCAGACGATGAACGTCCCGACCAGGGCGACCAGCGCACCGATGGCCAGGGCAATGTTCAGCCAGCGCCCCAGCCGGCTTTTCCAAGTTCCCTCCGCGGGCGTGGAAGCCTCTTCCTCGCTCATGGCACCTCCTCAGGGGGTCAGCCGCGCGACACGCTCGCGCACCAGGTGGTCAACACCGAGCCGGCCGGAACCGACCAGCATGAACGCCAGGGCGACGAAGGCGTAGAGCACGGCCATCTCGGCGCTCGGGCCATCAACGGCGAACAGCGGGTCGCCCGCGGCGAAATGCACCCCGAAAGCGGCAACCAGCATGGTGCCGAGGATCACCGCAGCCGCGGGGCGGGTCAGCAGGCCGGCGGCGAGTAGCAGGCCTCCGATCAACTCGGCGATCCCCGCCAGCCAGGCAAAGAACAGGGGCACCGGCAGGCCGATGCCCTCCACCATACCGACGAACCCCTCCTGGGGCGGGATCTTGGGCAAACCGTGGCCCACGGCCATCATCAGTCCGGCGCCAACCCGCAGCGCGGTCAACCCCGCATCAGCGACCAGCGTAGCCGGGGCCACCCCTCCGAAAAGCAGATCTCGCGCCGTTTGCATGATCGCTAGCCTCTCTCCTGTGCCTATTGAATCCGTGCGGTGACGACCAACCGGGCGGTCAATCGGACCATAACGCTTGCCCCGGATGCCTTCAACAAGCATCCATGGCGCCGGGCCCGGCCCCTAGGCGATCCCGTGGAGGTAGGCCCCGGCGACCAGCCCCGCGCCGGCGACGAGGGCGAGCAGCAGCTGGAACACGCCGGTACGGGCCAGGCAGCGATTGTAATCCTCGCCGCTGCTCGCACCCATCAGCGAGCGCCAGATGCGCACCCCGAAGGGCAGCACGGCCAGCCCCAGGGCCGCACCGGTCCACGGCACCCCGAACGCGGCCAACCCGAGCAAGCCCAGCGCCACGCCAGCCAGCAGCCCGCCGAACAGCCAGACCGATCCCAAGGGCCCTAGCAGGATGGCCAGCGTCCAGCGCCCGGCCTCACGGTCTCCCTCGCGGTCGCGCAAGTTATTGACCAGGAGCACCGCGGCCGCGGGCAACCCGACGGCCAGTCCCATCACCAGCGCCGGGGGGCTGATCGCCCCCGTATACAGATAGACCACACCACCGACGGCAACCAGCCCGAAGAAGAAGATGACGAACAACTCGCCGAAGGGGCCGCGTGAGATCGGGAACGGCCCCCCGGAATACGCGTAACCGGCCAGCACCGAGAGGATACCCAGCACCAGGATCGGCAACCCGCCGATGGCCACCAGGTAGGCACCGCAGACCAGGGCCAGAGCAAAGGCGCTGTAGGCGGCCGCCATGACCTGGCGCGGGGTGAGCCAACCGCGCTCGGTAACCCGCACCGGACCGATCCGCTCGGCGCTATCGGTCTGATTGAGGGTGTCGGCGGCATCGTTCTGCAGATTGGTTCCGATCTGGATCGCCGCGGTGGAAAGCGCCGCAACCAGGGTCACGTCCAGGCGCAGGACACCACTTTCCACCCAGCCCACAGCGGAGCCGGCGAGGATCGGGGACAGCGAAAGCGGCAGCGTGCGCGGCCGGATCGCGTGCCAGGCGATCGTTGGCCAGGACGGGCGCGGGGACGTTTGCGTCATCGACCGATCCATGCGAGAACCTGTTCAGCGGCAAGAACGAACGGAGCGCGAACCGCGCCGGGATGCGGCGATTGTGACCGGTCCGCGGGGAGAGGTCCAGTCTGGCGGGGGAGGGAGACGGCCATGCAACTGGAACTGTACGGGGTACTGACCGAGGCCGCCGGAGCAACCCGGCTCGAGCTGCCGGCCCCGCCCGAGGGCACGGTGGCCGCGGCGCTCGATGCGGCCGCCGTGGCCTGCCCGGGGCTGGCCGAGCACCTGCCGCAGGTGGCCGTGGCCGTGGGCGATACCCTGGTCCCGCCGGATACGCGGGTGGACGACGACAGCGTCCTGGTTCTGCTGCCACCGGTCAGCGGTGGCTAGCCCTGGGGCTATTTGCGGAACAGCCACAGCAGCAGGGTCACCACCGCGCTGACCAGCAGCATGGTGGTGATGGGGAAGTAGAAGCGGAATCCATCGCGCTCGATGGCGATGTCCCCGGGCAGGCGACCCAGACCGAGCTTGTCGATCCAGGGCCAGGCGAGCCCGACCAGAACCAGCAGGATCCCGAGGACGATGAGCAGGCGAGGGATGTCCGACAACACGACCTCCCGTTGCGGACGCCCTTACTCGGCCGTCAGACGCCGGACCCCCGAGTCGCTGCCGAGCAGCAGCAAATCCGCCGGGCGCAGGGCGAAGATCCCGTTGGTCACCACGCCGGGGATATTGTTCAGGGTCTGCTCGAGCTTCATGGGCTCGGTGATCGACAGACCGTGAACGTCGAGGATCACGTTCCCGTTGTCGGTGGTGAACCCCTCGCGCAGCTCCGGCCGGCCGCCGAGCCGAACCAGCTCCCGGGCCACGGTGCTGCGCGCCATCGGGATCACCTCCACCGGAAGCGGGAAGGCACCGAGGACATCGACCATCTTGCCCTCATCGGCCACGCAGACGAACCGGTCCGAGGCCGAAGCAACGATCTTTTCGCGGGTCAGCGCCCCGCCACCGCCCTTGATCAGTTGCAGGAAGCGGTTGGCCTCGTCGGCCCCGTCGATGTAGACCGGCAAGCGGCCGGCACTGTTGAGGTCGGTCACGTCGATGCCGCGGTCACGCAGCCGCTGGGTGCTGGCCTCCGAGCTGGAGACCGCCCCGGCGATGCGATCGCGCATGTCTGCCAGGGCATCGATGAACAGATTGACCGTCGAGCCAGTCCCGACGCCGACATAGGCGTCTTCCTCGACGTACTCCAGCGCCGCCTCGGCGGCCAGACGCTTGCCCTGATCGCTCATCTCGACTCCTGATGCATTTTGATCCAAGTGGGTTCGGTACGACCGCCGCTAGCGGTATGCTGTAGGTGATATGGCTACCCATCATAACCAAGTCAAGCCCGACGCCGACAAACCGGCGCTGGAACAGGATCAGCGCGCCTACCTTGAGCGCATCCTGACCGCCTGTGTCTACGACGTCGCCGAGCAGACGCCGCTGGAGGCCGCGCCGATCCTCTCAGCGCGCATGGGCAACCACCTGCTGCTCAAGCGCGAGGATCTCCAGCCGGTCTTCTCCTTCAAGCTGCGCGGCGCCTACAACCGCATCATCCGCCTTTCCGAGGAGGCCCGCCAACGCGGAGTGATCTGCGCTTCGGCGGGCAACCACGCCCAGGGTGTTGCGCTCTCGGCGCGACGGCTCGGCATCGAGGCCACCATCGTCATGCCGCGGACCACACCGCAGATCAAGGTGGACGCGGTGCGCCGCTTCGGCGGCAACGTCGTGCTGCACGGCGACGGCTACGACGCCGCGTCGGGCAAGGCGCAAGAACTGATCGACAGCCACGGCCTGACCTACATCCCACCCTACGACCACCCGGACGTCATCGCCGGCCAGGGCACGGTGGGCATGGAGATCCTCCACCAGCACCCGCGCGACATCCATGCCGTGTTCATCCCGGTCGGTGGCGGCGGACTGGCCGCGGGCATCGCCGTCTACATCAGCCAGCTGCGCCCGGATATCCGCATCGTGGCCGTCGAGCCCGAGGATGCCCCGACCCTGGCCACCAGCCTCGAGCGCGACGAGCGCGTCCGCCTCGATCAGGTGGGGCTGTTCGCGGACGGCGTGGCGGTGCGCCAGATCGGCGAGCATACCTGGCCCATCCTGCGCCGCCACATCGACGAGGTGGTGCTGGTCAGTACCGATGAGATTTGCGCGTCGATCAAGGAGGTCTTCGAGGAGACCCGCTCCATTCTGGAGCCGGCCGGGGCACTCGGTGTGGCTGGCGCCAAGAAATACGCCAGCGCGCACGGCATCCGCAACGAAACCCTGGTGGCGATCAACAGCGGCGCCAACATGAACTTCTCGCGGCTGTCCCACGTAGCCGAGCGCGCCGAGCTGGGTGAGCACCGCGAGGCGGTGCTGGCGGTGACCATCCCCGAGCGCCCGGGCGCCTTCCGGCGCTTCTGCGAGACCATCGGCGAACGACCGATCACCGAGTTCAACTACCGCATGGCCGACCCGGACACCGCCCACGTCTACGCCGGAATCGCCCTGCAGGAGGGCGACCAGGAGCGCCACGCCCTGATCGACCGGCTGCGCGAACAGGGGTACCCCGTGCTCGACCTAACCCGGGACGAGATGGCGAAGGTCCACGTGCGCCACATGGTCGGCGGCCGTGGGCACGGTGTCGCCGACGAGGTGGTCTACCGCTTCGAGTTCCCGGAGCGCCCCGGTGCACTGATGCAGTTCCTGGCCAGCCTGGGGGGACGCTGGAACATCAGCCTATTCCACTACCGCAACAATGGCGCCGCTTACGGTCGGGTCCTCTGCGGGATCCAGGTGCCCGCCGACGCGCGCGAGGCCTTCCAGGAGTTCCTGCACGAACTCGACTACAGCTGCGTCGAGGAGACGGACAACCCGGCTTACAAGCTGTTCCTGAGCTGAGCCCGCGCACACGAGGAGATCCGTTATGCACGCACGCACCTGGCTGCCGCTCGGCATCACCCTGGCCGCCCTAACGGCGGGCGGCAGCAGCCACGCCCTCGGGCAACAGCCGCCGGAAAAGGATCCGCAGGCCGAGCCCCGGGGCAGCGCCGTCGTCTTCATGTATCACCGCTTCGGCGAGGACCGCTATCCGTCCACCAGCGTCCGGCTCGAGCAGTTCGAGGCACAGCTCGACTACCTTGAGGAGGAGGACTTCAACGTCTGGCCCGTCGAGTGGGTCATCGACGTGCTCCGCCACGGTGGCGAGCTCCCGGAACGGACGGTATCGATTACCGTCGATGACGCCTACGCCTCCGTGTACGAGGAGGCGTTCCCCCGCCTGAAGGAGCGCGACTGGCCAATGACGGTCTTCGTCGCCACCGACGACGTCGACTCGGGCCGCTCCGCCTATATGGACTGGGAGCAGATGCGCGAGATGCGCGACTCGGGCCTCGTCCGCTTCGCCAATCACTCCTCCAGCCACGACTACCTCGTCCGCCGGGATGACGAGGAGGACGACGAGGCGTGGCGGGCGCGCATGCGCGAGGACGTCGACAACGCCCAGCAGCGCCTGCAGGAGGAACTCGGCGAGGACGTGAACACCGACCCGAAGCTCTACGCCTACCCCTTCGGCGAGTACAACCCGGAACTGGCCGACCTGCTTCGTGACAAGGGGTACACCGCTTTCGGACAGCATTCCGGGGCCATCGGAACACTCAGCGACAAGCGTGCCCTGCCGCGCTTCGCGGTCAACGAACAGTTCGGCGACATGGAGGACTTCGAACTGCGTGCCAACAGCCTGCCGCTGCCCGTCGAGTCGATGGAACCCTTCGACCCGCTCCTCGACGCGGACAACAACCCGCCGCGCATGGAGATCCAGCTGGCCGAGGACCACGACGTCGGCGCCGGCCGCCTGAACTGCTTCGCCAGTGGCCAGGGGGCGATGGAGGTGGAATGGCTGGACGACGAGCAGACCCGCTTAGCCGTGCAGGCCGAGGAGCCCTTCGGCAAGGGTCGCGCCCGCTACAACTGCACCGCGCCGCACCGCGACGGCAGCGGGCGCTTCTTCTGGTTCAGCAAGCAGTGGCTCAACCCCTGACCCGGGGCGGCGGGGGCGATCACTCGCCGGCCGCCTCCGCCTCGTCCGGCCCCCCGGCTTCGGCCAGCTGCGTCGGCTCGTGCTCGACCTCGTCGAGACGCAGGCCGTTGATCCGTGCGAGTTCGTTGAAACGGATCATCGAGCGCACCTCTTCAACGTAGGCCTGGCCGCGTTCCGAGTAGGCCGTCAATCCGGCGCTCAGTGCCTCCCCGTCGAGCTCCCGCGCCTCATCCCGCATCTCGGCGCGCAGATCACGCAGATCGTCGTAGGCGTGCCCGACATTGAGGGTGAAGTAGTAGGAGCGCACGGAGCGCTGCAGGGACGGGAAAACCCGGATGCGGTGGCTCTCACCTTCGCCGCGACGCTCGGGGACCAGACCCTCCTCCTGCGTCCAGGTCCACTCGCCGAAGAGGTTGTTGGCCTGCCGGGTGAAGCGCGAGGTTCCCCAGCCGCTCTCGTTGGCGGCCTGGGCCAGAGCCATATCCGGCGGGATCTCGTCGAGCCGGTGGAGCAACACCTCAATGGCATCGTCGTCGTCGAGATCGACCCGGTAGTGCTCGGCCAGGGCCTCCAGGCGCTCGCCGGCGGCACCTTCGAGCTCGTCGCGACGGGCCCCGGCCTCGACCACGAACGCGCGGGCCTCGCGCAGACGGGCATTTTCTGCCAGTACGATGGGCGTCAGGATACGGAAGAAGACCTCCTTGCGGGTCTGCACGTCCACCTCGTCGAGGTCCTCGGGGAAGCTACCCGCAGTCACCGCCGGAACCACTTCGTCGGGAGGCCACTGCTCGCCGCCGTGCTCGCGCAGACGCTCAAGCAGAACCTCACTGCTGTCGGCTTCGATGAAGGTCAGCTCGGGGACCCGAAACGGCTCCGGATCCACGACCTCCGGCGGTGGCTGCCCGTCGACCCGCTCCTCAAACGACTGGTAACCCCAGTAAGCCACCGGCGCGGCGAAAAACACCGCCAGGATCGCGCTGATGACCACCCAGCGCCCCATGCGCCAGTCTCTGGTGCCGGATTCGTTCATGATCGCGTCGGCTCCCTTTTGTGGGCTGATGCCGGCGCTGCCATGGCGCCGGCCCGTGGAGAGGGGATCGGCCGCGTCGACGGGAAGATGAGCCCACCGACCGCGGACGCCGGCGACGCACCCGGGTTGGAAAGGCCCCGCTCAGTCGTCGGCCAGGCGGAGGATGGCCGTCCACTGCGCCTCGGTGACCGGGACAATGGACAGACGATTGCCCCGCCGGATCAACGGGAACCCCTCAAGCTCGGGGCAATCCCGCAGCTCCTGAAGGGTGACCCGGCGGGACAGGCGCTCGCGAAAGCGGACATCGACGCAGAACCAGCGGGGCGCCTCCGGGGTGCTTTTCGGGTCGTAGTGGGGGTCGTCAGGATCGAAAGCCGTAGGATCCGGGTAAGGGTCGCTGACCACCTCCATCAACCCGACCACCCCCGGCGGACGGGTGTTGGAGTGGTAGAAGAAGGCCACATCACCCGGACGCATGTGATCACGGATCATGTTGCGCACCTGGTAATTGCGCACCCCATCCCAACGATCAGTCCCCTGCGGGGCCGCAGCGAGATCCTCGATGCCGAACACGTCGGGCTCGGACTTCATCAACCAGCGGTTCATGCCGCCTCCTGCCGGATCGTGCGTACCGGCAGACTGACATAGCCACGCTCGGTGATCACCCCGTCCAGGGGCAGGTCCCAGGCTTCGCCGGGCAGTTCCGCCACCTGCTGCGTGCTGAACGCCAGGCCAACGATCCGCGGAGGGTGCCAGGGGTAGCGGCGCATTCGGGCGAAGGTGGCGTCGTAGAATCCGCCGCCCATACCGAGCCGCCGCCCGGCGGGATCAAAGGCAACCAGCGGAGCCAGCACCAGATCCAGCCCCCGCACCGGCACCTCGTCCGCCAGCGCGGGCGGCGGCTCGGGGACTCCGTACCGATTGGGGCGCAGCGGAGTGCCCGGGACCCAGCGCCGGAAGGCCATGCGGCGACCGTGCCGACGCAACGCCGGCAGGTAGACAGCCCTCCCGCGCTGGTGCAGTGCCGTGAGGATCGCCCCGGTAGGCGCCTCGCCGTCGGCGTCGAGGTATCCGGCTACGCGATGCAGGCCCCGGGTCACGACCAGCCTGAGCACCTCGTCGCGCAAGCGGAGTCCGGCACGACGACGGTCGCTGGCAGGGATCCGGCGACGGTGCTCGCGCAAGCGACGGCGGATGTCGCGCTTGGCAGCCAAGGCGGCACTCCTCGACACAAGGGGGAAGGAGGTATGCGCGGCAAGGGAAAAAGGACACCCCCCGCGGATGCCGTACAGGCCTGCCCTTGAACCCTTCGGTTCAGGTAGGGACGGGGGGAGCTGCCTTAGGCTTTCCGCTCGAAGCGGACATGCACACCGGTCAACCCACGCCCGGTCCCTTGGGCATTGCTCTGAGGCTCAAGATAACTCGGCCTGAGATCGAACACCGCAGGGGATGCCGTGACTCCATGATCACCCACGGCAGGGTTTCGTGCAAGCAATCTCAGGAGCCACCGTCGACAGCCTCCGAAATGCGCGCGTCCAGCCGGGCCAGGCGCTGGCGTACGTCTGCCAGCTGCTCGTTCTCGGCCTGGACGCTGAGCAGTTCGTAGGCGATGTTCAGCGCCGCCACCACGGCAACCCGATCCGTGCCGACCACATTGCCGCTCTTGCGGATCTCGCGCATCTTGCGATCCACATAGTCCGCGGACTGCAACAGCTCGTTTTTGGCGTCCTCGGGACACGCCACGGTGAAGTCCTGATCGAGGATGCGTACCTTGACCGCTTCGGTCATGCGCTACTGCTCCATCGCCTTGAGCCGGCTGATCATCGACTCGATCTGGGACCGGGCGAGTTCGTTCTTCTCCTGAAGCGCGGCCCGATCCGCCTGGAGCTGCTCCTGCGCCTGGCGAAGCAGGCGGTTTTCTTCGCGCAGGCGCTCGTGCTGGCGCAGCAGCTGCTCGATGCGCTGCTCCAGACGCACCAGCTCTTCGACCGAGTAATCAGACACTTGGAGTCACCTCCCCTGATCGCCGACTATAGTGCGCCGGTCGGGCACGGTCAATCGGCAGCGCCGCTGTTAGGATGGGACCATCCCGGTTCCACGACAGATGAGGGTGGACGAGCCATGGCTTCCGGACAACGTTATCAGGGGGTCGCCGAGGTCCTCGAGGCGGTCGGTACGCCGGTGGGTGCAGCCGAAGCCCACGGGATGCTGGCCGGTATGCTCAGCGGCACCGGCGAGGCCGGGCAGGCGCACTGGATCGCCGAGGTGCTGGCGGATACCGAACCGCGCGGCGAGTCGGCCCGCGCCTGCCTAGAGACCCTGACGCTGCTCTACGACGAAACCGCCACCGAACTCGCTGACGACGCCATGGGCTTTGCGCCGCTGCTGCCGCCCGAGGACGAGCCGCTGAACGAGCGGGTCCGCGCCCTGGCCGCCTGGAGCAGCGGGTTCCTGTTCGGGATTGGGCGCACCGAGCCCGGCCAGGACACCGAACTGCCCGCCGAGGTCCGCGAGTTCCTCAGCGACCTGGCCGAGATCGCCCGGGTTGCCGCCGAGCCAGCCGACGACGAGGATGATGAGGCGTCCTACACGGAGCTGCTCGAGTACATCCGCGTCGGCGTCCTGCTCTGCCGCGAGCACATGGGGCACCCGAGCATCGAGGCGCAGAACTCATGAGCGAGGCCATCGACTTCCGGCAGCTCGCCCGCGAGCAGCGGGAGACCCTGGCACGGCGCATGGGCGAGGCCGCGGTGGCGGTGATCCCGGCGGCACGGGAGCAGCCGCGCAATCGCGACGTGGATCATCCGTTCCGCCAGGACAGCGACTTCCGCTACCTCACCGCCTTCCCGGAGCCGGACGCCGTAGCGGTCATCGCCCCGGGCCGGCCCGAAGGCGAGTACATCCTGTTCGTCCGCGAGCGGGATCCCGACGCGGAGCGCTGGGCCGGGGCACGCACCGGTCCCGAGGCGGCCTGTGCGGCCTACGGCGCTGACCAGGCCTGGCCGCTGAGCGAGCTTGATCAACGCCTGCCCGATCTGCTCGTCGGCCGGGAGCGGCTCATCGGTCCGCTGGGGCGCGACGAACACTGGGATCGCAGGCTGCTGCAATGGCTGCAGGCCGGCCGCGAACGCGCCCGTGGCCTAAGCGTGGCGCCGAGCAGCATCGAACTGCTCGATCACAACATCCACGAGCAGCGCCTGATCAAGCGCCCGGCTGAACTGGAGGCCATGCGCCGGGCCGCCGGCATCTCGGTGGCCGCCCACCGGCGCGCCATGCAGGTGGTGCAGCCGGACATGCCCGAGTACACCCTGGCTGCCGAACTGCTCGGCATCTTCCATCGCCACGGCGGCGAGGCGGCCTACCCGAGCATTGTCGCTGGGGGCGCCAACGCCTGCGTGCTCCACTACATCACCCTGCGCGACCGGTTGCGCGAGGGCGATCTGGTGCTCATCGACGCCGGCGCCGAGGTGGACGGCTACGCCGCGGACATCACCCGCACCTTCCCGGTCAGCGGCTCCTTCAGCGCCGAACAGCGGGCCGTCTACGACGTGGTCCTCGCCGCCCAGGAGGCAGCTATCGAGCAGGTGCGCAGCGGCAACGACTTCGACGCCTTCCACCGCACCGCCACGCGCATCCTCACCCAGGGCATGGTGGATCTTGGCTGGCTTGAAGGCGAAGTCGACGGCCTGATCGAGCAGGGCGCCCACCGGCGCTTCTTCCCGCACCGCACCGGGCACTGGCTGGGACTGGACGTGCACGACGTCGGCAGCTATGCAGTAGAGGGAGCGTGGCGCGTCCTCCATCCCGGCATGGTGGTGACCGTCGAGCCGGGGCTCTATTGCCCACCGGGCAGCGAGGAGGTGGACCGTCGCTGGCACGGGATCGGCGTGCGTATCGAGGACGACGTGGTTGTCGAACGGGAGACTCCGCGCGTGCTCACCAGCGGCGTCCCGAAAACGCCCGAGGCCATCGAGGATCTGATGGGCGCCGTGCGCGGCGCGGGCTACGAGGAAAGTGGAGATTTCGACTGACGTTGGAGACCGAGCCCTACGACATCATCATCGCCGGCGGCGGCCTGGTCGGCGGCGCCCTGGCCTGCGGGCTGGCCCAGGCCGGGCTGCGCGTGGCGGTGATCGAGCCGGTCCCAGCGGATCATGGTGCACAGCCAAGTTTCGATGAACGCCATACGGCCCTCGCTCCCTCCAGCCGCTACATCCTCGACGCCTGGGGGCTGTGGCAACCAGTGCGGTCGGTGCTCACCCCGATCCGACACATCCACGTATCGGAGCAGGGCGGCTGGGGCTTCGTCCACTTCGACGCCGGGCAAGAGGGGGTGGATGCGCTTGGCTGGCTGCTCGCCAACCGGCAGATGGGCACCGTCCTCGGCGAGCGTCTGGAAACCGACGAGCGCATCACCCTGATCAGTCCCGCTCAGGTGCAGGCCGTGGAACAGGGCAGCGATCGCGTCCGGGTGACCTCGGCCGGGACCGACGGTGAGCAACGGCTCAGCGCGCGCCTGCTCGTCGCCGCGGACGGAGCCGATTCCCAGACCCGCAAGCTGGCCGGACTTTCGGTGCACAGCCGTGACTACCGCCAGAGCGCGGTGATCACCACCGTGACGCCGGCCCGACACCACCAGGGTTGGGCCTTCGAGCGCTTCACCCGAGCCGGCCCCCTGGCGCTGCTGCCCATCGCCGAGGGGCGCTGCGCCATCGTCTGGTCCGTGCCGCCGGAACGCGCCGAGGCCTACCGCGACGGCGACGATGCGCGGTTCCTGGCCGCCCTCCAACAGGCCTTCGGCTACCGCCTGGGCCCCTTCCGCAGCTGCGGTCACCGCCTCACCTACCCGCTGGTGGAACGCTACACCCCGACCCCGTATACCGGCCGGGTGCTGCTGCTTGGCAATGCGGCGCATACCCTGCACCCGGTCGCCGGACAGGGCCTCAACCTCGCTCTGCGCGACGCGGCGACGCTGGTCGAGCTCATCGGCGACAGCCGCGCCGGCGGCGGCGACCCCGGCGCCGAACCGCTGCTCCGGGCCTACGTCCGGCGACGCTCCGAGGATCTCCTGCGCACGCGGGCCTTTACCAACACCCTGGTGAGCGGCTTCGGGTCAGCCCACCCGCTGCTGCGGCTGGCGCGCAGTGCCGGACTAGCCGCCCTGCAGCGCTGCCCCCCCATGCGGCGCACCCTGCTGCGCACCGGCGCCGGGCGGGTCGGCCCGTTGCCGGTCGCCGCCTGCCGACCACCGGAGGCCACCGGGGAGGACCCGTCGTGAAGGAAGCGGACGTCATCATCCAGGGCGCCGGCGCGTCGGCGCTGGCGACCGCCGTCGGACTCGCTCGAGGCGGCCTGGCGGTCACCCTGCTGGATGCCGCAGAGGTTTGTGCGGCCCCGGCACCGGGGAGCGAGCCCCGGCACTCGGTGATCGACATCGTCTCCGAGCGGGTCCTGCGCCATCTCGGTGGCTGGCCCTTCATCACCCGGGACCGCACCTACCCGATCGAGGCGCTGGAACTGGAGGACTGCAACGCCGCGGCTCACCTGACCCTCAGCGCCTGTGAAGTCGGCGAGACGCGCCTCGGGCACGTGGTTGAGCGGGGCGTGATTGACCGCGCCCTGCGCGAGCTCTTCGACGCCCTACCGCAGACGCGCCGCCTGGCCACGGGCCCTGTCCGCGACATCGCCGCCGACCGGCAGCGGCTGACCATTCACCTCGAGGACGGGCAGGCGCTGACCGCCAGGCTGCTGGTGGCCGCCGACGGCGACAACTCCCCCCTGCGCCGGCTGGCGGGTATCCGCTGGCGCCGCGCCGGTTACGGCCAGGACGCCGTGATCGCCCGGATCCGCACCGAGCGCCCCCCGGGGCACACCGTCCGCCAGCGCTTCTGCGGCGACGAGCCGTTGACCCTGCTGCCCCTCGACGAGCACGAGTCAGCCCTGCTCTGGCCGGTACCCCGGACGCGCGCTCGGCGGCTTCTGGAGGCAGACAGCAGCTCGTTTCACCATCAGCTGGAGATCGCCAGCGGCGCCTTGCTCGGCGGCATCGAGGCGTCATCCGCCCGCCAGGCACAACGGCTGATCCGCGGGCGTGCGGAGCGCTACATCGGACCGCGACTGGCGCTGGTCGGCAATGCGGCCCACACGGTACACCCGCTGGCCGCGCAGGCAGTGAACCTCAGCCTGCTGGATGCCGCCACGCTGATCGAGTGCGTCCTGGAGGCCCACTCGGCCGGGCGCGATCCGGGCGGCATCGGCCCGCTGCGTCGCTACGAGCGGCGTCGCCGGGGCAGCAACGCGCGCATGCAGAACGGTCTGGACATCACCCAGTGGCTTTTCGGCGCGCAGGCAGCGCCGTTGCCCCTGCTGCGAGGCACGGGGCTACGCATCGCGGCCCGCTTGCCGCGCCTGCGACAGGCGCTGATGACCGGTCTGATGGGCCTCCACGGCGACCTCCCGGAGCTCGCCCGCGGACCTGGCGTATAACGAATTCCGGTCCAGGGTGACAAGACGCTTGCCAGCCAGAAACAAGAATCATTATCATCGATCGCTGTCATGGACCAAACACAGGGAGAACCCATGTCCCGTCGAATCCCCGTCGTGACCGCGCTGGTCGCAGGAGCCGTCTTGGTAACCGGGTGCGACACCGGTGACGATGAGCTGACCGTCTATTCGGCGCGCCAGGATCACCTGATCAGCCCCATTCTCGAGCGTTTCACCGAAGAGACCGGGATCTCCGTGCGCTTCGTCACCGATGACGCCGGCCCGCTGATGGAGCGGCTCAAGGCCGAGGGCGAGCGCACCCCAGCGGACGTGCTGCTCACCGTGGATGCCGGCAACCTGCACCAGGCCACCGAGAACGACCTGCTCGCCAGCCTCGACTCGGCGCAGCTGCGCGAGCGCATCCCTGAGCACCTGCGCGATCCGGAGGATCGCTGGTTCGGTCTGTCCGTGCGCGCACGCACCATCATGTACAGCCCCGAGCGGGTCGATCCCGAAGAACTCGACACCTACGCCGGCCTGGCCGACGACCAGTGGGAGGGACGGCTGTGCCTGCGGACCTCGCAGCAAGTCTACAACCAGTCTCTGGTGGCCATGATGCTTCACCACGAGGGCGAGGAGGAGACAGCCCGCATCGTCGAGGGCTGGGTCGACAACCTGGCCACCTCACCCTTCTCCAACGACACCTCGGTCCTCGAGGCCATCGAGGCCGGCCAGTGCGACGTGGGCATCACCAACACCTACTACCTCGGGCGCATCCTGCGCGATGACCCGGACTTCCCGGTCGAGGTCTTCTGGCCCGATCAGGATGGCCACGGCGTCCACGTCAACGTGTCCGGGGCCGGCGTAACCCGGCACGCCTCCAACCCCGAGAAGGCCCAAAAGCTGCTCGAGTGGCTGGCCAGCGATGACGCCCAGGAGCAGTTCGCCGCCATTAACCTTGAGTATCCCGCGGTGGAGGGCGTCGAACTCGATCCCATCGTCGCCGGGTGGGGCGAGTTCAAGCCCGATACCATCAACGTCAGCGAAGCCGGCCGGCTCCAGCGCCAGGCCACCATGCTGATGGATCGGGCCGGGTACCGGTAAGCGACGTGGTCTCGCTCACGAGCGCGGCGCGCAGCCCCAGGCTGCGCCGACTCTGGCAGCGCATCGGCCCCTGGCGTGTCTTCGCAGTCATCGCCGGGGGCCTGCTGTTCACGCCCATCCTGGTGACCCTGTTCTCGTGGCTGAACCCGGATCACGAGGTCTGGCGCCACCTGGCCGACACGCTGCTGCCCGAGATCCTGCGCAACACCGCCATCCTCATCTTTGGCGTCGGCAGCGCCGTAATGGTCCTGGGCGTGGGCCTGGCGTGGCTGACGGCGGTCTGCGAATTCCCCGGGCGCCGCTTCTTCGACTGGGCCCTGATGCTGCCGCTGGCGGTTCCGGCCTACGTGCTGGCCTTCGTATTCATCGGCTTCTTCGAGTACGCCGGCCCGCTGCAGACCGGACTGCGGGAGCTCATCGGCCCCGGTTTCGAACTACCCTCGGTGCGCTCGGCACCGGGGGTGGTGCTGGTCATGGCGCTGGTCTTCTATCCTTACGTCTACATGCTCACCCGGACGGCGTTCCTCGCCCAGGGCCGAGGCCCCCTGGAGGCCGCCCGCATCCAGGGGCTGTCACCGTGGGCGGCGTTCTTCCGGGTGGCCGTCCCCATGGCCCGGCCGGCCATCGCCGCGGGCACGGCCCTGGCCCTGATGGAGACGCTGGCCGATTTCGGCGCTGTAGCCATCTTCAACTTCGAGACGTTCACTACGGCCATCTACCGTGCCTGGTTCGGCTTCTTCAGCATCAACGCCGCCGCGCAGCTGGCGGCCATCCTGCTGCTGATCATCCTCGCCGGGCTGTGGGTCGAACGCCGGGCCCGCGGCCGGGCTCGCTTCTCCCAGGGCGGCACCCAGCACCTGGAGCGCATCCAGCTGCGGGGCTGGCGCCGCTGGGCGGCCACAGCGGCAGCCGGCACCGTTCTGGCGCTGGGCTTTGTCTTACCCATGATCCAGCTGCTGATCTGGGCCTCCCGGCGCCTCGAGGATCTGGACAGCACCTACTGGTCGCTGATCCAGAACACCCTCACCCTCGGCGCCAGCGCCGCAGTGCTCACCGTGCTGATCGCACTGCTGCTGGCCTATGCCCGCCGCGTGCAGCCGGACCGGCTGACCCAGCGCGCGGTCACCGCCGCGACCCTGGGCTACGCGCTACCCGGCGCAGTGCTGGCCGTCGGCATCATGCTGGCGCTGACCTGGCTCGATCACCTGGTAGCCAGCCTGGTCGGCCCCTGGGGCGGACTGGGCACCACCTTCCTTGCGGGAAGCATCTTCGCCCTGATCCTCGCCTACGTAGTGCGCTTCATGGCGGTCGCCTACGGCGCCGTGGACAGCAGCCTCGAGCGGGTCCGTCCGGTCTTGCGCGATGCGGCGCGAAGCCTGGGCGCCGGCGACCGCGAGGTGATCCGCCGGATCTACGTGCCCATGCTCGCCCCGGGGCTACTCACCGCACTGCTGCTCGTCGGCGTCGACGTGATGAAGGAGATGCCCGCCACCCTGCTGTTGCGACCCTTCGGCTGGGATACCCTGGCGGTGCGCATCTACGAGTTCACCACCGAGGGCGTGTGGGAGCGGGCGGCGGTGCCGGCGATTACCTTGGTCGGCGTCGGGCTGCTGCCGGTGATCCTGCTCGTACGGGGCACGATCCGCGGTCACTAGGGCCCGGCACCCGGCGCCTCAGGGCCCCTCGTTTGGGTTTATCGGACTTTGTGCGTATAGTATTTCGCCACCCTAGCGACCGATTCCAGAGATGCCGCAAAGAACTCCGCTCTACGATAGACACGTGGGCGCCGGCGCCCGCGTGGTCGATTTCGCCGGCTGGGAGATGCCGCTTCACTACGGCTCTCAGCTGGCCGAACACCAGGCCGTGCGCAGCGACGTCGGCCTGTTCGACGTCTCCCATATGGCCGTCACCGACCTCTCCGGCCCGGCTGCCCGTGGCCTGCTGCGCCAACAGCTGGCCAACGATGTCGCCAAGCTGGACGGGCGCCCCGGCCAAGCCCTCTATAGTTGCCTGCTCAACGAGCGCGGCGGTGTCGTCGACGACCTGATCGTCTACCTACGCGACGAGGAGACCTACCGCGTGGTCTCCAACGCCGCCACCCGCGAGAAGGTCCGCCCGCGGCTGCTCGAACAGGCGCAGCAGGCCGGCGTCACCGCCGAGGCCCGGGACGACCTGGCCATGGTCGCGGTCCAGGGGCCGCGGGCGACCTCCCTGCTCGAGCAGCTCTACGGCGATGAGGCTGCCGCAGCGCTGGCCTGTAAACCGTTCCAGGCGGCCACGGTGGGTGAGGTCTTTGCCGGGCGCACCGGTTACACCGGCGAGGACGGCTTCGAGCTGATCCTACCGGCCGACCAGGCCCCCGCTCTGTGGGATCGGCTGACTGAGGCCGGCGCCCAACCGTGCGGGCTCGGCGCCCGCGACAGCCTGCGCCTCGAGGCCGGACTCAACCTCAACGGCAACGAGATGGACGAGGAGACCACGCCGCTGGAGGCCGCGCTCGGGTGGACCGTGGCGTGGGCCCCGGAGGATCGCGACTTCGTCGGCCGTGCGGCACTCGAGGAGCAGCACCGCCAGGGCGTCGCCTGGCGCCTGATCGGCCTGGTGGTCGAGGGTCGCGCCCCGGCCCGCGCGGGCTACGTCGTGCGCACTGACGCTGGCGACGGGGTGATCACCAGCGGCGCCCATTCGCCGACCCTCGGCGGGCCCATCGCACTGGCCCGCATCCCCGCCGACGCCGAGGGCGATTTCCGCGTGGTCATCCGCAACCGCGAGGCCGCCGCGCGGCGTGTCAAACCGCCCTTCGTCCGCCATGGTAAGGTATGCGTCTAGCCCTTCCACGGCTTTCAGACGCGAATTCATCCCCGAATTGCGAGGAACGCATCCCATGAGTCAGGTACCTGAAGACCTCAAGTACACGCGCAACCACGAGTGGGTCCGCGTGGAAGCCGATGGCAGCGTGACGGTGGGGATCACCGAGCACGCCCAGGAGTCGCTGGGCGACCTGGTCTTCGTCGAACCGCCGGAGGCCGGAAGCCAGGTCCAGGCCGAAGAGGCGTGCGCGGTGGTCGAGTCGGTCAAGGCCGCCTCCGACGTCTACGCCCCGATCAGTGGCGAGGTCACCCAGGGCAACGAGGCCCTGGCCGACAACCCCGAGGCCGTGAACACCGACCCTTACGGCGATGGGTGGATCATGCGCATCCAGCCCGCCGACACTAGTGAGATCGACGGTCTTCTGGATGCCGCCGCCTATCAGGAGCTGGTGGCCGACGAGGGTTGAAACCCGTCCGCTAACACGGGACCCGAACGATGCCGTTTGTACCGCATACCGAGCAGGAGATCCGCGAGATGCTCGACGCCATCGGCGTCGAGCGGATCGAGGATCTCTTCGACGAAATCCCCGAATCGCTGCGTAAGGCGTCCATCGATGCCATCCCCGCCGGGATGAACGAGATGGAGGTGACGCAGCTTATGCGTCGCCGGGCCGCGCAGGACGTGCAGCCGGCCTGCTTCGTGGGCGCCGGCGCCTACGATCACCACGTTCCGGCGGCCGTCTGGGAGATCACCACCCGCGGTGAGTTCTACAGCGCTTACACGCCGTATCAGGCCGAGGCGTCGCAGGGCACCCTGCAGCTGCTCTACGAGTTCCAGACCATGATGTCGGAGCTCACCGGGCTGTACGCCTCCAACGCCTCGCTCTACGACGGCGCCACCGCGCTGGCCGAGGCGGTGCTCATGGCCGTGCGGGCCAACCGCAAGGCCAAGAGCAAGCGGGTACTGATGCCGCGCAGCGTGCATCCGTACTACCGGCGCGTGGTCGAGACCATTGTCGCCAACCAGGGCATCGAGCTGGTTGAGGCGCCCCTGGACGACACCGTCGGGCGCATCGATCCCGAGGCACTCGGCCGCTTCGAGGACGAACCCTTCGCCGCGGTGGTGGTCCCGCAGCCGAACTTCTTCGGCGCCCTCGAGGAGGTGGACCGCCTGACCGACTGGGCCCACGGTCTGAACGCCTTGGTCATTGCCGTGTGTAACCCGGTCGCTCTGGCGCTTTTGACCCCACCCGGCGAGTGGGGCAGCGAAGGCGCCGACATCGCCTGTGGCGAGGGGCAGCCGCTGGGCATCCCGCTGGCCTCCGGCGGCCCATACTTCGGCTACATGACCACGCGCAAGCAGCACGTGCGTCAACTGCCCGGCCGGATCGTCGGGCGAACGGTCGACGCCGACGGGCGAACCGGCTATACCTTGACATTGCAGGCCCGGGAGCAGCACATCCGCCGCTCCAAGGCGACGTCCAACATCTGCACCAACCAGGGGCTGATGGTCACCGCGGCCACCGTGCACCTGTCCCTGCTCGGTGCCGAGGGGCTCGCCCGCGTGGCGGCGGTCAGCCACGAGCGCACACGGGAGCTGGTACAGAAGCTGACAGCCATCGATGGAGTCGAGCGGCTCTTCGACGGCCCCTTCTTCCACGAGGTCCCGCTGCGGATCCCCGCGCCTGCCGAGGAGGTCCTGCCGACGCTCGCCCACCGCGGCGTACTCGGTGGCTACGACCTCAGTCAGGAATTCCCGGAGTGGGGTCCGGCGCTGCTCGTCTGCGCCACCGAGACCCGCACCTCCGAGGAGATCGACCGGTTCGCTGCGGCGCTGGCCGATGCCCTGCGCAACACCGGGCAGCGCGCCCGCGCCTGAGCCCCACAACCGCGCATCGTCGCGGAGGAGGTATCGCGCCATGGCCACCGTCACCCTCAAGGGCACCCCGTTCCGTACCTGCGGCGAGCTGCCGGGCACCGGCTCGGCAGCCCCGGATTTCCGGCTGGTTGACAGCGAGCTGCAGGATCACCGACTGGGCGACTTCGCCGGTCGGCGGCTGGTGCTCAACATCGTGCCGAGTCTCGACACCCCGGTGTGCAGCGCCTCGGCCAAGCGTTTCGATGAGCTGGCCCGCAGCCATGCGGAGGTCACCTTCGCCACCGTCTCCGCCGATCTGCCCTTTGCCCAGCAGCGCTTCTGTAGCGCGGAGGGCGTCGGCAACGTGGTGATGCTCTCGGCCATGCGCGATTCGGCCTTCGCCCGCGACTACGGCGTGCGCATCGAGGAGGGCCCCATGGAGGGCCTGTGCGCCCGGGCCGTGGTGATCATCGATGACGGCGGGCAGGTGGTGTACACGCAGCTCGTCCCCGAGATCGCCGAGGAACCCGACTACGACGACGTGCAGCGCGCCCTGTGATTATGACTGAGGAGTCCGAAGCTGTGCTCATCTATGACATCAGCCGTGAGGGCCGGCGTGCCTACGCCCAGGCCCCCAAGGAGGCGCCGGGGGCTGACAGCCTCCCGCGCCGTTTCCGCCGCCAGCGCCAGCCTCAACTGCCGCAGGTCTCGGAGCTGGAGACGGTGCGTCACTACACCCGGCTGTCGCAGAAGAATTTCTCCATCGACACCCATTTTTACCCGCTGGGCTCCTGCACCATGAAGTACAACCCGCGGGGTGCCAACAACCTCGCGATGCTGCCCCAGTTCCTCGAGCGCCATCCGCTGGCGCCCGACGAGACGGGGCAGGGCTTCCTGGCCTGCATCCACGAGCTCCAGCAGGATCTGGCCGTCGTCACCGGCATGCAGGATGTCACGCTGTCGGTGATGGCCGGCGCCCAGGGCGAGTTCGCCGGTGTGGCCATGATCCGCGCCTACCACGACGCACGCGGCGACGACGGGCGCACCGAGATCCTGGTGCCCGATGCGGCCCACGGCACCAATCCGGCCACTGCCACCATGTGCGGCTACAAGGTGCGCGAGATCCCCACCGGTGCCGACGGGGACGTCGACATGGAGGCGTTCAAGGCGGCCGTCGGACCGCAGACCGCCGGGATCATGCTCACCAACCCGTCGACCGTGGGGGTCTTCGAGCGGCGCATCGAGGAGATCGCCACCACCGTCCACGAGGCCGGCGGCCTGCTCTACTACGACGGCGCCAACCTCAACGCCATCCTCGGCAAGGCGCGGCCCGGGGACATGGGCTTCGACGTCATCCACATGAACCTGCACAAGACGTTCTCCACGCCCCACGGCGGCGGGGGACCGGGTGCCGGTGCGGTGGGCGTCAGCGAGCGCCTGCTACCCTACCTACCCATCCCCCGGGTCACCCGGGAGGGCGATCACTACCGCTGGCTCACCGAGACGGACTGCCCGAGTTCCATCGGCCGGCTGTGCACCTTCAACGGCAACTCCGGGGTGCTGCTGCGCGCGTACGCCTACATGCGCATGCTCGGCCGCGAGGGCATGCCCCGGGTGGCCGAGTACTCGACGCTCAACGCCAACTACCTGATGACCCGGCTGCGCGAGGCCGGCTTCACCGTGGCCTACCCGGAGCGCCGGGCCAGCCACGAGTTCATCGTCAGCCTCAAGCACGAGGCCAAGGAGCTCGGCGCCAACGTCATGGACTTCGCCAAGCGCCTGCTCGATCTCGGCTACCATGCGCCGACCACCTACTTCCCCCTGTTGGTGCCCGAGGCGTTGCTCATCGAGCCGACCGAGACCGAGTCCAAGCGCGAGCTCGACGGCTTCGTCGACGCCATGGTGCGCATCCGCGAGGAGGCGCGCGAGAACATCGACATGGTCAAGGGCGCTCCGTACCGCCTGCCCGTGCGCCGGCTCGACGACGTCAAGGCCGCGCGTGAGCTCGATCTGCGCTGGGAAGGCTAACGAACACCCACGACAAGGAGGATTCAATGTCCGCCATTATCAGCGGCTCTGTCGCTTTCGACACCATCATGGTGTTCCACGACCGCTTCCGGAACCACATCCTGCCGGAGCAGGTCCACATCCTGAACGTCTCGTTCCTGGTGCCGCAGCTGCGCCGCGAATACGGCGGCTGCGCCGGCAACATCGCCTACAACCTGAAGATGCTCGGTGAGGAGCCGCTCACCCTGGCCACCGTCGGCGCCGACATCGGCAGCTACGCCGACTGGATGACAAGCCACGGCATCGAGCAGCGCTATATCAGCACGCTCAACGAGCACTACACTGCCCAGGCCTACATCACCACCGACATGGACGACAACCAGATCACGGCGTTCCACCCGGGCGCCATGGGCGACGCCCACAAGGTTGACGTCCCCACCGACGCCGGCGGCAAGGTCGGGGTGGTCGCCCCCAACGGCCCGGAGGGCATGGTCAAGCACGCCCGGCAGTTCGTCGACGCCGGTATCCCGTTCATCTTCGACCCGGGCCAGGCCATGCCGGCGTTCGACGGTGATCAGCTGCGTGAGTTCGTCGAGGGCGCCACCTGGGTGGCGGTCAACGACTACGAGTCGCGCCTGCTCACCGAGAAGACCCACATGGAGCTCGAGGACATCGCGAACAAGGTCGAGGCGCTGATCGTGACCCGCGGCGCCGAGGGCTCCCACATCTACACCAACGGCCAGATCATCCACGTGCCGGCGGCACCGATCAGCCAGGTCGCCGACCCCACGGGTTGCGGCGACGCCTTCCGGGCCGGGCTGCTCTTCGGCCTGCTGCGCGATCTGGACTGGGAGACCACCGGCCGTATCGCCTCGCTGATGGGCGCGATCAAGGTCGAGCAGAGCGGTACGCAGAACCACTCCATCGACGCCGATAGCTTCAAGAGCCGCTACGAGTCGGCCTTCGGCACCCGCCTCGACGTGGCCATCGGCCGCTGAGGCGACCCCTTTCGACGGTATCTGATGGCCCCCGCCAGGCGGCGGGGGCCATCGGTCAACGGTTGCCGGAGCCGTCCCGTGCCCAGCAGCGGACGCTACAGCATTGATCCCGCCACAGGGCTCCTGCACCCGGCCCGCCACTGCCCTTCACCGAATCACGGCCCCCGCCCGCCTGGCTGCGTCGTCGACCTGCTAGTCCTCCACGCCATCAGCCTGCCCCCCGGGGAGTTCGGCGGCGGCTGGATCGACGAGCTGTTCACCAACCAGCTCGACCCGGCGGCTCACCCCACCTTTGAGTCGATCGCCGATCTGCGCGTCTCTGCCCACCTGCTCATCGACCGCCAAGGCAATGTCACGCAGTACGTACCGTTCCACCGCCGCGCGTGGCACGCCGGCTGCTCGTCGTTCCGGGGACGCCCCGAGTGCAACGACTTCTCGGTGGGGATCGAGCTCGAGGGCGACGAGCGCACTCCGTTCACGGAGGCTCAGTACGTGACGCTGCTCCCGGTGGTACAGACGCTGCGGGCCCGCTACCCGGCGATCAAGCCGGATCGCATCGCCGGCCACAGCGATATCGCCCCGGGACGCAAGACGGACCCGGGGCCGGCCTTCGACTGGCAGCGACTGCTCAAGGCGCTCTGAGCCGCCGCTCAGGCGTGCTCGGGACACTTGAGGCTATGCACCGCCTCGCTGCCGTCATCGATCCGCACGGCCGTCAGCGTATTGCCCCACTGGCAGCCCGTGTCGATGCTCAGCACCCCGTGGTCATTGTGGAAGCCAAGCAGCGACCAATGCCCGGTCACCAGCTTCACCGGATCCGGCGAGGCGCGCAGCCGCCTCCGGGCGACAAACCATGGGTAGTGCCCCTCTGGGGCACGGTCGGGTCGACCCTTCTCGCGCAGCAGCAGCCGACCCTGACCGTCGACGAAGCGCATGCGCATGAAGGCGTTGGTGATGAAGCGCAGCCGGTCGTAGCCCTCGAGCTCGTCGGACCACTCGATGGGCCGGTTGCCGTAGATGTTGTCCATCAGGTCGTCGAGGGGGATGTCGCCGCGCAGGGCCCGCTCCAGCTCGTGGGCGCGCAGCTTCGCCTCGGCCACGCTCCAGGCCGGCGGCAGGCCGGCGTGGGCCATGGCGTAGCCCAGGCTCTCGTCGACGTGCATCAGCGGCCGGCGCCGCAGCCACTCGATCAGCTCATCGACGTCCGGGGCATCCAAGGTGCCGCGCAGGGTATCGGCGTTCTTCAGCCGGCCGTGGCCACTCCAGACCGACATCAGGTGGATGTCGTGGTTGCCGAGGACGGTGATCGCCCGATCGCCGAGCTCGTTGCGCACCAAGCGCAGCACACCGAGCGAGTCCGGGCCACGGTTGACCAGATCGCCCACGAACCAGATCGTGTCCTGCGCCGGATCGAAGCGGATCTGCTCCAGTAGTCGCTTGAGCGGGTCGCAGCATCCCTGGATGTCACCGATCGCGTACGTGGCCAATGGCAGCCTCCTTCCTCTGCATGACGCCTACGGGATCTCGGCGGGTCAGGGTCTCACGTCCCGGCGGCGGCCTGCAGCTTTTTCTCCAGGGCCTCGAGCAGGGCCCGGTGGGCCTGGACGAAGGCATCGATTCCCTCGCGCTCAAGTTCGGCGAGGACACCGTCGAGGTCGATGCCCTGCGCCCGCAGCTCGTCGAGCACCGCGGGCGCCTGCTCGAGCCGCTCGGTGATCCGCTCCTGCGGCTGGCCGTCCCGGCGGTATGCCTCGTAGGTGGCCGGCGGCAAGGTGGTGACGGTCTCCGGGCCGGCAAGCGCCTCGACATAGTAGGTCTCCGGGTAGCGCTCGCCCTTGACCCCGGTGCTAGCCCAGAGCAGCCGCTGGGGCCGCGCTCCGGCCTCGGCCAGGGCGGCGAAGCCGGCGCCGTGGAAGATCTCCCGATAGACCGAGTAGGCGGTCCGCGCGTTGGCGATGGCCGCCTGCCCGGGCGGCACGGGCGGCACGGGCGCCGACGCATCGTCCGACAACAGCGGATCGATCTTGGCGTCGAGGCGGCTGATGAACAGGCTCGCCACCGACGCCGGCGCGGAGACCGGATCCCCGGCCTGACGGCGCCGCTCAAGGGCGCGCACGTACGCATCGGCCACCTGCCGGTAGCGCTCGACCCCGAAGATCAGGGTCACGTTCACCGGTATGCCCCGGACCGTCAGCTCCTCGAAGGCCTCCACGCCGGCCGAGGTGGCGGGGACTTTGATCATGACGTTGGGCTCGCCGGCCTCGGCGGAGAGGCGCAGAGCCTCCGTGACTGTGCCGCGCGCATCCCCGGCCAGATCCGGTGACACCTCCATACTGACGTAGCCGTCGACGCCGTCGCTGGCCTCATAAACCCGACGCAGGACCCGCGCCGCGGCGCGGATGTCGTCCATGGCCAGCGCCTCGAAGACCGCTTCCGGGTCACGGCCGACCTGCCCGATCGCCTCGGTGATGGCCTGGTCGTAGGCGTCGGTGCCACCGATCGCCTTCTGGAAGATGGCCGGATTGGTGGTCACGCCGCTCAGCCCGTCCTCCCGGACCAGGCGCTCCAGCTCCTCCGGCAGCATGCCGCGATGGATGTTGTCGTACCAGACGCTCTGCCCGACGCCGGCCAGCCCTCGAAGCGGATTGTCCGTCATGACCCCTCTCAATGCCTTAGTTTATCTGATGGTTGGATCAGTATAACGAGGGGGTCCGGGGACGGAAACCGCGGAACGGCCGGCACCCGCCGCCCTCACGATGGGCCCCGCTAGCCGCTATAATGAGCGGTTTATCACCCATCCGTGGAGAGGCTCATGCCTACGCGATCCCGGACGGCGGCGCTGGTGCTGCTCGCCCTGCTGATCCTCGCCGGTGGCTGCGGCCAGAAGGCCGATCTCTACCTCCCCGACGAAAGCGGCGAAGAGGACCCGTCATGACGCACCCCGGCTTCACCCGACACGATGACCGCCTGTGGGTGGAATCACTGCCCCTCGACGAGGTGGCCGAGCGTTACGGCACCCCCTGTTACGTCTACTCCCGCGCCGCTATCGAGGCGCGCTGGAATCGCTACCGCACCGCCCTCGGCAGCGATGCCGATATCTGCTACGCAGTCAAGGCCAACGGCAACCTCGGCCTGCTCAATCTGCTCGCCCGCCACGGCGCCGGCTTCGACATCGTCTCGGGCGGCGAACTGGAACGGGTCCTGCGCGCCGGCGGGGAAGCCGCGCGGGTGGTCTTCTCCGGCGTTGGCAAGGGCACCGACGAGATCCGCCGCGCGCTGCGCGCCGGCATCCGCTGCTTCAACGTGGAGTCCGCCGCCGAGCTCGAACGCATCGCCGGCGTCGCGGAGGCCGAGGGCACCCCGGCGCCGGTGGCCCTGCGGGTCAACCCCGACGTCAACCCCGAGACCCACCCCTACATCGCCACCGGACTGGCACAGAGCAAGTTCGGGATCGCCCTCGACGAGGCCGAAGCCCTCTATCGGCAGGCGGCCGACGACCCACGCCTGCAGGTACGCGGCATCGCCTGCCACATCGGCTCGCAACTGCTCTCGGTGGCTCCCCTGACCGAGGCCGCCGAGCGGCTGGCGGCACTGGCGCGCCGTCTGCAGGAGCAGGGGATCGTCCTGGACCACGTCGACGCCGGCGGGGGGCTCGGGGTGCACTACGTCGATGAGCGGCCACCGAGCCCGGCGGAGCACATCGAGGCCGTCACGGCGCCGCTGCGGGATCTCGGGGTAGCGGTTCTGGTCGAGCCGGGCCGGGCCATCGTCGCCGAGGCCGGCGTCCTGGTCACGCGCATCGAGTATCTCAAACAAAACGGAGGCAGGGAGTTCGCCATCGTCGACGCCGGCATGAACGACTACCTGCGCCCGGCGCTCTACGACGCCGCCCACACCGTCGAGTCCATCGCCCCGACGAGCGCGCACTGCCGCCCGGTGGATGTGGTCGGACCGGTGTGCGAGTCCGCAGATACCTTCGCCCGCGATTGCCCGCTGCCGGCCGCCGCCGGCGGTCTGCTGGCCATCCGCAGCGCCGGCGCCTACGGCGCCGTCATGGCTTCAGCGTATAACGCCCGGCCTCGGCCGCCGGAGGTACTCGTCGACGGTCCCCGGAGCCACCTGATCCGCCGCCGTGAGACCCTCGACGAGCTGATGACCGGGGAAGCGTCTCTACCGGAGGACTGAAGCCGTGCGCTTTACCAAGATGGAGGCGCTGGGCAACGACTTCGTCGTCCTCGACGGCGTCCGCCAGCGCCTGGAGCTGACCACCGAGACCATCCGCAGCCTGGCCGACCGCCGGCTCGGCGTCGGCTGTGACCAGCTGCTGGTCGCCGAGCCGCCGGCGCACGTCGCCGCCGACGTCCGCTACCGGATCTTCAACGCCGACGGCGGCGAGGTCGAGCATTGCGGCAATGGCGTCCGCTGTCTGGCCCGCTTCCTAATCGACGAGGGGCTGGCCGCGCCGGGGGTGCTGCGGATCGAGACGGACGGCCGGATCACCGAGGCGGAGCCCCGCGACGACGGCCAGGTGAGCGTCGACATGGGTCCACCGGAACTCGAGCCCGCACGGATCCCGTTCCAGGCGCCGGTGAGGCAGGAGGCGTACCGGCTGGCCACTAGCAGCGGTGAGCGGACCATCGGTGCGGTCTCGTTGGGCAACCCGCACGCCGTCCTCCGCGTCGACGACGTCGACACCGCCGCCGTGGCCGAGCTTGGGGCCGAAATCGAGCGGCACGCGCGCTTCCCGCGGCGGGTCAACGTCGGCTTCATGGAGGTCTGCAGCCGCGATCGGATCCGTCTGCGTGTCTTCGAGCGCGGCGTCGGCGAGACGCCGGCCTGCGGCACCGGGGCGTGTGCCGCCGTGGTCGCCGGCCGCCTGCGCGACTGGCTCGACACCACGGTGACCGTGGAGCTGACCGGCGGAGTGCTCGTGATACACTGGCGCGGTCCCGGGCGCTCGGTGTGGATGACCGGCCCGGCACGCACCGTTTTCCGCGGCGAGATCGAGCTACCCGCCTCCGCCGCGGTGACGCCCCGGGGACCGACCCGCTAAGCAAGCAGGACGAACGGTGTGACAGAGAGCGCGAAGCGTGAAGAGGCCCCGCTGCTCGACGAGGCCGAGGTGGCCGCCTACCTGGTCGAACACCCCGACCTGCTGCACCGCCACCCCGAGGTTCTCGCGCGGCTCGAACTCCGCCACGACTGCGGCGATGCCACCTCGCTGATCGAACACCAGGTCCGGGTCCTGCGCGAGGAGAGTGCGGGGCTGCGCCGGCGTCTCGACGACATGGTCCGGGTGGCCCGGCAGAACGAGGGAACCGCCGAACGGCTCCACGAGCTGACCCTGGACCTGTTCGCCGCCGACGACCTGCAGGCGGCGGTCGAGGCCCTGCGTGCCGGACTGCGCGAGGGTTTCCAGGCCGATGCCGTCGGTCTGCTGCTCATCGCCCCGGAGCAGGGCAGTGCCGCGGCGCGCGAGCCCCTCCCCGAGTTGCTCGGCGACGGCGACTCGACGCTGACCTGCTTCAGGCCCCTGCTCGAGCGCGGCCGCCCCAGCTGCGGGGCACCCACCGACGCCCAGGCCCGGACCATCTTTCCGGACACCGAGACAACCGTGGCCAGTGCCGCACTGGTACCGATGATCGACGAGCGTGCCGTGGGCGTGCTCGGCATCGGCAGCAGCGATCCCCAGCGCTACCACCCGGGCCAGGGCACGGTCTTCCTGCGCCGGCTCGGTACCACCGCGGCGCGCGTATTCGACCGGCTCCTGCACCGGGGGTAGCCTTGGACCTTAGCTGGCTGGAGCGGTTCGACCGCCACCTGGCCACGGAGCGCCGCCTGGCTGAACCGACACGGCAGCGCTACCGCCAGGATCTGGAGGCCTTCGCCGCCTATTGCGCCGAGCAGGACCTCTCCAGCTGGTCCGCCGTGAATCACGACGTGGTCCGTGCCTGGGTCGCCCGCGGCCGCCGTCGCGGCCTGGCCGGCCGCACCCTAGGCCGGCAGCTGGCCGCGCTGCGCAGCTTCTATCGCTTCCTGATCCGGGAAGGGGCGGCCGCCGCGGACCCGGCCGCCGAGGTGCGTCCGCCACAGACCCCGCGGCGCCTGCCCGGCACCCTCGACCCGGACGAGGCGGCCGGACTGCTCGACGGCGCCGACTTCGAGCACCCGCTCCAGGCCCGCGACGCCGCGCTCTACGAGCTCATCTACTCCAGCGGGCTGCGCCTCTCCGAGGTGGTCGGGCTGAACGTGATGGACATCGACCGGCGCGACGGGCTGGTCCGCGTGCTGCGCGGCAAGGGCGCCAAGGACCGGGTGGTGCCGGTCGGACGCCAAGCCCTGCGAGCCCTCGACGCCTGGCTCCGCCACCGACCGGCTTGGGCGGACGCCGAGGAGACCGCCGTGTTCGTCGGCCGCCACGGTGCGCGGCTGGGTCCGCGCACCGTGCAGCGCCGGCTCCAGCGCCTGGCCCGACTGCGCGGGGTCCAACGGCGGGTCCACCCGCACATGCTCCGCCACTCCTTCGCCACACACATGCTCGAGTCCAGCGGCGACCTGCGCGCCGTCCAGGAGCTGCTCGGGCACGCCGACATCTCCACCACCCAGATCTACACGCACCTCGACTTCCAGCACCTGGCCCAGGTCTACGACCGCGCCCACCCCCGGGCCCGGCGGCGCCGGGACCCGGATCCGGAGTGAACCGCGGGCTCGGTGCCACGGCAGCGTCGACCCGCGGGCGATGCTCTCGGGTACAATGAGCGGCGCGAACACTCAGGAGGCCGATCTTGGAAACACTGCACGGCACCACCATCCTCGCCGTCCGCCGCGAGGGGCAGGTCGCCCTCGGCGGCGACGGACAGGTCACCCTCGGGCACACGGTGCTCAAGGGCAACGCGCGCAAGGTCCGCCGGCTCTACCACGGCCGGGTTCTGGCCGGTTTTGCCGGCGCCACGGCGGACGCATTCACACTGTTCGAGCGCTTCGAGGCGCAGCTTGAGAAGCACCACGGGCAACTGGCCCGCTCCGCCGTCGAGCTGGCCAAGGAGTGGCGCTCGGACCGCGTCCTGCGCCGCCTGGAGGCCCTGCTCGTGGTCGCCAACACCGAATCCCTACTGACGCTCTCCGGTACCGGCGACGTCATCGAGCCGGAGCACGACCTGATGGCCGTCGGCTCCGGCGGTCCCTACGCCCAGGCCGCCGGCCGGGCCCTGCTCGAGTCCACCGAATTGCCCGCGGCCCAGATCACCCAGCGGGCGCTGGAGATCGCCGGCGATATCTGCGTCTATACCAACCGCCACATCACCGTGGAGACGCTGCCCGAGACCCGTGAGGAGTCGTAACGACATGTCGGAAGCCACGATGACCCCGCGCGAGATCGTCCAGGAGCTGGACAAGCACATCGTCGGCCAGGGCGAGGCGAAGCGCGCCGTGGCCATCGCCCTGCGCAATCGCTGGCGGCGCATGCAGGTCGACGAGCCGCTGCGCAGCGAGATCACCCCCAAGAACATCCTCATGATCGGCCCCACTGGCGTCGGCAAGACCGAGATCGCCCGCCGGCTGGCACGGTTGGCGCGGGCGCCGTTCATCAAGATCGAGGCGACCAAGTTCACCGAGGTCGGCTACGTCGGCCGCGACGTCGAGTCGATCATCCGCGACCTCACCGACCTGGCCCTGAAGCTGGTTCGCGAAGAGGCCATGGCCGAGATGCGCCACAAGGCCGATCGGGCCGTTGAGGACCGCCTGCTCGACACCCTGCTGCCCGGGCCCAGCGGCGGCGGACCCGAGGACGTAGAGAACCGCACCCGGGAGAAGTTCCGGCAGAAGCTGCGCAACGGCGAACTCGACGACCGCGAGATCGAGGTCGAGGTCCAGGCCAGCGGGCCCGGCGTGGACATCATGGCTCCGCCGGGGATGGAGGAGATGTCCAACCAGCTCCAGGGGCTGTTCCGCAACATGGGCCAGGAGCGGACCCAGCGGCGCAAGCTAACCGTCGCCGAGGCCAAACGGGTGCTGCGGGACGAGGAAGCCGCCAAACTGGTCAACGAGGAAGAGGTCAAGGCCGAGGCCGTCAAGCGGGTCGAGGAGCAGGGCATCGTCTTCCTCGATGAGGTCGACAAGGTCACCAAGCGTGCCGAGCAGAGCGGCGGCGGGGACGTCTCCCGCGAGGGCGTCCAGCGCGACCTGCTGCCGCTGGTCGAGGGCGCCACGGTCTCCACCAAGCACGGCATGGTGCGTACCGACCATATCCTGTTCATCGCCTCCGGCGCCTTCCACGTTGCCAAGCCCTCGGATCTGATCCCGGAGCTCCAGGGGCGCCTGCCCATCCGCGTTGAACTGGAGGCCCTGGGCACCGAAGAGTTCGTGCGCATCCTCACCGAGCCGAGCAGCTCGCTGGTGGCGCAGTACCGGGCCCTGATGGCCGCCGAGGGATTGACCCTGGAATTCACCGACGACGGCGTGCGCCGCATCGCCGAGATCGCCCGTCAGGTCAACGAGCGAACCGAGAACATCGGCGCCCGGCGCCTGCACACCGTGATGGAACGCCTGCTCGAGCAGCTCTCCTACGAGGCGGCGGACCACAGCGGCCAGACCCGCACCGTCGATGCGGCCTATGTGGAAGAGCACCTGGCCGGCCTGGCCGAGGACGAGGACCTGAGTCGGTACATCCTGTGACCGGCCCATCCGAGACAACCCGCAGGGGCGGGTAGGGGGAGGACAGCGTGAGCGACGACAAGACCACCCACTTCGGCTACCGCGAGGTCCCGCTGGAGGAGAAGGCCAAGCGGGTCGGCTCGGTTTTCGATTCGGTGGCGGACCGCTACGACTTCATGAACGACCTGATGTCCGGTGGCCTGCACCGCATCTGGAAACGCCAGACCATCGGCCAGACCGTGCTGCGCCCGGGCCACGAGGTTCTGGACATCGCTTCGGGCACCGGCGATCTGGCCAGCCTGGCGCTGCCCCGCGTTGGCCCCGAAGGCCGGGTGGTGATGAGCGACATCAACCTCTCCATGCTCGCCCGGGGGCGGGACCGCATGATCGACGAGGGCGTCGGCGAACAGGCTGCTTGCGTCCTTGCCGACGCCGAGGAACTGCCCTTTCCCGACGCCTCCTTCGATCGGGTGACCATCGGTTTCGGTCTGCGCAACGTCACCCGCAAGGAAAACGCCCTGGCCGAGATGCGCCGCGTGCTACGCCCCGGTGGACGGGCTGTGATCCTCGAGTTCTCCCACGTGTACGTCTCGGCACTGCGACCACTCTACGACCTCTACTCCTTCCGCATCATGCCGATGATGGGCAAGCTGGTGGTCAACGATGCGGAGAGCTACCGCTACCTGGCCGAGTCGATCCGCATGCACCCCGAGGCCCCGGTGCTCAAGGGCATGATGGAGGAGGCCGGCTTCGAGGACTGCGACTACACCCTGCTCACCGCCGGTGTGGCTGCCATCCACACCGGCTGGGTCTACTGAAGACGCCGATGCCATGCTCGACGCCCTGATCAACCGCTGGATCCACCTGGATCCCGACGCCGCCGAGCTGCTCGCCCCGCTGCTCGGCCGGCGGGTGCGTCTGAGCGTGGAGGGATTCCCGCACTTGGTGGTGCGCTTCCGCGAATCGGGTGTCGTGCTCTGCGGCAGCGGGGCCGACGCCGACGAGGAGACCGACGCCGAGATCATCGCCAGCCGCGAGGCACTGACGGCGCTACTGAGTCAGGGCAGCGACGCCGTGGGACGACTGCGCATCCGCGGTGAGGTGGCGGTGGTCGAGCACCTGCGCAACCTGTTCAGCGGCCTGCGCCCGGACTGGGAGGAACCGCTGGCGCGCCTGCTCGGCGACCCATTGGCACAGTGGAGCGCCGACACCCTGCGCAACGCAGGCCGCTGGCTCAACGACAGCGCGCAGCAGAGCGCCACCGACCTCGGCGAGTGGCTGGCCGAGGAGTCCGGCCTAGTGCCGGAGCCCGAGCGCGCCCGCGCCTTCCTGGAAGACGTGGACCGCCTGCGCGCTGACACCGACCGCCTCGCCGTACGCATCCAGCGGCTGGAACGAGGGCGCTGATGATCGGACCGCGTCGCCTGTTGCGCCTGACCCGGATCCAGCTGGTGATGCTCCGCAACGGCGTCGACGACGTCGTGTTGGCGGCCCCCATCTTCCGCCCGCTGCGCTTTCTGGTCATCTTCATGCCCTGGCGCTGGGTACGGCGCAAGGTCCCCCGCGGGGTGCGCGTCCGGCGTGCCCTGGAGGAGCTGGGACCGATCTTCGTCAAGCTCGGGCAGATCCTGTCGACGCGCCAGGACTTGCTCCCGGCCGACGTTGCCCGTGAGCTGGCGCGGCTACAGGATCGCGTACCGCCGTTCCCCCATGAGGATGCCCGGCGCATCGTCGAGCGGACCTACGGTTGCCCCATCCAGGACGTCTTCGCCCACTTCGAGGACACCCCCATCGCCTCGGCCTCTATCGCCCAGGTCCACGGCGCGCAGCTGCACGACGGCAGCGAGGTGGTGGTCAAGGTGGTACGCCCGGGCATCCCGGCGGTCATCCGCCGCGACCTGGACCTGCTACATACCGCCGCCGCCCTGGCCGAGCGCTACGTACCCGACGCACGACGTCTGCACCCGGTGGACGTCATCCGCGAGTTCGAGAAGAACCTCTACGACGAGCTCGACCTCATGCGCGAGGCGGCCAACGCCTCGCAGCTGCGGCGCAACTTCGAGAACTCGGAGCTGCTCTACGTGCCAGCCGTCTACTGGCGCTACACCGGGCGCAACGTAATGGTCATGGAGCGGGTGCACGGGTTGCCGATCAGCGACATCGAGGCCCTCAAGGCCCACGGCATCGACCTCAAGAAGCTCGCCGAGCGCGGCACCGAGATCTTCTTTACCCAGGTCTTCCGCGACAGCTTCTTCCACGCGGACATGCACCCGGGCAACATCTTCGTCGACCCCACGCGGCCCACCGAGCCGCGTTACATCGCGATCGACTTCGGCATCATGGGTTCGCTGGCACCGACGGACCACCACTACCTGGCCGGTAATTTCATGGCCTTCTTCAACCGGGACTACCGGCGGGTGGCCGAATTGCACGTCGAGTCGGGATGGGTCCCGGCGGGTACCCGGGTCGAGGAGTTCGAGGCCGCCATCCGTACCGTCTGCGAACCGGCCTTCGCCCGCCCGCTGCACGAGATCTCCTTCGCCCAGCTGCTGCTGCGGCTGTTCCAGACCGGCCGGCGCTTCAACATGGAGGTGCAGCCGCAGCTGGTGCTGCTGCAGAAGACCCTGCTCAACATCGAGGGGCTGGGCCGCAACCTCTACCCCGATCTGGACCTGTGGACCACGGCCAAACCATTCCTGGAGCGCTGGATGCGCGAGGAGCTGGGCCCGGCGGCAGCGCTGCGCAACATCCGCAAACAGCTGCCGGAGTGGGGGGACAAGCTACCGGAGCTGCCCAACCGAATCGACCGCGGGCTGGACGACCTGGCCAGCATGCGCGCGGAACTCCACCGCCACTGCCAGGAGATGGAACAGCTGCGTCGGGAGGTCGACCGGGGCAACCGACGGGTCTACGCCGCCATCGCCGGGGCTGCGCTGATCATCGCCGCCGTGCTCAGCCACACCGGCGAGGGGACGCCCGAGGCCTGGGCCGATGTGCCCCCGGCCACCTGGGGCCTGGGCGGACTGGGGCTGATGGCTTTGGTTCTGGCCCTGCCGGGGGGGGGGGGGGGGGCCCCCCCCCCCCCCGGGGGGGGGGGGGCCCCCCCCCCACGGCCGAGCAACTCAGTAGCGCTGGTGTGAGAGCGGACGCTGCAGGGTACCCTCAACCTCGGCCGCCTTCTCGTCACCGTAGACAACCTCGATCAGGCGCAAGGCGAAGTCCATCGCCGTCCCCGGCCCGCGCGAGGTGATCAGGTTGTCGTCGATGACCACCGCGCTATCCTCCGGCTCAATGCCGTGGCGCTCGAGCTGGGTCGGGAAGGCAGTGGCCCGGCGCCCCTGCAGGACGCCTGCCTCGGCAAGCACGCGCGGGGCAGCGCAGATCGCCGCGATCCAGCCGTCGCTCTCATTCTGCGCCTGCAGCATGCGGACGATGCGGGCGTCACTCTCCAGCCGCTCGGCGCCGCCCAGTCCGCCGGGCAGCACGATCAGGTCGAAGCTCTCCTCGGCAACGCGGTCCAGGTCGGTATCCGGGACCAATTGCACGCCGCGACTGGCGCGCACCGTTCCCGATTCCAGGCCGGCGACCACCACTTCGGCTCCGACCCGGCGCAGTAGGTCGATCACCGTGACCGCCTCCAGCTCCTCACAGCCTTCGGCCAGCGGAACCAGAACTCGTACACTCATCGTCGATCTCCCTTGATTGGATCGGTGGCCGGTTCATCAACCAGCTCGCCGGCGGGGACGAGAGTCACACCCCGCTCGCGCAGTCCGGGCAATTCCTCCTCCAGCAGATCCAGGGTCTCGGGGTAGGGATGGCCGATGGCGATCACCCCCTGACCCTGTTGCGCCAGGGCCACGAAACGCTCGAACTGCTCGGCGATCACATCGGCATCGCGCTGCGGGTCCAAGAAGACGTGGCGCACGGCGTTATCCACGCCCTGCTCATCGGCCATCCGCTGAGCCACCGAGCGCGCCGAGGTACGACTGTCGATGAAGTACAGATCGTCGCGCGCCGCCAGTTCCTCCATCAACCACGTCATGTGCCCGGGGTGGCGCGTGATGAGGCTGCCCATGTGGTTGTTGACGCCGGCGGCGTGGGGAACCGCCTCCAAGGCACGGGCCACAGTCTCGCGCACCTGCACCTCGTCCATATCGAGGAACAACGCACCGGGGCCAGGATCGGCCCCGTTCTTTGCCTCCATGGGAAGGTGCAGCATCACCTCGCGACCGCGCTCATGGGCGCGCTCGGCCAGGTATCGGCCGTGGGGGGTGTGCGGCAACACCGAGAGCGTCACCCCCGCATCCAGGTCAATGGCGCGCCGCCCCGCGGCCCGGTCGTCGCCGACGTCGTCGATGATCAGCGCCGCCGGCTGGCCGGCCGGCGTCTCCGCCCGCGGTTCGGGGAACGACATCCAGTCTGTGCCCGCCGGCCCATGCGCGGCGAGCGGCGCACCCCAGACCGCCAGGACGCCGGCCGCGAAGAACCCTCGATAACCCTTCGCCATGCTCAACGCCCCTCGAACACGCGCAGCCCCTTGAGCAGGTTCAGCGCCTCGCTCAGGACATAGTCATCCTGGGCCAGCTCCGCCGCCTGCTCGGCGTCATCGGCATCCGCCGGGGTATCCGGAACGACCTCGGCCTCCCGCTCCGCGGCCTCGGCCAGACGCAGCTCCTCGACCACGATATCCGGCTGGATCCCTTCGTCCTGGATCGAGCGGCCCTGCGGGGTGTAGTAGCGGGCCGTGGTCAGTTTCATAGCGGCCCCGCCGAGCGGCATAACGCTCTGTACCGAGCCCTTGCCAAAGCTCGCCCGACCCATGACCACGGCGCGTCGATGATCCTGCAGCGCGCCGGCGACAATCTCCGAGCCCGAGGCCGACCCGCGATTGATCAGCACCACCATCGGGGCACCGCGGGCCCGGTCCACCGGCGTGGCCTCGAAGCTCATGCGCGCCTGGGGCATGCGCCCTTCGGTGTAGACAATCCGCCCCTCGGTGAGAAAGGCATCGGCCACGGCCACCGCCGGATCGAGCACCCCGCCGGGATTGTTGCGCAGATCGAGGATGAGGCCGTGGAGACCGCCGCCGGCCTCATCGAGCAGGCGGTCGAGGGCGGGATAGAGGTCACTGGCGGTGCGCTCCTGGAACTGACTGATGCGCACGTAGCCGTAGCCCGGCTCGAGCATCCGGGCGCGCACGCTCTCCACCTGGATGGTGTCGCGCTCAAGCTCGAAGGTGCGGGTCCGGCCCTCTTCGTCCGTGCGCCGGATGGTCACCTCCACCGCGGTGCCCGGCTCACCGCGCAGACGCTGCACCACATCGTTGAGGCTGTTGCCACGCACGGGCTCACCGTCGATGCGCAGCAGCACGTCACCAGCCTGCAGGCCGGCCCGAGTTGCCGGCGTGTCGTCGATGGGGGCGACCACGCGGATCTCGCCATCCTGCCGGCTGAGTTCCAGCCCGACACCACCAAACTCCCCACGGGTACCCTCGCGAAGCTGCTCGAGTTCGCGCTCGTCGAGGTAGCTCGAGTGGGCATCGAGCTCGGAGAGCATGCCGCGGATGGCGGCGCGGAATAGATCCGCATCCTCCACTTCGTCGACGTAGTCGCGCTTGATCCGGCTGTAGACCTCGGTAAGCAGCTCCAGCTCGGCCATGGGCAGGTCGTCATCGACCTCCGCCGGCGGCGCGGCGGCGGCACCGCCGATACATAGCGCGAGCAGGGCAGCGGCCAGGGTCAGGCTCCAGGATTGCATTGCAGCTCCTTCATCGGGCCGGCGGACTCAGCGTAGCCAGCTCAGCGGATTGCGCGGCTCGGCCCCCTCGCGGATCTCGAAGTAGAGCCCCGGATCCCGACGGCTGCCGCTGTTGCCCACGGTGGCGACCAGGTCACCGGCCTCGACCCACTCGCCGACGTCCACATAGAGCGATTCTGTATGGCCGTAGAGCGTCAGATAGCCATCGCCGTGATCAATAATGGCCAGCAGCCCGTGGCCACGCAACCAATCACTGAAGACCACCCGGCCCGGCGCCACGGCGTGGACCTCATCGCCCGTATCGGCGGCGATCACGACGCCGGTGCGCTGCAGACCACCAGCCCGGGCCTCGCCGAACGCCTCGGCCACCTCGCCCTCCACCGGCCACGGCAGCCGCCCCTGCGCCTCGCTGAAGGCCTCCACCTCGGCAGCCTCTTCCGGCACGTCGGCAAGGCGTTGGCGCAGATCCTCAAGGAGCGCCTCCTGCTCGGCCACCTCGGCCTCCAGGGACTCCGCCTCGGCCCCCCGCTCGGCGATGCGCGCCTCCAGCTGCTCGCGCCGGGCATCGCGCTCGGCGCGTTGCTCGGCCAGGGCCTGGCGCTCCTCGCGCGTCGCCTGCTCCAGGCGTTCAAGCTCGGTCAGTTCGGTGCGGAGCTCCTCGCGCAGGGCCGCCAGACTCTGCAGTTCCGCCATGGCCGCCTCGATGTGCCCGGCCCGCGCCTCGTTGAAGTAGTCGTGGTAGACCAGCAGACGCTGGACTGCGGCCGGGTCCTGCTGGTTGAGCAGCAGGCGCAGGGGATCGTCGCCACCACTGACATAGGCAGCAACGATCTGCCAGGCGAGGGTCTCGCGGTGGCGGCCGAGGCGCTCGGCCTCCGCCTCGTAGTCCTCGCGCAGCTCCGCCACCCGCTCGCGGGCATGGGCGCGCTCCTCACGCAGGCGTTCCAACTCGCGGGCCGCCTCCGAGACCGCCCGCTCCAGCCGCGACAGCTCCTCCTCGACCTCGTCGCGCGCGGCCCGATCCGCCGCAAGCTGCTCCTGGATCGTCTCGAGATCGTCGCGCAGGGCCTCGAGCTGCTCGCGCTCGCTTTCGTAATCCGCCGACGACGCACCGGCGAGCGCCATCAGTACGACACCCATCGCCAGACCTGTGCGCGGTCGCCTTGCGGCCATGCCCTTCTCCACTGCCTTACCACGGATCGCCCATGGTAGCGCGATCACGCCGTCCGGACCTGCAGGCACCGCGGACGGCTGGTATCATCCCCGCCTTGATCCCGGTGACAGAGGCACGGCAGCGTCCATGCAGGAATTCCTCGAATTCGCACAAAACAATTGGGGCCTGGTGCTGGCCTTCGTGCTGATCCTCGGCTGGTGGATCGGCGGAGAGCTCTTCCACTGGTACAGCGGCGTAAAGATGATCGACGCCGAGACCGCCACGCGAATGTACAACCGTGAGTCGGCCCGGTTCATCGACATGCGCCCGCGCAAGGAGTTCGACGGCGGGCACCTGCCTGGCGCCTTTAGCCTGCCCGAGGCCGAGTTCGATCAGCTGATCGACAAGCTGCGCAAAGAGGCCGACGGTGATCCGCCGCTGATCGTCTACGATGATCAGGGGCCGCAGGCGGCACGGGTCGGACGCAAGCTGCGCAAGGCCGGGTTCTCCCGCGTCTACCGGCTCAAGCACGGGCTGCGGGCCTGGCAGGGCAGCGGGTACCCGATGGAGAACGTCAAGAAGGGGTAAGGGACGATGGCAGAGAACAACGGCAACGGCAGCACCGGCGCCACCGACGCGGGTCAGCGGCAGCGCTTCCAGATCGCCAAGATGTACCTGCGCGATGTCTCCTTCGAGGCGCCGAGCGCCCCGGAGGCCTTCCGCGACGAGTGGAAACCGCAGCTGGACGTGGAGCTGGGCACCCGCCACCAGCCACTGGGCGAAAACACCTACGACGTGGTCCTGACCGTCACCGTGACCGCGCGCAACAACGAGCGCACCGCCTACCTCTGCGAGGTCAAGCAGGGCGGGGTGTTCCGCCTCGAGGGCTTCCCTGAGGCCGATATGGAGCGGGTGCTCGGTGCCTACTGCCCCGCGCAGCTCTTCCCCTTCGCGCGAGAGGCGATCAACGACCTGGTGGTCAAGGGCGGATTCCCGCAGCTGCTTCTGGCCCCGGTCAATTTCGAGTCGCTCTACCAGCAGCAGAAGCAGCGCCGTGAGCAGGGCAACGCCGACAGCGCCCCGGCCGGCGAGCAGGACGGGGGGAGGGCGTAACGCCGTGGCGACCATCGCGGTACTGGGCGCCGGGGCCTGGGGCACCGCCCTGGCCTCGGTGCTGGGTCGCAATGGCCACGCGGTTCAGCTTTGGACCCGCGACGCCGAGCACGCCGCGGCGATCAACGCCGAGCGGGTCAACCGCCGCCATCTCCCCGACTGTCCGCTGCCGCAGAGCCTCGCTGCTACGGCCGATCTGGACACGGCCCTCGCCGGTACCGAGTGGCTGCTGATCGCCGTCCCCAGCAGCGCCTTCCGCGGCCTGATCGAGCGCCTTGCGCCCTATCGCCCCGGCAAGGTGGTCTGGGCCACCAAGGGGCTCGAATCGGAGTCCGGCGGCTTCCTGCACGGCGTCGTCGAGGGCGTCCTCGACCCGACCCCCGCTATGGCGGTCATCTCCGGGCCGAGCTTTGCCGCCGAGGTTGGACGCGGCCTGCCCACCGCGATCACCGTAGCGGCCACCGATTCGGACCTGGCCGCCGAGGTCGTCCACGCCTTCCACAACGACCGCTTCCGGCCTTACTCGAGCACCGACATGATCGGCGTCGAGCTCGGCGGGGCGGTGAAGAACGTGCTCGCCGTGGCGACCGGCGTCAGCGACGGACTCGGGCTCGGCGCCAACGCCCGCGCCGCGCTCGTCACCCGGGGGCTGGCCGAGATCTCGCGCCTGGGCGCCGCCCTCGGCGCCGATCCACAGACGCTCATCGGTCTGGCCGGGATGGGGGATCTGCTGCTGACCTGCACCGACGATCAGTCGCGCAACCGGCGCTTCGGCTTCGCCCTGGGGCAGGGGGCCGACGTGGATCGTGCGCTGGCCTCGGTGGGTAGCACCGTCGAAGGCGCACGCACCGCCGCCGAGCTGCACACCCTGGCGGCACGGCACGGGGTGGAGATGCCGATCTGCAACATGGTCTACCGGGTCGTCGGCGGGGATACCCCGCTTGAGCAGGCCGTACGCGAACTCATGGAACGAACGCCCAAGGCGGAGTTCGATGACTGAGCGGCCACCGCCGAGTCAGTCCATGCCGAGTTCCTTGATCTTGCGCGTCAGCGTATTCCGCCCCCAGCCGAGCAGGCGCGCCGCTTCCTGACGGTGGCCGCCGCTGCGGCTCAGCGCGGCACGGATCAGGGCGCGCTCGAAGCGCGGCAGGGCCTCGTCGAGCAGGTGATCCCCGCCACCGTCCAGGGCCTGCTCGGCCCAGCGGGCCAGCGCTGTCTCCCAGTCCCCGCCATCCGCCGCCCCGCCGTCACCACCGCCAGTGCTGCGCGCCCCGCGCAGGTCCGCCGGCAAGTCCTCAGGGACGATCTCCTGGCCGCTGGCCATCACCGTCAGCCAGCGGCAGGTATTCTCCAGCTGCCGGACGTTGCCCGGCCAATCGAGCTGCATCAGCTCGCGCTCGACGTCCGGATGCAGCGCCTTCGGATCAACGTTGAGTTCGCGCGCAGCGGCCGCCAGGAAACGCCGCGCCAGCGCAGGAATGTCCTCGCGCCGCTCGCGCAGCGGCGGCAGCTGGATGCGGATTACGTTCAGGCGGTGGTAGAGATCCTCGCGGAAACGCCCCTCGGCCACGCGCTGCTCCAGATCCTGGTGGGTGGCCGCGATGATGCGCACGTCTACCTTCATCGCAGTGTGGGCGCCCACCCGATAGAACTCCCCGTCGGCAAGCACCCGCAGCAGGCGGGTCTGCAGGTCAGCCGGCATGTCGCCGATCTCGTCGAGGAACAGGGTGCCGCCATCGGCCTGCTCGAAGCGTCCGCGCCGGGTCTGCTGCGCCCCGGTGAACGCGCCCTTCTCATGACCGAAGAGTTCCGACTCCATCAGGTCGTGGGGGATCGCGGCCATGTTCAGGGCCACGAAGGGCCCGCCGGCGCGCGGACTGTGCCGGTGCAGCGCACGCGCCACCAACTCCTTGCCGCTGCCCGATTCACCGGTGAGCAGTACGGTCACGCTTGAGCGGGACAGCCGGCCGATGGCCCGGAAGACCTCCTGCATCGCCGGCGCCTCGCCGAGGATGTCGGCCGAGCCCTCGGTACTGGCTTCCGCGGCCGAACCCCTGCGCCGACTCGCCACAGCGCGGCCAGCCAGATCCACCGCCTCGTCCACGTCGAACGGCTTGGGCAGATACTCAAAGGCGCCGCCCTCGTAGGAGCTGACCGCCGCATCCAGGTCCGAGTAGGCGGTAATCACGATCACCGGCAGCTGCGGCGAGGTGCTCTGTACCCGCTGCAGCAGATCGTGACCGCCGATTCCGGGCATGCGCAGGTCGGTGATCAGCACGTCGGGCTCTTCCCGGTACAGCGCCTCCAGCGCCGCGTCGCCGCTCTCGAAGGTGTGGACCCCAAAGCCGGCGCGGCGCAGCGCCTTCTCCAGCACCCAGCGGATGGAACGGTCGTCGTCCACCACCCATACCTGCGATTCGGCCTCAGTCATTTTCCGTCTCCATGGGCAGCCAGATGGTGAACACCGTACGCCCCGGCTCGCTAACGCACTCGATCAGACCACCGAGGCGACTGATCAAGCTCTGGGCGATGGGCAGGCCCAGGCCCGTGCCCTCGGGGCGCGAGGTGACCATCGGATAGAAGATCTGCTCCTGCTGATCCAGGGGAATCCCCGGTCCGTCGTCGATGATGTCGATGCGGGCCACCAGGCGGTGGGGCTTGTCGGCGATGGTGAACTGGCGCTGTGTGCGCGTGCGCAGGGTGATGGTGCCACCCGGGCCGGCAGCCTGACGGGCGTTGCGCACCAGGTTGAGCACCGCCTGGACCAGATGGTTGTGCTCGGCGCTGACCGGCGGGATGCTGGGATCGTAGTCGCGCTCAAGCACAATCGGGCCACCATCCTCGCGATTCTCGGCGTCCTCGGCGATGACCAGGGAACGGACGCGCTCGAGGACCTCGTGGATGTTCACCCACTCCGCCCGCGCCGGCGCATTGGGGCCGAGCAGGGCATCAACCAGCTGCTGCAGGCGGTCGGCCTCGCGGATGATCACCTGCGTATACTCGCGCTGATCGCGCTCGGGCAGCTCCGCCTCGAGCAGCTGCGCCGCGCCGCGCAGGCCACCGAGCGGATTCTTGATCTCATGCGCCAGCCCACGTATGAGCTCTTGCACGGCTCGATTCTGCGACAGCAGGTGCTGCTCGCGCGTGATCCGGGCGTGCCGGTCAACCTCGGCGATCTCGATGAGCACCCGATGCGCCGACAGCGGCGTGATGGTGCAGTCGACGGTCACCGGGTGATCGTCGCGCACTGGCAGGCGGCGCTCGCGCTGGGTGTAGGCACCGCCAGTGCGCTGGGTCTGGCGGATGAGTCCCTCGAGCAGCTCCGCACCGCGCAGGGCCGAGGCAAGGGGCTGGCCCAGCACCTGCCGACTGCTAACCCGGAACAACGTCTCGGCGGCGTGGTTAACGTGGAGGATGCGCACCTGATCATCCACCAACAGCACGGCGGTCGTCAGTTCCTCGAGGATCTGCGAGTGGTCGCGCTCTTGTTCGTCCATGTCCATCCCTGTGCAAAGGCCGGGCCACCCCGACGGTCCCGCGTGGACCCGGTGCGGATGCGCCCATGATCAGGCAACCATCGCACCATCCTGGTGCAATGCAATAAAAAAGGGCGGCAGCCATCCGGCCCCGCCCCATGGATGCAGCATCCGCCCGAAGGGCTCAGACGCTGTAGTACAT
>NZ_JAJNRE010000016.1:0-59017 GCF_022228025.1 Halorhodospira sp. 9622 | reverse complement strand
CGTAGCGGCCCACCCAGTCCTCCGGGTAGTCGGTCTCCAGGCCGTAGGGGACGTTGATGCCGAGCCCGGCGCGCAGGTCCGGGGCCAGGTCGAAGCCGGCGTAGAAGACCGGGGCGAGGGCGCTCTCGCCACCACTGGCGCTCGCATCGGAGCCAAGCGCTCCGGCGGCCTGCGGGTCATCCGCCTCGAAATCGAAGGTCGGGTCGATGTAGCTGAGGACCAGTTCCGCCTCGGCACCGCGACCGGCGTGTACGCCGAGGGTGGCCGGGTTGAAGAAGGTGTGGCTGATGTCGTGGGCGTCGGCGCTGCGTCCGGCGAAGGCGCTGCCGAGCAGCGAGGCGCTCTGCTCCTGGAGCTGAAAGGCGGCCCCGTGGGCGCTGGTGGCGGCCCCGCCGAGGGCGAGCAGGCAGGGCGCGAGGTAGACGGCGCGACGTGTCGGGTGCATGGTTTTCCTCCTGGCGCTGGGTGTTGTTGTGTCGTTATCAGCGGTGTCCCCGGGGCACCGCGGGTGCACTCGGTGGCGAGCCACGGCACAACGGTAGGCCGGTCTTTGCTGCGGGATCAATAGGTTGGCCGAGCGCGTTGTGTGCACCTGCAGCATCGCCTGGGAGCCAGGCGCCACTCGGCGGTCACGGCCGCTTGATCTGTGCCGGCGGGCTCGTAGACTGGGCGGCACCATCCAGACATGACGGCGGTCTCAGTTGCGCAGACCGCTACAGCGCAGGGACGGAACATGACCGCAGAGACGGACAACGGTGCCGGGATCGGCCTCGAGCACGCCCGGCGCCTCTTCCGGGGCTCACCCCACGGGGCGCTGATCGGCCTGGAACTGGTGGAGCTCGGGGACGATCATCTGATCGCCCGGGTGCCGTACCGCCCGGAGCTGGTCGGCAATCCGGAGACCGGCCACATCCACGGCGGCGTGATCACCACGCTCATCGACCAGAGCTGCGGGGCGGCGGTGCTGATGGCCACCGGCCCGGCGGAGCGGATCGTCACCCTCGACCTGCGGGTCGATCACCTGCGCCCGGCGGCCGCCGGGCGGGACGTCTACGCCCGCTGCGAGTGCTACCGCCTGGCCGGTGAAGTCGCCTTCGCCCGGGCCGTGGCCTACGAGGACGACCCGGCGGAGCCCTTCGCCACCAGCATGAGCGCCTTCATGCGCCTGCGCGAGGGGGTGGGCCGTGGCTGAACTCCTGGAACAGGTCCGCGCCGCGCGTGCGGCCGGCGACTGCCAGCGCCTGACCGACCTCGTCCCCTACGCCCGGCTGATCGGCATGCGCTTCGAGCCGTGTCCGGAGGGCGAGGGGCTGTGCATCCGCCTGCCGTACCGCGACGATCTCATCGGCCGGCCCGGCAGCGGCTCGCTACACGGCGGGCTGCTCGGCGCCTTCCTCGAGCACGGGGCGATCATGCAGATCCTCTGGGAGGGGCAGAGCTGCTACCTGCCGCGGATCATCAACTTCCACGTGGATTATCTGCGCCGCGGGGCGCAGGAGACCACCTACGCCACGGTGGAGATCCGCCGTCAGGGGCGGCGTGTGGCCAATGTGCACGCCAGCGCCTGGCAGTCGGAGCCGCAGCGGCCGATCGCCGCCGCACGTGGCCACTTCCTGCTGACACCGCCGGAGGGGAGCGACGGGATATGAGCGCATCGACGCCGCAGCCGCCGCGGGCCGCCGAGGCCCCCGAGGTCATCGAGCGCTTCGGGGTGCAACTGAACGATCCCTACGCCTGGCTGCGCGACCCGAACTGGCGGGAGGCGATGCTCGACCCCGGGCAACTGCAGCCGGCCATCCGCGCCCACCTGGAGGCAGAGAACGCCTACACCGAGGCAGTGCTGGAGCCGGTGGCGCCGCTGCGCGAGCGGCTCTTTGCCGAGCTGCGCGGGCGGATCAAGGAGGAGGACGCCTCGGTCCCGGATCCCGACGGCCCTTACGAGTACTACGTGCGCTACCGCGCCGACGGGCAGCACCCGGTGGCGTGTCGCCGCCCGCGCGGCGGAGGGGCCGAGGAGGTCCTGCTCGACGGTGACCGCCTGGCCGAGGGGCACGCCTACTTCCAGCTCGGTGACTGGGTCCACAGCGACGATCACCGCTACCTGGCCTACGCCGTGGATACCAGCGGTGCCGAGGCGTACACCATCCGCATCCGCGATCTCGAGCGCGGGGTCGAGCTGCCCGAGTGCCTGGAGCAGGCCCGCGGCGACTTTGTCTGGGCCGGGGACGGGTGCACGCTCTTCTACACCGTCCTGGACGATGAGCACCGGCCGCGCTGGGTCTACCGGCATCGGCTGGGTGATCCGGCCAGCGCGGACGAGGTGGTCTACGAGGAGACCGATCCCGGCTTCTTTATCGGCCTGGAGCGCACCGAGAGCCGGCGGTTTTTGCTCATCGAGACCCACGATCACACTACCTCGGAGGTCCACGCCGCGCCCGCCGACGATCCGGAGGCCGGGTTCCGCTGCCTGATGCCCCGCGAGCGCGGCGTGGAGTACACGGTCAGTGACAGCGGCGAGCACTGGCTGATCCTGACCAACCGGGCGGCGCAGGACTTTCGCATCGTCCGCGTGCCGCTCGAGGCCCCGGAGCCGGGGCGTTTCGAGGAGCTGGTCCCGCATCGCCCCGGTGTGCTGATCCACGACATGCTGCTCTTCCGCGATCACCTGGTGCGCCTGGAGAGCGAGGATGCGCTGCCGCGGATCGTCGTCCGGCGTCTGGCCGATGGCGCCGAGCACAGCGTCGCCTTCGAGGAGGCGGCGTATGCGCTGGGCCTCGCCGGCGGGCTCGAATACGAGACCACCCGGCTGCGCTTTAGCTACTCCTCGCTGACCACGCCGGGACGGGTCTACGACTACGACATGGAGACCCGGGTGCGGAGCCTGCGCAAGGAGCAGGAGATCCCCAGCGGGCACGACCCGGCGGCTTACGTGGCGCGGCGGCTCTACGCCACGGCCGCCGATGGGGAGCGGGTGCCGATCTCGCTGCTCCACCGGGCGGACGTGCAGCCGGGGGCGGAGACGCCGCTGTGGCTCAACGGCTACGGCGCCTACGGCATCAGCCAGCCGGCCGCCTTCTCGCCGCACCGTCTCTCGCTGGTCGATCGCGGCTTCGTCTACGCCATCGCCCACGTCCGCGGTGGCAAGGAGCGTGGCTATCGCTGGTACGAGGCGGGCAAGCTCGAGCACAAGCCGAACACCTTCAGCGACTACGTCGCCTGTGCCGAGCACCTGATCGAGGCCGGTTACACCGGCGCCGGGCGGGTGGTCGTCCACGGTGGGTCGGCCGGCGGCATGCTCGTCGGCGCCGTGCTCAATCAGCGCCCGGAGCTCTTCGGGGCGGCCGTGGCCGATGTCCCCTTCGTCGACGTGCTCAACACCATGAGCGATCCGAGCCTGCCGCTGACCCCGCCGGAGTGGCCGGAGTGGGGCAATCCGCTGGAAGACGAGCAGGCCTTCCGTACGATCCTCGGCTACTCGCCCTACGAGAACGTCCAGGCCCGCGCCTATCCACCGATCCTCGCCACCGCCGGGGTCTCGGACCCGCGCGTGACCTACTGGGAGCCGGCCAAGTGGGTGGCCCGGCTGCGCGCGCTGAAGACCGACGACAATCCGCTGCTGCTCTACACCAACATGAGCGCCGGCCACGCCGGCCCCGGCGGACGCTTCGACTACCTGCGCGAGGTGGCGTTGCGCTACGCCTTCGTGCTCTGGGTCTTCGGTCGCCCCGACGGCTGAGCGCCGGCCCCGGAGGGCGGCGGCTCTGCGGCTGGGTCGGCCGCAGAGCCGCCTAGGGGCGCTTCATCCGCTGCAGCTGCCGGTCGTGGCCGGAGTCGTGGCAGGCCATGCACGTGGGGGCATGCTCCATGTAGCGGTTGTGCCGGGCGATGAAAAAGGGCTGCTCCTCGGCGATGGCGTCGGTGATGTGGCAGTCCACACAGTTCTCGCTGGTCTCCTCGGGGTAGCGGGGCAGGGGGTCGTTGTGGGGATTCACCTGCCCAGTGACGGTCAGCCAGACCTTGCGTGTGCCCTGGATCTTGTCGTAGGCGAAGCCCTTGGTGTGGCAGGCAATGCAGTCCACCTGCTGGTGCTCGCTCTGATCCCACGAGGTCTTCTCGTAGGCGTGGCAGGCCGCGCAGAAGTGGTTGTTGATGGTCAGCTGATGGGCGCCGTAGCCGCCGCCGAGCAGGAGCGAGAGCAGCAGGATCAGCAGCGCGACGATGCCAAGGGGGCCGAGGCGTCTCATCCGTGGATCCTCCGCGTGGCGTCAGCGCAGCCGCTCGTTGCCGTCCCAGACCTTGTCAGCCTCCGGCAGCGGGTCCAGGTACTCCAGCCACGGGTGGGAGGCCAGGTGCTCCTCATCCATCTGCAGCGCCCGGCTGTGCTCCATGATCGGTGGCACCAGCTCCTCGATGGGAGCGGCGAACAGATCCGAGGCGATCGCGTAGTCGCTGGCGCGCAGGGCCAGCTCCACCGCGCGGTTGCTGTACTGCTGCGAGGAGGCCAGGGTATCGAGCGCCTTGCTCGGATTGTGGGCGCCGGCGCTGTTCTCCGCCGAGACGTAGTCCCAGTACCACTGCCCGCGGCGGATCATCTGCCGGGCCTCATCCAGCAAGTCGGCGTCGAGCTGTTCCTCGTCCAGCTCCCGGGCCAGGCGGACGGCCTCGTGGGCGCGCACCGACTTCTCCTGGGCGACGTTCAGCTGCCGCCAAACCCGCTCCTGGTGAGACTCGGTGCGCTCGCGCAGCCAACTCGGCGACTTGTCCTCGTGGCAGCCCTGGCACGATTTCTTGATCATCTCCTCGCTACTCAGCGGCGAGGTCAGGTGGTGGGAGGTGATATCGGCCCGGCCCTTGCTCACCCGCGGCATGTGGCAGTCGGCACAGGCGACGTCCGCCTCGGCGTGCACGCTGCCCTGGTACATCTCGAACTCCGGGTGCTGGACCTTGATCATGGGTGTCTCCGAGACCGGGTGCACCCAGTCGACGAACTGCCCCTTGAACCCGTCGCGCTCCGGGTCACCGTCCTCCTTGAACTCGAACATGTCCCCCGGGTCGAGGCCCTCGTCCCAGGGCAGGTGCGGCTTGGCGGCCACGCCGTGATCGCCGTCCTCGAAGTAGTACTCCACGTGGCATTGGGCACAGACCAGCGAGCGCATCTGCTGAGTGGACTTGTTGCGCCAGTCCTTACCCTGGCGCTCCAGGTACGCCTTCAGCGGGACGCTGGTGATCCGTAGCCGCATGTCCTCGTTCGGGTCGTGGCAATTGGTGCAGCCAATGGCGTGATCCGCCGGATCGTGGATCTTGCGGTAGTCGTGGAAGTTCGAGGACCAGAAGTCGTCGCCCTTGGCCTCGAGCAGCTGTGGCATGGTGTTGCCCTTGCAGTTCCAGCAGGTGGCCGGCAGGTCCGCCTGTTCGCTGTAGCGGTTGATCCGGTCGGTGGTGGTCACGTCGATGACCGCATAGGTGTGGCCGCGGGCGCGCTCGTAGTGCCACGAGAAGGGGTAGCCGAGCCACAGGTTCTTCAGGTACGGCTGGGCGTGCCGGTAGCCCTCGGGCAGCGGGCTCTCGCCGTCGTGCTTGTGGTGGGGGACCGAGCCGCCGTACTCGGTCATCACTGTGTCGTCCCAGTTCTTCTGGTACGAGCGATACTGCGGCAGGTGCCGGAAGGCGCTGTTGCCGATGCCCAGATCCCACGCGTCGATCTCCTCGGCGGAGGTGTCGGCGTCGCCGTCCTGATGCGCCGCTGCGGCCCCGGTGGGGGCGCTCCCATCGCCGTTGCCGGCAACGGCCAGGGTCAGGCCGACGATACCGCCGATCAGGATGAGACCGAGTATCACTGTCGTGAACCGAGTTGCCCACTCGCCCATCGTCCCACTCCGTGGTCGATCGGATTGATCATGATCATCGTAGTGCTCGATGAGCGGAGCCGTCCAATACAGAACCTTGCATGTTCCTTCGCCCGGCGGCAGCCTTGGATGCTGGTTCAGTCCGACCATCCATTGCAGAGCAGGGGAGGAGCAACATGGCCGAGACCAGGCAGGGGCCGCCGGGCGGGAAGAAGCAGCGGCCGAGGAATCTGCCGCGCTGGGCCAGCTGGCTGCTGGCGCTGGGGATCATCTTCGGTGCCGCGGGCCTGATCTGGCAGAGCTTGCCGGGGGGCGGTTTCAGCACCGACCTGACCCGGATCGGGCAGGGGGAGCCGATCGGCGTGCTCACGCACGAGACCGCCAACCCGACCAGCATGGGGATCATGGATCAGCTCGATGGGCTCAGCGAAGAGGAGCGGGCCGGCGTGTCGTTCATCGTGGCCGACCTGGGGACCCCTGAGGGGCAGGCGTTCGCCGAGCAGTACGGGGTAAGCACCGCCGGGGTGTTGATGTTCTTCGACGGCGAGGGCGCGTTCCAGGATGCCCTGGCTCCGCCGCGGGATGCGTCGGAGATCCGCGATATGGCTCAGGAGGTGGTGGACAACTGATTCATTCCCGCGTCGGGGGGGGGGGGGGGGGGGGGGGGGCCCCCCCCCCCCCCCCCCCCCCCCCCCCCACGGCCGGATCAGCCCTCGCCGTCCGGCAGCTGCCGCAGGTTCGACTGGATCGCCTGCGCCTCTTGGGAGTTCGGCGGTACGACGTCCAGAAGCTCTTCCCAGTAGGATCGGGCCCCCTCGTAGTCCGCGTTGTTGTAGGCCGCGGTACCAGCCAGCCACAGCGCGCGGACGTTCTCCGGATCGATCTCCAGGGCGCGCTGGAGATACTCCATGGGTTCACCCTGCAGGTTGCCGGTGGTCGCCGCCAGGATATCGGCGTACTCGGCGAGAAGGTTGGGGTCGTCGTCCGCACCCAGATCCAGCGCCCGCCGGAAGGCGTTCTCGGCCTCGTCGAGGTTCTCCAGGTAGATCATGGTGCGGCCGTAGAGGACCCATCCGGTGGGGTCGTCGGGGCTCTGCTCCAGCCGATCACGCAGCTGTTGCGCCATGGCCTCGATCTCGTCCGGGTCGTGCTGTTGCGGCTGCCCCGGTGCGCCAGACTGCTGCTGGCGATCCGGCGTGGTCGGAGTGCCAGCCTGGGTGAAGGCGCGCTCGTCGCCAAGGGAGTGGTACATGGACAGCGCCATCACCGGCACGGCCACGGCACTGACGGTGGCCGCCGCGATGACCACCCCGCGGCGGGCGCGCGGCAGGTAGCCGGCTTGCTCCTCCTCGCTGTCGACGGCCCCGCTCTGCACCAGGTCCCGATCGAGATCCGCGATGGCCGCGTCGTACTGGGTGCGGCTCAGGGTGCCGTTCTCCAGATCCTGGTCCAGCTCGCGGATACGGTCCCGGTGGATCGCTGCGTTGACCTGCCGACGCGACTGCGTCCGCGTCCGCGCGGCATCCCGCAGCAGCGGGAAGAGCACGAAGATCAAGGCGAGGGTGCAGAGGACCACAACGGCCCCTACGAAGGCTCCACTCATCGATTCCCCCTTGGGTTAGTCGCCGCGCCGGAAACGTTCCAGCGCCCGCCGCTCGGATTCGGTCAGATCAGTCTGCGCCGCCTTCTGCTGACGGTGGCGGATGACCTGCAGCCACGCCACGCCGCCGATGACCAGCAGCAAAAAGGGGCTGACCCAGAGCAGGGCTGTGTTCATCTGCAGCGGCGGGTTGTAGCGGACGTAGTCGCCGTAGCGCGCCGTCATGAAATCGACGATTTCGTCCTTGTCGTAGCCATCGACGGTCATCTCGTAGACGCGGCGGCGCATGTCCCCGGCCAGCTCTGCCGGCGACTCGTAGATGGTCTCGGTCTGGCAGACGGTGCAGCGCAGCTGCCGGACCAGGGTGTAGTACTGCTCTTCCTGCTCTTCGGTCTCGAAATCCAGCGGCTCGCCAATGGAGACCGCGCCGGCCGGCGCGGCCACCGCCGCCCCGGCGAGCAGGAAAAGCGCCACGAGCAGCCCTCGAAGACGCTGCCCGGTGGTGTCGCCGCGGCGCGCCTGCGACGCTGCAACCAGAGTTACGCTCATGACCGCTCCGCCTCCAGTTCCTCGATCAAGGGCAGGATGTCGTTGCGCAGTACCTCGGCGTTCACCGGCCCGATGTGCTTGTGCCGGATGACGCCTTGGGCGTCCAGCAGATAGGTCTCGGGGGTGGCGTACACGCCCCATTCCATGCCCGCCTCCGCCCGCGGATCGTAGGCGATCTCGCGGAACGGGTCGCCGAAGAGATCCAGGTAGCGCTGGGCACTCTCCCGGCTGTCACGGTAGTTGAAGGCGTGGATGGCGATGCCCCGCTCAGCCAGCTGGCGCCAGTAGGGGTGCTCATGGCGGCAGCTCTCGCACCAGGACGCCCAGACGTTGACCAGGGCGATCTCGCCCACGAAGTCCTCCCGGGTCAGGGTGACCCCGGAGTCGCGCAGCGACTCCAGCTCGAAGGCTGGTGCCGGTTGGCCGACCAGCGGCGAGGGCAGGCTGCGCGAGTCCAGGCTCAGGCCCACGTAGAGCAGGCCGAGGACCGGCAGGGTCAGCAGCAGCGGCAGCAGCAGTCGCTTGTTCATGATGACGGCTCCTGCGCCGAGGCCGGTCCCACCACGCGGTTGTCGTTGCTGTCGACGTGGGCCTCGGAGACCGTGCGCCGGTCGCTGGCCATGCGGTAGCGGCGATCCGCGGCCGCCAGGAAGCCGCCGAAGGCCATCAGCAGGCATCCGGTCCACATCCAGAACATGTACGGCTTGTAGTAGAGCCGCATGGTCCACGCCCCCTCGCCCAGATCATCACCCAGCGATACGTAGACATCGCGGGTCATGCCGCGGTTCAGCGAGGCCTGGTGCATGGGCATCTGCGGCTGCGAGTCGTAGTAACGCAGCTGCGGGCGGAGGACGTCGATGACCTCGCCGTCCTGATTGAGGACCTCGACGGTGGCCTGCTGGGCATCGAAGTTCGGCCCGCGGACCACCTCGCTGTCGAGCATGCGGAACTGGTACGCCCCGGCGGTGGCCGTCTCACCCGGGGCCAGGCGTACGTCCCGCTCGACCTCATAGGTGTTGACCATGGCGATGGCCATGACTACCAGGGCCAGGCCGCCGTGGGCCAGGTGCATGCCGAAGAAGCTCGGGCGCAAGGCCGCCTGCAGCGCCTTGCCAGCCCCCTGTTGACGCCGCCGGCTGAAGCGCCGGAACAGGTCCACCGCAGCGGTCAGCAGGATCCACGCCGCCAGGCCGAGGCCGAGGGCGGTGAGCGGGTTCCAGGCGCCCATGGTCAGCGGCCAGACGCCGCCGATCAGGGCACTGACCAGCAGCACCCAGCGCAGCTGGCGGACCGTCTCCATGGGGTCCGACTGTTTCCAGGAGACCACCGGCCCGATGCCGATCAAAAACAGCAGCGGTAGCATCAGCGGCATGAACACCGCATCGAAGTAGGGCGGGCCCACCGAGATCTTGCCCAGGTCAAAGGCGTCCAGGGCCAGCGGGTAGAGAGTGCCGATGGCGATGGCCGCGCAGGCGACCACCAACAGCACGTTGTTCGCTAGTAGCAGCGATTCCCGCGAGTACCAGCCGAATACGCCGCCCAGCCCCACCTTGGGGGCACGCCAAGCGTAGAGGGCCAGGGACCCCAGCAGGGTGACCGCCAGGATAGCGAGCAGGAAGACGCCGCGGTCGGGGTCGGTGGCGAAGGCGTGGACCGAGGTGATCACGCCCGAGCGGACGATGAAGCCGCCGAGGACGGTCAGCGCGAAGCTGACGATGGCCAGCATCACGGTCCAGACCTTGAAGCCGCCGCGTTTCTCGGTCACCGCCAGTGAGTGGATCAGGGCGGTGGCCGTGAGCCAGGGCAGCAGAGAGGCGTTCTCCACCGGGTCCCAGAACCACCAGCCGCCCCAGCCGAGCTCGTAGTACGCCCACCAGGAGCCGAGCCCGATACCCAGGGTCAGGAAGCCCCAGGCGGCTGTGGTCCACGGCCGCGACCAGCGCGCCCAGGCGGCATCGAGGCGACCGCCAATGAGCGCGGCGACGGCGAAGGCAAAGGCGACCGCCAGGCCCGTATAGCCGATGAACAGCAGCGGTGGGTGGATGATCATCCCCGGATCCTGGAGCAGCGGATTCAGGTCCGTGCCCTCGGTCGGTGCCGGGAAGATGCGCTCGAACGGGTTGGAGGTCAGGGCAGTGAAGGCGATGAACGCGACGGCCACCATGCCCAGCACCGCCAGCACCCGGGCCAGCATCTCCCGCGGCAGGGCGCGGCTGAATACCGCCACGGCCACCGTCCAGGCGCTGAGGGTCAGGACCCAGAAGAGCATCGAGCCCTCGTGGCCACCCCAGACACCGGTGATCTTGTAGACCAGCGGCAGCGCTGCGGCCGAATTCTCGGCCACGTAGCGGATCGAGAAGTCGTTGGTGACGAAGGCCGCCGTCAGGATCAGGTAGGCGACCAGCAGGAAGACGAATTGCCCGACGGCCAGCGAGCGGCCCGAGTTCATCAGCCGGGCATCCCCGGTGGCCGTGCCGACCAGCGGGAGGATCGACTGGATGACGGCCAGGCAGAAGGCCAGGATCAGGGCAAAGTTGCCGAGCTCACCAAGCATCGTTAATAGTCCCCGGCTTCATCGAAGGAGTGTTCGACCCGGTCCAGGGCCTCCTGCGCCTCGGCCGGCATGTAGTCCTCGTCGTGACGTGCCATGACATTATCGGCCTTGAACACCCCGTCGGAGGTGATCCGGCCCTCGACCACGACGCCCTGACCTTCGCGGAAGAGGTCGGGGAGGATGCCTTCGAAGTCGACGGGTACGCTCGCCTCGGTGTCGGTCACGTGGAAGCGGACCTGGGTGGAGGCGCTGTCACGCTCCACGGAGCCGTCCTCGACCAGTCCGCCGATGCGAAAGTGCCGTTCCGGCATATCGGACTTGGCCATCACCTCGGACGGCGTGATGAAGAAGGTCATATTGTCACGGAAGGCATTGAGCACCAGCGCCGTGGCGACACTCACCCCGGCGACCACACCGAGTACCAGGAACAGCCTCTGGTGTCGCTTCTTCATCGTTCACTCCCCCTGCGATTGTGCGGCGGTCGTGCGCCGCGACTGCCGCTGAAGCATGGTCTGCAGGTGACGGCGGCGGCGGCTGACCAGCAGCCACTCGACGAGCAGTACCGCGGCCACCATGCCGAACGACCCCCAGACGTAGGGCGCGTGTCCGCCCATGGCCAGAAAATCACCGATTCCGTCCCACATCAGGCTTCTCCTCCGGACTCCGCGATGCGCTGTTCACGCGCGGTCTCGTCAGCAGCCCGCTCGCGCTGGTCGCGGGTGAGGGTGCCGGCGGCTGCCGCCCGGGCCCACTCCTTGCGCGACTCCCGGCTCATGGCCTCGGCCTGGGCGCGTCGCAGCACGATGGCCGCCGAGTAGATCCAGAAAGCCGCGGTCATCAGCAGCAGCGCAGCGAGCATCGAATCGGCCATGCTCGGCCCGTCCGCCCGGATGACCGAGGCGCCCTGGTGCAGGTTGTACCACCACTCTACGGAAAAGTAGATTATCGGTACGTTGACCGCGCCGACAATAGCCAGCAAGGAGGCGGCCCGACCGCCTTTCTCGCGGTCGTCCGAGGCGGCGTGCAACGCGATGTAGCCGAGAAAGAGGAAGAGCAGGATCAGCGTCGAGGTCAGCCGCGCGTCCCAGACCCAGTAGGTGCCCCAGGTGGGCGCGCCCCACAGGGCGCCGGTCCACAGGCCCAGGAAGGTCATCAGCGCTCCGGTCGGGGCGATGGCCCGGGCCATGATGTCGGCCATCTTGATCCGCCAGATCAGGTAGATCGCCCCGTATAAGGCCATCAGTAGATAGAGGAACATCCCCATCCACGCCGCCGGGACGTGGATGAACATGATCCGGTAGCTGTTGCCCTGCTGGTAATCCGGGGGTGCGACAAAAAACCCCACGTAAAGGCCTGCCACGGCGAACAGGGCAGCGGCCGCCCAGAGCCAGGGCACCAGGCGCTGGGCCAGCACGTGGAAGTTGGCTGGTGCCGTGTACTTGAGCCAGGGAATGGGTCGAGCGGTCATGCAGTTATCCCGTCGTTCTCCGTAACGCGTCTACGTCACTACGCCTTCGATCCCGGAAACGGGTGTCAAGTTCCCGTTACGCGGATGCTCTCGTCTCAGTCCAGGGCAATGCGCAGCGCCCCGGCGATCGCCAGGGGCACCAACGGCAGCGCCAGGGCCAGCATGGCACCGAGCAGCGACAGGTGCGCCTGATAAGAGGCGTCGAACATCGCCTCTGAAACCGCCCCCGCGCCCAGCACTAGGACCGGCACATATAGGGGCAGGATAAGCAGTGCCATCAGCGCCCCGCCGGCCCGCACGCCCAGGGTCATGGCGGCCCCCACCGCGCCAAGCAGGCTCAACACCGGGGTCCCGAGCAGCAATGATAGCGCGAGTACCAGCAGTTCCGCCCCCTCCAGACCCAGCGAGTAACCCAGGGCCGGGGAGAGAATCACCAGCGGCAGCCCCAGGGCCAGCCAGTGAGCCACGACCTTGGCCAGCGCCACCAGGGCCAGGGGCTGTGGCGACAGGGCCAGTTGCTCTAGGGTGCCGTCGCGCCAGTCATCGGCGAACAGCCGGTCCAGCGAGATGAGGCTGGCCAGCGCTGCCGCCACCCACACCCCGCCGGGCGCTAGCGTGCGCAGCTTGTCCGGCTCGGGGCCGATGGACAGGGGAAAGAGGGTGATGACGATCACGAAGAAGGCAACGACGGTCAGTACGTCCTGACGGCGCAGGACGATGAGCGAAACGTCGCGCCGCAGGAGTGTCCAGAGAGACCTCACCATGGTGTCGTTCTAGTCCAGATCCAGGATGCGCGGCTCGGGCAGGCCGTCGATGGATTGATGGCTGGTAGTGATGACCAACCCCCCGTGCTGCAGGTGGCCGGCGATGCGCTCGAAGAGCCACGCAACGGCGCGCCGGTCCAAGGCGGTCAGCGGCTCGTCGAGGATCCACAGTCGCGCCGGCGAGAGCAGCAGGCGGGCCAAGGCCGTGCGTCGGCGCTGGCCCTGGGAAAGGTACCGGACTGGGATGTCCTCGCGTCCGGCGAGGCCGGCCTGCTCGAGGGCGTCGAGGCGTTCGTCCAGAGAGCTCGACTCACCGCGCAGCCCCTGGTGGACCTGCAGGTTCTCCAGTGGGGTCAGCTCGTCCTTGACGGCGTCGCGGTGGCCAACGTAAAGCATTTGCCGGCGGGCCCGGTCATCGAGCCGGCGGACCTCCTGATCGAGCCAGTGGATGCGGCCACGGGCCGGTTCGGTCAGGCCGCAGAGGGTGCGCAGCAACGTCGTCTTGCCGCTGCCGTTGCGCCCGCGTACGAAAAGTAGCTCGCCGGGGCCGAGGGCGAAGGAGACCTCCTCGAAGAGGAACTCCTCGCCGCGGCGGCAGGCCAGGTGCTCGACGCGCAGGCGGCTGGCCGCAGCGTCGGTCTCGCCGCGAGTGTACTGGTTGTTCGGTGTATCGCTGCGTAGGGCGTCCATCGTCGGTCCCGGGTTGCCTCCGATGCCCTGTGGCGATCGCGCTCAGGGTATAAAAAAGGGAGCGCCAGCCGGCGCCCCCTCGTCGCTCCGCCTGGCAGGCGGAGCCGCTCGCCGAAGTGCGAGCAGCTTACGCCGGTGCGTAGACCGAGCACCAGCCCTCGCCGTGCACCAGCACGTCGGTGAAGCTCGGATGCTCGCAGTAGCCCCAGTCGCCGTCCACGTAGTCGACCCAGAACTGGCAGTTCTCGCACAGCTGCCCTTCCTGGAAGCGGGCGTGGTCGGTGTCGGCGGCGTCGTTCACGTAGTCGTGATCGTGGTCATCCTCCGCCTTGGGCAGGTCTTCCACGTCATCGGGCAGGCCGGCAACGGCGGTGCCCTTGGTCACCAGCGTGGCCAGCGGAATGGCGGCCACGGCCATGGCGCCGTTCTTAAGGAACTTGCGGCGGTCACCGTCGATCGGGTTGCTCATGCTCACCCTCCTGTCGGTTTTCTCTTGGGTGTCACGGTGGGACACGGACTTTATCAATTGGTTCCGCGCCGCCCCCCGGGGCGCCGTTCCAAGCGGGGGGGGGTCGCGATTCATGTCCGCGCCACGCAAGCTGTAACCTTACTGGTCCATCCACCGCCAAGGCAAACGGAGTCAGACCCTGAGACGTCGATCGACACTGCTGCGCCTGGTGCGCATGCTCGAGCCGTACCGCTGGCGCCTGGCCGCTGCGGCCGCAGCGCTGCTCGTCGCCGCCGGAGGCGTGCTGGCCATCGGCCAGGGGCTTCGGCTGGTCATCGATCACGGGTTCGCCGATGGCGATGCGGCGATGCTCGATCGTGCGCTGCTGGCGACCCTGGCGATGATCCTCATCCTGGCGCTGGCCTCGGCAACCCGCTACTACCTGATCACCTGGATCGGCGAACGGCTGGCCGCGGATCTGCGCGAGCAGCTCTTCCGCCGCCTGCTCCGCCTGGAGCCGGCCTTTTTCGAGCGCACCGGGGCGGGCGAGGTCCAGTCCCGGCTGACCGCCGACACCACGGTCCTGCAGAATCTCTTCGGCTCGGCGCTGTCGATCGCCCTGCGCAACGCCCTGACCTTCGTCGGCGCCCTGTTGCTGCTGTTCGTCACCAGCCCGCGCCTGGCCACCCTGGTGGTGGTGGGCATTCCGCTGATCCTGATCCCCATCCTCTGGTTCGGGCGGCGGGTGCGCAGCCTCTCTCGGGACAGCCAGGACCGGGTGGCCGACGTGGGCCGTTTCGCCGGTGAATCGCTGCACGCCATCGGCACGGTCCAGGCCTTCGGCCATGAGGCCGAGGACCGCAAGCGCTATGCCGAGCGGGTGGAAGAGGCCTTCGCGACCGCCATCCGTCGGACCTGGCAGCGGGCGTGGCTGACCGGCGTAGCCCTGCTCTTCGTCTTCGGCGCGGTCGGTGCCGTGCTCTGGCAGGGCGGTCACGATGTGCTCGCCGGGCGCATGACGCCCGGGGAGCTGTCGGCGTTTGTCTTCTATGCGGTGCTGGCCGCCGGGTCGGTGGCCGCCATGGCCGAGGTGGCCGGAGAGATCCTGCGTGCCATGGGGGCCACCGACCGCATCTTCGAGCTGATCGATGCGGAGCCGCGGATCCGGGCTCCGGACCGCCCGCGAGCGCTGCCGCACCCGGTGCGTGGCGAGGTGCGTTTCGATGGCGTGACCTTCGCCTACCCGGCGCGGGCGCATCAGCCGGCACTGCGTGGGGTGACCCTTTGTGCGCACCCCGGCGAGCGACTGGCCCTGGTGGGACCGTCGGGGGCGGGTAAGAGCACGCTGCTGCAGCTGCTGCTGCGCTTTTACGATCCGGATGCCGGTTGCGTGCAGCTCGACGGGGTGGACCTGCGCGACCTGGATCCGGGGGAGCTGCGCCGCTGCACCGGGCTGGTTGCCCAGGAGCCGGTGCTTTTCACCGGGACTGCCGCCGAGAACATCCGCTATGGCCGCCCGGAGGCCGGCGATGCCGAGGTGCGTGCAGCAGCGCACGACGCCAACGCCCTCGGGTTCCTCGAGCGGCTGCCGCAGGGGCTGGATACCGAACTCGGCCCCAGTGGGGTCCAGCTCTCCGGCGGTCAGCGCCAGCGCGTCGCCATCGCCCGCGCCATCCTGCGCGACCCGGCGGTGCTATTGCTCGACGAGGCCACCAGCGCACTGGATGCGGAGAGTGAGCAGGCCGTGCAGCAGGCGCTTGAGCGCCTCATGGCCGGGCGGACGACCCTGGTCATCGCGCACCGGCTGGCCACGGTCGTGGCCGCCGACCGCATCGTGGTCCTGGACCAGGGGCGGGTGGAAGCCCAGGGGACCCACAGCGAGCTGCAGCAGCATAGTCCCCTGTACCGGCGCTTCTGCGCCCTGCAGCTGGGCGGGGCCGAGCCGGCGAAGGCCGACAGCGGAGCCAGCGTGTCATAATGACGCAGACTGGCCAGGAGGTGGTATGAACCGGGTGACCGACGAGCCCATCGCACTCGAGCCGCTGCTCGCCGATACCGCCGACCCCGCGGCCGGCGCCCTGGTGGTTTTCGGCGGGACGGTCCGCGATCACCACGAGGGGCGGCGCGTGGCGGCGATTGCCTACTCGGCGTACCGCCCCATGGCCGAGCGCGTGCTGGCCGAGCTGGAGGCCGAGGTGATCGAGCGCTTTGGTGTCGGGGCTTGTCGCATCGTTCATCGCGTCGGCGAGTTGGCCATCGGTGAGGAGAGCGTCGTCGTCGTGGTTCGAGCTGCCCACCGGGGTGAAGCTTTCGAGGCGGCCCGTTACGCCATCGACACGCTCAAGGTGCGGGCGCCATTCTGGAAGGACGAGCATTATGAGGACGGAACCCGCGCGTATCAGCAGGGGGTGCCGCTGACCCCCCTGACCGGCGCGGATGGGAAAACGACTGCCGGGGGAAAGGTATGACGAATCTCACCCGTGAGGCCGTGGAGCAGGCTCTGCGCCAGGTCCGGGATCACTATCTGGGCACCGATCCGGTCTCGGCCGGCTGCGTTGACGAGATCGCGATCGACGACGAGAGCGTTCGGGTGGTGGTGCAGCTCGGCTACCCGGCCGGGGGCTATCGCCAGACGCTGGGCGAGGAGCTGCGTGCCGCCATCGAGCAGGGGACCGGGGCGCAGCAGGTGCAGATCTCGGTGCAGACGCGCATCCACGCCCATGCGGTTCAGCCGGGCGTCAAGGCGCAGGACGAGATCAAGAACATCATCGCCGTCGCCTCCGGAAAGGGCGGTGTGGGCAAGTCGACGGTCACGGCCAATCTGGCCCTCGCGCTGCAGGCCGATGGCGCCCGGGTCGGGGTGCTCGACGCCGACATCTACGGGCCGAGCCAGCCGCGCATGCTCGGTGTGCGTGGCCAGCCGGAGTCCCGGGACGGCAAGCACATGCAGCCGATGCTCGGCCACGGCATCCAGGTGATGTCGGCCGGCTTCCTGGTCGATGAAGAGACCCCGATGATCTGGCGAGGGCCCATGGTGACCCAGGCCCTGGAGCAGCTGCTCACCGAGACGGCCTGGGAGGGGCTTGACTACCTCATCGTGGACATGCCGCCGGGGACCGGGGACATTCAACTCACTTTGGCCCAGAAAGTGCCGGTCAGTGGCGGCGTGATCGTCACCACGCCCCAGGACATCGCGCTGCTCGACGCACGCAAGGGGTTGCGCATGTTCGAGAAGGTGGATGTGGCCGTGCTCGGTATCGTCGAGAACATGAGCACGCACATCTGCTCGAACTGTGGCCATGAGGAGCACATCTTCGGCAGCGGTGGCGGCGCCGCCATGGCCAGCCAGTACGGGGTGCACCTGCTCGGATCGCTGCCGCTGGATATCACCATCCGCGAGCAGTCGGACAGCGGCCACCCCACCGTGGCCGCCGACCCCGACGGGCGGATCGCTACCGATTACCGGCACATGGCGCGCAGCGTCGCGGCCCAGTTGTCGTTGCGCGAGCGCAGTTCCGGCAGCGCCTTCCCCAACATCGTCGTCGGTGATTCCTCCGAGTAGCCAGCGGCCAGCCGGGCGCGTTGTCTAGCGCGCCCGGCTGGTGACGTAGGCGGCGAAGCGATCGAGCAGCGCCGTCGCCTCCGGCGTGGCCGCGACCTGGCGATAGAGCGCGCGCGGGTCGAAGCCCTCCCGGCGCAGATCCGGGCGGCGATGGAAGATGTAGCCGCGGGTGATGGCGGTGTCGAACTCCGGGTGGAACTGGACGCCCCAGGCGTGACGCCCCCAACGGAACGCCTGGTGGGCGTCGTGCTCGTTGGCGGCGAGAACGACGGCGCCCTCGGGCAGTTCCAGCACCGACTCCTCGTGGGTGACGTGGGCTGCGAAGCGCTCCGGCACGGGGGCGAACAGGGGGTCGTCGGCGCACGGTGCCAAGCGCTCGACGCCGACGGTGCCGATCTCGCGGCCGCGTGGGTTGGGGCCGGCGCGGCCGCCGAGGCCGTGGGCCAGCAACTGGTGGCCGTAGCAGATACCGAGGATCGGGATATCTTTGCCGGCGGCTTGCGCGAGCCAGTCGGCGGCGGCTTCGCTCCACGGTTCACGATGCGAGACCATCGCCGGTGAACCAGTGACCACGATACCGGCCGGGTGAGCCGGTTTCGGCAGGGATGCGGGTCCGGCGGTGGCGTCCACGGTGCGCCAGGGAGCACGCCCCAGGCCGGCGCCGATCCAGTCCTCGAAGTCACCCTGCCGGCGCAGTGCAGGGAGGGTGCGTCCGGTCTTGACCACCCAAATGGTTCCGTCGGTGGTGTGCTCATTCGTCATGCCCGAAAGCTCCTTATCGGTCCTCTCCAATCCCGGCGTGGGGTTGCGGAGGATTGTGCTACTGGGCCAGCCGGTTGCGTCCGCCCTTCTTGGCCCGGTAAAGGGCTTGATCGGCGGCCTGTACGACGGCGTCGGCGTCTGTCGCGGTACTGCTGTCGGCGACGCCGATGCTGATGGTGATTTGCGTCTGCTGCCGCCCGCGCTTGATGCCCCGTTTGCGGCTGCCGTGCCGGTCATCGGCCGGCCGGTCGTTACCCCGGAGGCGGAACGGGGTGCTGGCGATCGTCTCGCGCACCGTTTCCAGCGCCTCGACGACCTGCTCCGCGGTGCGCCCCGGGAAGACGACCGCGAACTCCTCGCCACCGTAGCGGAAGGGGTGCCCGCCCGCGCCGACCCGGCCGATGTTTGCCGCCACCCGACGCAGCACCTGGTCCCCGACTTCGTGTCCGTGGGTGTCGTTGAAGGACTTGAAGTGGTCGACGTCGGTCATGGCGATGGCGTAGCTTCCGCTCAGTCCCTGCGTCAGGCTGTCCATGGCGCGCCGGTTCGGTAGGCCGGTGAGTCCGTCGCGGAACGCCATGCGGTGGGCTTCCTGTAAAACGGCGACAAGCAGGAGGAAGAGGGCAACCGCGCCCAGCAGGGTGGGCAGCACCAGCTCGCCGCCCCTTGCAAGGGCCAGTTCCAGGCCGAGGGTGGTGGTCAGCAGCGCGCTGAAAGCGCCCACGTGGGCCGGGGTGGGGTCGAGCAGGGCCCACAGGAGCAGGCTCGCGGCGGCCAGCGCGGCGAGCAGCAGGCCCTGTTCGGGCAGGCTGCTCCAGTCGGCCAAGCCAAGCGGCAGGAAGGTGGTGGCGGCCAGTGCTTCCAGCCAGTCGGGCTGGTAGCGGAACAGGCCGAGGACGAGCAGGGCTTGCAGCGCCAGGGCGGCGCAGCGCCACAGCCCGGCTCGGCTGAGCAGGCCCCGGTCATCGAGCAGGGTCAGGATCAGGAGGTTGATCGGCAGCAGGATGGCGGCCGCCGTGACCCCGTGGGCCGGTGACGGCGCAACGCCGATCCCGCTGATGGCCAGGCTGATGGCGGCGGCCTGCAAGGCCAGGTTGGCGCGCCGGTAGAGCAGGGCCAACACCGCCACCATGCCGCCGGCGATGGCGAGGAACTCGAACGAGTGGGCCTCCAGCAACGCGATCGCCGGGCGCGGGAAGGGGGCGTCAAGCAGGACGATCCAGGCCGCCAGGGCGGCCAGGAACAGCAGGTGAAGCAGCCAGGTCGAGCTGAGCAGGCGTTGCACGGCGGCCATTGCGTCTCCATCCGGGGCGCGCGGCACCGGCGCGCGCAGCTCAGGAATCGTAGCCCCACAGCGAGGCGAGCTGGAAGCGCTGCGCCAGCTGATGGGTGGGCTCCAGTGAGTCGACGTTGGGCATGTCCGGCTGGCTGGTGTCGCGATAGAGCGGTCGTGCCGTGGGCTGGCCGTTGGCCTTGATCAGGACGGCCACGACCGGGTTGGCGCCGCGGTTGCCGCGCTGGATGACGACGCCGCGCTCGCCGCTGTCCAGGGCGACGAAACTGCCTGCCGGATAGATCCCGATGGTCTGGATCAACCCGGAGAGGATGTCGCGGTCGTAGATCCGGCCACTCTGATTCATCAGCTCGAGCAGGGTCTCGCGGACCGCCGTGGCAGGCCGGTAGACACGGTTGCTGATCATCGCCAGATAGGTGTCGGCGATGGTTAGGAGCCGTGCCCCGCGGCAGATTTGAGTACCGTGCAGGCCAGCCGGGTAGCCGCTGCCGTCGAGCCGTTCGTGGTGCTCGGCGACGACCCGGAGCCAGATCGGGTCCTCGACCCCGGCTGCCGACAGGCGTTCCACCGAGCGCAACGGGTGCTCTTCCAGGTCCCTGCGCTGGGCGTCGTCGAGTGGTGCACTCTGGCGATCAAGGCCATCCTGCGTCTCGAGCATACCGATGTTCGCCGAGAGGGCGGCGAGGACGATGGAACGCCGCTCGCTGTCCGGGATGTCCAACTGGCTGCCAACGACATCGCAAAGGATCGCCTGGCGGATCGGGTGGCGGATCGAGTAGGCGAACGCCTCATCGAGGTGGGCAGCCCCGATGGCCGCATCGGCGTCGCGCTCGACCAGGTCGCCGATACGGCTGGCGAGGTGGTCGAGGCGACGCAGGAAGCGGTCGTTATCCTCGCCCAGCCACTTGAAGGTCTCCTGCAGCGCGCGGGAGATCTGATAGATCAGGTCGAAGGGGTTGCGGAAAGCGGCCAAGGCGAGCTCGCGCCACCGCGAGACCCCGCCGGTCTCTTGACGCCGGGCGGCCACGTGGTAGGGCGTCCGGCCGATCTGCAGGAGCCGCTCCAGCTGCTCGCGGGAGCGCAGAATCGAGCCGCGCCGCAGCAGTAGGTGCCCGTAGGCGTCCTCGATGTCGTAGGGCACGGGCTTTCCGAGCGCCAGGTCGTCGGCTTGAACGGTGGCCCGCTTGGTGGGGATGGCCCGCTGGTTCATGGTCTCAGGCTCGTTGTCCGGCTCCGACCATTCTACCAGCCTATGCGTGGGTATACGCCCGCGGAACGAACCGGCCCTGGGCGGGGCTGTGCGAGACTCCATGGAGGAACGGTGTTTTTGGAGGCGTTGATTCTTGTCGTCATGCTGGGGGGCATGCTGCTGATCGTCGGCTACACGGTGGTCACGGGCATCTCGCCGCTGCCCTCCACACGTCTGGGGCAGGAGCTGGTGATTGCTGCGCTACCGGCCGAGCTCGAGGGAACGGTGATCGAGGCTGGCTCTGGATGGGGCGGGCTTGCCCGAGCGGTGGGGCGACGGTGCCCGCGGGCCCGGGTGATCGGGTACGAGCTCTCGCCGCTGCCGTGGTTGTTCGCCTGCCTGCTGCAGTGGATCCGGCCGGTGCCCAATGTCGAATTCCGGCGCCGCGACCTGCGCCAGGTGTCCTTCCGTGATGCCCGTGCGGTGGTTTGCTATCTGCACCTTGAGGCGATTCGCGAGCTCGAGCCGCGATGGCGCCGGGAGTTGCCCGCCGGGGCGCTGGTGGTGAGCAACACGTTCCGCATCCCGGGCTGGCAACCGTGCGCCGTGCACCGGCCGCCCGTGCGCCTGGACGCCCCGGTCTATCTCTACCGGATTCCGCGGGCCTGTCGCGCTCGTTTGGACGTGTGCGGCTAGCTCAGCGGTGGCCGTGGCGCTGTCTGATCGCCTCGATCTCGGCGCCCCGGCGCAGGAAAGCCTCCACGCACTCCCCGCACAGCTTGCCCGCCTTTGCCTCGGCGCGCAGGGTCTCGGCAGCCTCGGCGAAACCCCAAGGCCGTTTGTAGGGGCGCTCGCTGGTCAGGGCGTCGAAGACGTCGGCGACGGCCACAATGCGCCCCTCCAGCGGGATCTGCTCGCCGCGTGCACCGGTCGGATACCCGCTGCCGTCAAGGCGCTCGTGGTGGTAGGCGACGATGTTGCGCATGATGGCCGCCCGCCGGTCCTCGCTCAGCCCCAGCTCCTCGGTCATCGCCAGCACCATGGCCACGCCGCGGCTGACGTGCTCGCGCATCTGCGCGAACTCCTCGTCGGTGAGCCGGCCGGGCTTGAGCAGGATGCCGTCGGGGACGGCAATCTTGCCCACGTCATGCACCGGGGCGAACTGATAGACCATCTCGATGTATTCGTCGCCGAGACCGTGAGCTGCGGCCAGCTCGAGAGCGATCAGTCGGCTGTACTCCGCCATCCGGGCGAGGTGGCCACCGGTCTCGTCGTCCCGCGCACGGCCGAAGGCCATGGCCGTGCGCGCCGCGCCGCGCAGGGTCTGCGTGGTGCGGATGGAGGTGATGGCGAGCAAGCGGGCCAGGTCGATGTAAGGCGCCAGCCGCTCGACGACGGCCTCCGAGAAGTAGCCCGGCCGCCGGGAGTTGAGGAACAGGAAGCCGAAGAAATTCTCGTCGTGCTGCAGCGGCAGGATCATCCCGGCGCGCAACCCGCTCTCGCGGATGCTGACGGTGTGCGGTTTCGGGCTGGGGTGTTCCCGGTAGTCGTCGATGATGCGCACCTGCGGCGCCTCGGCCAGGGCGCGCAGGGTGGGGGCCTCGCCCAGCCGGGTCTCGTAGTGATCCAGGGGGCTGGGAGCATCGCCGCCGGCGCCGTAGGTCTTGAGACGGTTGGCGTCCGGTTCGTAGATGGCGACGGCGATGCGGTGGATCGCGCCGCCGGGCAGCGCTTGGTTGATATGGCAGCGCAGGCGTTCAAAGCGCTCGCTAAGGCGCAGGTGCGGTTCCTGGTCGCTCAGCGGCAGGGTATCCAGCGCGTCGGTGACTATGTCACCCGCCTGGGGGCAGGGTGAATTCGCGTCTGTGCCCATGACATCTCCGTCGGGGGGTCGGGAGGGGTCGCGGGCGTCCATACCCTTCTTTGATACGGCGCAATTGTGCCATAAAGTTCGAGGTTGTGGCCATCGGCCCGGCTGGGCGCCCGATCGGGCCGCGTTGACAGCTGCCCCGAGCCGGCCGTAGAGTCCAGCCTCCCCAGGTGACCTGGCAGTTACCATCGCTGCCGGGGCCGTTCCCCGCCGCGTGGTCCGCCCGACAGCGCCGGGGACGGTCGGGAAGTCGGTGCGCACTGCGGCCCGGGCGGGCGCAGGCAAGGCCGACGCTGTCCCCGCAACGGTAGGCGAGAGTGGGCGCTGCATCGCCACTGCATCCACGGTGTCCCTGGCACCCGGTGCGGGAAGGCGCGGCGCCCGGGGTTCGACCCCGCTCGCGAGCCCGGAGACCGGTCTGGGGGTCGCAGCCACACGGCGGGGAACCGTGCGTGGCGGTGACGGTAGCTTCAGCCGCGCCCTGTCCCAGCGCCACGGCGTGCCCGTTTCCGACCCGCTCCCCGCATGGCGTACTGGATCCAGTGACTGGAGGAGCCATGCACCGCAATCCATGCATCGCCCTCGTGGCCGGGGTCGGCCTTATCCTCGGCGGGTGTGGGGATGCCCTCGACGATGATCCGGATGGAGGGGGTGCCCGGGAAACCCGTGAGGTTGAGGATATGCTCGGCCGCAGCGTGGAGGTCCCGGAATCGGCCAAGCGGATCGCCACGGTCAATGTCGACGCCTTCCGCATGGCGCTCCACCTGGGGGTTGAGGAGCGCCTGGTGGGCATCCCGAGCGATATGTACGGCTCGCGTTTCTCCGAGGCGAAGCCCATCGAGGTCGAGGCCTTCGGGCGCCTTGACGAGGTGGCCATGGTCGGCGGCGGCCAGCCCGGTTCGGAGTTCAGTGCCGAGCGGGTGCTCGCCACGGAGCCGGATCTGTTTATCTACTGGGCCTTCAGCCGCGGTGATGACGATCAGGCGATGGCCGAACAGGCAGAACGCTACGAGCAACAGCTGGGCGTACCGGTGGTGGCGCTGAACACCCTGGGCCGGGAGCGGGCGTCGCAGGAGGCCGTCGAGGAGCAGATCGAACAGGCCTACCGGCTCCTCGGCGAAGTGTCCGGTCGCGAGGAGCGGGCCGAAGAGCTGCTCGATTTCTACCACGCCACGGTCTCCGCCGTGCAGCAGCGGGTCGCTGGCGAGCAGCCGCCTCGGGTCTATCTGGCCCACCGGCGCAATCTCTACAACCACGTCTCCTTCTACTTCCCCGTCGAGCTGCTCGGTGCCGAGATGGTCACTGCCGGCCGTGCCGGCGACGATGGCGAGGTCAGTGCCGAGGAGCTGCTGAGCTGGGATCCCCAGCATATCCTCCTCCACACACCGTCCCGAGCGAGTCGCGTGGAACGCGCCGAGGTGCTCGACGATGAGCGCTTGTCCGGTGTAGCAGCCATCGAGGCGGAGCGTATCCACCGCTTCAAGGGCACCTACATGGGCTGGGACCTGGCGACGGGGTTGATCGATCTGGTGCACATGGCTCGCGTCCTCTACCCGGAGGCCATGGCAGGCGTCGATCTCCGCGACCGCGGCGAGGAGATTCTGGAGGTCTTCTACGGCGACCCCGGTCTCTACGACCGGCTCATGGAGCTCAGCAGCCTCGAGGATGGCTGAGTTGACCGTCGGCACCCCCGTCCGGCCGGCGCCACCGCGGGGCCTCATTGACGACTACACGCGCGCGAACCGGGCCAAGACGCTGGTGCTGCTCGGCCTGGCGGCAGCCCTGGTGGCTACGGCGGGCTTTGGCTTGGCGCTGGGCCCGATGGGCATCCCGCTGAGCGAGGTGGTGCAGGCGCTGGTGGCTCGCCCGCTCGGGGCGTCGTGGGTCAGCGCGCAGACCGAGAACGTGGTCTGGAACATCCGCCTGCCGCGCCTGGCCACCGCGATGGTGGCCGGCATGGGGCTGGCGCTCGGCGGCGTCATCCTGCAGAGCCTGCTGCGCAATCCCATGGCCTCGCCGTTCACCCTGGGGATCGCCTCGGGAGCCTCGCTGGGGGCGGCGCTGGCGATCATTTTCGGCTTCTCGGCCTTCGGTGTTTACGGCATCGTCGGCAACGCCTTCCTCTTCGCCATGGCGGTGTCCCTGCTCATCCTGCTCATCGGGCAGTGGAAGGGGGCGACGCCGATGAGCCTGATCCTCGCCGGCATCGCCCTGATGTACTTCTTCGGGGCGACCACGACGCTGCTGATCTACTTCGCTGATGCCGACGCCACCCGAGAGGTCATGTTCTGGAGCGTGGGCAGCCTCAGCCGCGCCGACTGGGAGAGCTTCGTATTCATCAGTGCGGCGCTGGTGGCGACCCTGCCGGTCTTCCTCTGGAAAAGCGGCGATCTGAACCGGTTGCTGCTCGGTGACGAGACCGCCACCAGCTTGGGGATCGCGGTCGGTCCGCTGCGCATCGGCCTGATGTTCCTGGTCGCCCTGTTGGTTGCGGTCACCGTGGCGTTCACCGGCGGGATCGGCTTCCTCGGTCTGGTGGCGCCGCACCTAGCGCGGCTTTTGATCGGCTCGGATCACCGCTTCCTGATCCCGGCCACTGCCCTGATTGGCGCCCTGCTGCTGACGCTGGCGGATCTGGTATCGCTGCACGCCTTCGAATCGGTGGTGTTGCCCGTGGGGGTGGTCACGGCGTTCATCGGTTCGCCGCTTTTCATCTACCTGATCCTGCGTCGCCGCGAGACGGGAGGGGGGGCGTGACGGCGACCGGGATCGAACTGCGCGGCGTGCGCTACGCCTATCGGCGCACCGAGGTGCTTCGCGGTGTCGACGCCCGCGTGGAAGCCGGCGAGGTGGTCGCCCTGATCGGGCCCAACGGCTCTGGCAAGAGCACGCTGCTCAAGTGCATCACCGGCATCCTGCGTCCGCGCCACGGGACCCTCACCATCGCCGGTGAGCCGGTGCAGGGGCAGCGGCAGGCGCGCATCGCCCGCCGGCTCTCCTACGTGGCGCAGACCGCCGATGCCGTCTACCCGCTGACCGTGCTCGAGAGTGTACTGCTCGGTCTGCGTCGGGCGAGCTGGCGGCACGATCCGGCGGACCTCGCCCGCGCCGAGGCTGTGCTCGAGCGTCTGGGTATGGCGGATTTGGCGCAGGCGCCGCTGACCGAGATCAGCGGCGGGCAGCGGCAAAAAGCGGCCATCGCCCGGGCGCTGGTCCGGCAGACGCCGTTCCTGCTGCTCGACGAGCCAACCAACCATCTGGACATGAAGCACAAGCGCGATGCCATCGAGATCCTGACCGCGTGCGCCCGGGAACAGGGGCAGGGCGTGCTGGTCGTGCTCCACGATATCAACATCGCCGTGCAACTGGCTGACCGCATCGTGCTGCTGCGCGATGGCCGGGTCATGGCCGACGGACCGCCGCAGGCGGTGATCGACACGCCGACCATCCGTGCCGCCTATGACGTGGATGTCCGCGTTGTCGAGCACCAGCAGGCGCCCTTCGTGGTCGGCTACCGATTGCAGCAGAGAGGGGGTGTGCATGACGGGTGAGGTCTGGTTCGTGGGGGCGGGGCCCGGGGCGGCCGATCTGATCACGGTCCGCGGGCGGGATCGTGTCGCGGCGGCGGACGCCGTGCTCTACGCCGGCTCGCTGGTACCCGCCGGGGTGCTGGAATGGGCGCCGCCCCACTGTGAGGTCGCCGACTCCAAGGGCATGACCCTGGAGGAGATCCAGGGCTGGCTGCTCGAGCGCGCCCGGGCCGGACGCCGCGTGGTGCGGTTGCAGCCCGGCGATCCGGGGCTCTACGGCGCTTTCGTGGAGATCGTGCGTCCGCTGGATGCGGCTGGCATCCCGGTCCACCTGGTCCCGGGGGTGACCTCGGCGATGGCTGCCGCGGCGGCCGCCGGCGAGAGCCTGACCCTGCCCGAGGGGACTCAGACCGTGATCTTCACCCGGGTGGAGGGGCGTACCCCCATGCCGGCCGGCGAGCAGCTCGCCGACCTAGCCCGCCACGGCAGCACCCTGTGCATCTATCTCTCGATCACCCTGCTGGAGCGCCTGGCGGACGCCCTCTGCCGGGGTGGTTGGGAAGAGGATGCCCCGGTGGTGGTGGTCCACCGCGCCTCCTGGCCCGGGGTGGAGCAGGTGCTGCGCACCTGCATCCGCGATCTCGCCGAAGACTGCCGCGCCGCCGGGCTCAACAGCCAGACGATGATCCTGGTTGGACCGGCGCTGGGGGCGCGGCAGGCGGCGCCGGCGGCGCGCTCGCGGCTCTACGATCCGGACTTCGCGCACCGTTTCCGCCGCCCTGAAAGCTGAGGACGTTTCTGAATGAGTGATTGTATCCTTCTGATCGGGCATGGATCACGCCAAGAGGACGGCAATGAGGAGATCCGCCGGTTCGCCGGGATGCTGGCCGAGCGCTATCCGGACTGGCGACTGGAGACCTGCTTCATCGAGTTCGCCGATCCGCTGCTTAGCGAGGGCCTGGATCGCGCCGCGGCCCGTGCCGAGCGCGTCATTGCCGTGCCGCTGATCCTCAATGCCGCCGGGCACGTGAAACTCGAGGTGCCCGAGCAGGTCGATGCGGCTCGAGAGCGGCACCCCGGCGTCGATTTCCGCCTGGCACGCCACCTGGGAGTCAGTGAATCGTCGCTGGGTCTGGTCGAGCGGCGTCTGCGCGATGCCATGCAGGCCCTGCACGTCCCCGATCCGCGGACCACCGGCGTCATCCTGCTCGGTCGGGGGTCCTCGGACCGCACCGCCAACGGGGAGCTCGCGCGGTTGGGGCGGTGGCTCTACGAGGGTGGCGAGCATGACCTGGTCGATATCGCCTTCACTGGCGTGACGCACCCGCGCCTGGAGGCGGTGGTGCAGCGCCACCACCTGCTGGGCGCGACGCAACAGGTGATCCTGCCGTACTACCTGTTCACCGGACGGTTGATCGAGCGCATCGAGCAACAGGTGGAGCGGCTGCGCATCCAGTATCCCCGGACGGTCTTCGCCGTGGCGGATTATCTCGGTTTCGAGCCGGAAGTCTTCGATCTGATCGCCCACCGGGTGGAGGAGGCGCGGACCGGGCAGGCCATGCTCGAGTGCGACGGCTGTCCGCACCGGGCCGCGGCCGGTCATCACCACCATCATCACCACCACTGAGGGTGCCGCAATGTCCCGTGAGCCGTCCGTGACCGAGCAGCAGACCGCCTCCGGGCGGCGTATCGAGGAGTGCTCCTTCGCCCGTGTTGATGCCGAGGCCGGAGATCGCAGCGCCTACGACACCGCACAGTGGCCGGTAGTCCGGCGCATGATCCACGCCACGGCGGATTTTGATTTCAACGGTGTGACCCGCTTCCATCCCCAGGCGGTGGCAGCCGGGGTGGCGGCGATCCGCTCCGGGGCGCCGGTGTTCGTCGATGTCGAGATGATCCGGGTCGGCCTCTCGGCGGCACGCCTGCGCTATTTCGGGGTCGAGGCCCACTGCTTGATGAACGACCCGCAAGCGGCGGAGCGTGCCGAGCGCGCCGGGACGACACGGGCCGAGCAGGCCGTCGCCCTGGCCGCCGAGCAGGGGCGGCTCGACGGCGCCATGGTCGCCGTGGGCAACGCCCCGACCGCCCTGCGGGCGATCCTCGCGCGCATCGAGCGTGGCGAGGTGGCGCCGCGACTTCTGATCGCCATGCCGGTGGGATTTGTCGCCGCCGCCGAGTCCAGCGACGAGGCTATGGCGCAACAGCGGGTGCCGTGGATTGCCACGGCCGGGCGCAAGGGCGGGACGCCGGCGGTGGTGGCCTGCCTCCACGCCCTGCTTGGCCTGGCCGGGGAGGCCGGCGCGTGAGCCCCGTGTGCACCATCGTCGGCGTGCTGGATGACGGCCCCGAAGCGCTGGCGCCTGCTGCCCGCGAGGCGATCGCCGGGGCGGATCTGCTCATCGGCGGGCGGCGCGTTCTCGAAACCTGTGCGCCCCTGGCCCCCGGGGCGGAGCGCCGGGATCTGACCGGCAGCGTGGCGCAAGTTCCGGCCTGGATCGAGGCCGCGGCGGCGCAGCGGCGGCACGTGGTGGTTCTTGCCAGTGGCGACCCGCTCTGCCACGGCATTGGCGAGCGCGTCACCGCGAGCCTCGGTGCCGCGCGCTGCCGGGTACTGCCGGCCCCGTCGCTGGTTCAGCTGGCCTGTGCCCGGCTCGGTTGGCCGGTGGCGCAGACCGCCATCGCCTCGGTGCACGGCCGCGCGGCCGATGACTGGTCGGCGCAGGCGGCGTCGCCCGAGCACCCGATGAGCGGGGTGCTGCGTGCCCTGGATGATCACGAGCGCGTGGCGGTCTACACCACCGGTGAGAATGGCGCCGACTGGCTGGCCCGGCAGCTGCAGGCGGTCGGCTACAGCGATGAAGAACTGGAGGTGGCCGTAGTGGCGCGCATCGGGCGGGAGGATGAACAGCTCCATCCGCCGGCGCCGCTCGGCAGCGCTGCGGCGCACCGGTATGCGCAGCCCCATGTGGCGCTGGTGCGGCGCCGTACGGCGGCACTGGCCTGGCCATTCGCCGGGGCCGATGCATCGTTTGCCCAGCGTCGCCCGCAGCGCGGCCTGATCACCAAGCGGGAGGTCCGGGCGGTTGCCCTGGCCAGTCTGGCGCTGACCGCCGAGAGCCGGGTCTGGGATATCGGGACCGGTTCCGGGGCGGTGGCCCTCGAGGCCGCGAGGCTCTGCCCGCGGGGGCATGTCTGGGCCATGGAGCGCCGCCTCGAGGATCTCGCCATCGCCGAGGAGAATCGGCGCCGGCGTCGGGCGGGGAATGTCACGCTCCATCACGGCCGGGCTCCGCAGGGGCTGGAACAATGGCCGGATCCGGACGCGGTGTTCATCGGTGGCTCCGGCGGAGCACTGGGCACGTTGATCGACCACTGCCTGGAGCGACTGCGTCCGGGCGGGCGGCTGGTGATCAACGTGGTGACCCTGGAGAATCTCCAACAGGCCATGGCCCGGCTCGATGCCGCCGCGGCCCAGGGGACCGTGCAGTGGGAGGCGGTGCAGCTGCAGGCCAGCCGCAGTGGTGAGCTGGCCGGGATGCGCACTTTCCGCGCGGAGAACCCGGTCTGGGTACTCACGGCGAACAAGACGGAGACAGCATGACGACAGCCTCGGGAAGGTTGATCGGGGTTTCGCTGGGCCCCGGGGATCCTGGATGGATCACGCGCCGGGCCTGGCAGGTCCTGCAGGGAGATGCGCGCTGGGCGTATCCGGTGCGGGCCCAAGGGCAGCGCAGCTACGCGCTGGATATCGTCGAGCGCGGCGGGCTGGTGGCACCGGACGATGCCATGCCCCTGGTCTTCCCGATGACCCACGACCCGGGGACGCTGGCGCTGCACTGGGGGCGGGCGGCGACGACCGTGGCCACGACCCTGGCGCAGGGGCGGGATGTGGCCTTCCTGGTCGAGGGCGATGCCTCGACCTACGCCACCTTCGGGCACCTGGCCCGTACCGTGCTCGCCGAGGAGCCCGGTGCCGGAGTGGAGACCATCCCGGGGGTGGCCTCCTTCCTGGCGGCCCCGGCGCGCGTCGGCTGGCCGTTGGCCAGCCAGGGCGACGCGCTGGCGGTGCTCCCGGGGGGGTACGGGATGGAGACCGTGGAACGACTGTTGCCGGAGGTGGATACGCTGGTGCTGCTCAAGGTCAAGCCCTTGCTCGACCCGCTGATCGAGCTGCTCGAGCGGCGCGGGTTGAGCGACGCCAGCGTCTTCGTCGAGCGCGTCGGCACCCCTCAGGAGCGGGTGGTTACGGAGATCACCGGGCTGCGCGGCGAGACGGTTCATTACCTCTCGCTGCTGATGGTCTGCAAGGGCCGCTCCGGCGCGCCCCGCGGAGGAGGCGAGGGCGTTTGAGCGAGGCGGGTGCAGGGCTGTTGCTGGTGGTGGTCAGCCGTGGCGGTGCCGCCGGTGCGGCGCGCCTGGCGGTGCTCTGGCCCGGGGCGGAAATCCTGGTCACCGAGCGGGTCGCGCCACTGCTGGCCGACCACGGCGAGCGCTGCACGCCGGTGGCATCCGGGGCACTCGCGGAGGCCTTGGGGGAGCGTCTCCGCTCCCCCCTCGAACAGGTTATCTGCTTCGCCTCGGTGGGTGCCTGTGTGCGCCTGCTCGCCCCGTATCTGGTCGATAAGACCCGTGACCCCGGGGTGGTCAGCGTGGATGATTCGGCGCATTTCGCCGTGGCGGTGCTCGGCGGCCACCTGGGCGGGGCCAATGCCTGGGCGCAGCGCGTCGCCCGGGAACTCGGCGCCACTCCCGTGGTGACCACGGCCTCGGACCGACGCGGGTTGCCTGCGGTGGACCTGCTCGGCCGGGAGCAGGGCTGGCGGGTGGTGGCGTCCACTGCAGCCCTACGTCGGGCCGCGGCGGCGCTGCTTCACGGTGAGCCGGTCGCGCTGATCGAGGAGGCCGACACCTGGCGCCCGGCAACCCCACCACCGGCGAACCTGTACCGCTTCACCAAGTCCCATGCCCTGGACCCGGGGGCCTACAGTGCCGTGCTCTGGGTCCGCGACGAGGCGCCGTCCGCCGATTGGCAGGCACGCCTGGGCGATCGGCTGGTACGCTACCGAACCGCGCGCCGGGGTCCGTAATGCCGCGTGTGGTGTTGGGGATTGGCTGTGACCGCGGTGCGGCGGAGGAGACGGTGGCCGCGGCGGTGGCCGCGGCACTGGCCGAGGCTGGGCTGTGCAACGCGGACGTGGTTGCGGTGGCGAGTATCGACCTCAAGCGCGATGAACCGGCGCTGCACGCCCTGGCGCGGGCCCACGGCTGGCCCCTGGTTTTCTATCCGGCGACGCAACTGGCCGCGATCCCGGTGCCGCACCCCTCTGAGGTGGTGCGCCGGCACACCGGGACGCCGGCGGTCGCCGAAGCGGCGGCGCTGTGCCGGGCCGATGCCGACAGCGCCGATCTGATCATCGAGAAACGCCGCTGGCGGGGCGGCGACGGACGCAACGCCACGGTATCGATAGCGAGGCTGAACGCATGACAGGCGATGTTCCCCCTCCGGGGCAGATCCTTCTGGTGGGGATCGGCCCGGGTGACCCGGCGCACATGACTGCGCGGGCCCGAGAGGCGATCGCCGAGGCCGAGGTGGTCATCGGTTACCAGACGTACCTCAAGCTGATCCCGGAGCTGCTGGAAGGTAAGACAGTGATCGGCAAGGCCATGACCGAGGAGCTTGACCGGGTCGAGGCAGCCTGGCAAGCGGCCCGGGCCGGGCAGGTGGTGGCCCTGGTCTCTTCCGGCGATCCCGGGGTCTACGGCATGGCAGGGCCGACCTACGAGTTCCTGCTTCAACAGGGCTGGCAGGGGGGCGCCGGGGAGGTTCAGGTGGAGGTGGTGCCGGGGACCTCGGCGCTGTCCTCCTGCGCTGCCCTGGTCGGTGCCCCCCTGACCCACGATTTCTGCACCATTTCGCTCTCGGACCTGCTCACGCCCTGGCCGGTGATCGCGCGCAGGCTGGAGGCCGCCGGGCGCGGTGACTTCGTCACCGTCCTCTACAATCCGGCGAGCAAACGCCGCCAGGCGCACATCGCCCGGGCGCAGGAGATCCTGCTGCGCTATCGCGATCCGAAGACTCCGGTGGCGGTGGTCCGCTCGGCCTACCGCGAGCGCCAGCAGGTCCAGCACCTGCCCCTAGAGCAGCTCCACCAGGCCGAGCCGAGTATGCTCAGCACGGTGATCATCGGCAACCGCTCGACCCGGTTCGAGCACGGCCGGATGGTGACCCCGCGGGGCTACACCGCCAAGTACGCCGAGGCTGGCACGCCCGTGCCCGGTGAGCAGCGCGGGCAATCGCTGAGTCTGGGGCTGGAGGGCTGGCCGGTGGTCCTGCGTCAGTGGTTGCGCGAGCAGCAGACGCCAAGCCTGGAGGCCGCGGCGGCGCATTTCGACGTCGATTGGGCCGAGGCGTTGGCCGCCGTTGCGGACGACGTGGCGGAGCCGGATACGCCGTTCATGACCAGCCGGATCGAGGTGACGGACCTGCCGCGTCACCTGGAGGAGTGCCGCGAGTGGCCGCGGATCCGGGCCGTCGTGCGCGGGCCGGCCGGAACGCGCATGGTTTGTTCGGTGGCTGGTGCGGGGCTCTACTACGACGGTGAGACGCTGGTCCTCGGTGCCGGAGGCGGCCGGGTCGAACTCGACTGGCAGCGCGTGGCCGCGGCCTGGGCGCTAGCCGGTACCTGCCAGCACTGCAGCCTGGAGCTGGTGGATGAACGCGGTCGGGGCCTGCTTTCGCTGCAGCGTGTTACCGGCAGGAACCCGGCCGGGGACGCATCGGGGCGTGCGGGCTGAGTCTATGCACCACTATCCGATCTTCCTCAAGCTTGACGGGTGTCGCTGCCTGGTGGTCGGCGGCGGCGAAGCCGCGGCCCGACGCGCCGGTGATCTGCTGCGGGCCGGCGCCCGCGTGGAGCTGATCGCGCCGGAGCTGGGTGCGCCGTGTGAGCGCCTGCTGGAGAACGCTACCGGCGAACTCCACCACCGCGCCGAGGGGTTCGCCCCGGGCATGGAAGAAGGCGCAGCACTGGTGGTGGGGGCCACCGGGGACGAGGCCACCGACCGCACCATCTATCACGCCTGCCGCGTCCGGGGGATCCCGGTCAATGTAGCCGGACGCCCTTCATTGAGCACCTACATAACACCTGTGCAGGTCGATCGTTCGCCCCTGCAACTGGCGGTCTCTAGCGGCGGCGCCGCCCCCGTGCTGGCTCGACAGATCGCCAGCCGGCTGGAGACCCTGCTGCCGGCGGCCTACGGTCGGCTGGCGCGCCTGGCTGGCCGGATGCGCGAGCGGGTGCGTGTGGCCTTGCCGGACAAGGACTGGCGGTTGCGGTTCTGGGAGCAGATCTTTGATGGTGCCGCCGCGGAATCGGTGCTTGCCGGTCGCGAGGCCGAGGGGGAGGCCGAGCTGTTGCGGCTGCTCGAGGAGGAGCGGGCGCGGCCGGCCCCGCGTGGGGAGGTCTTTCTGGTTGGGGCTGGCCCCGGGGATCCCGATCTGCTGACCTTCCGCGCGCTGCGGCTCATGCAGCGGGCGGACGTGGTGCTCTACGACCGCCTGGCGGCGCCGGCCCTGCTGGATCTCGTGCGCAAGGAGGCCGAGCGGATCCCGGTGGGCAAACGACGGGGGCGGCATACGCTGCCACAGGAGCGGATCAACGAACGGCTGATCGATCTGGCCCGCTCCGGCAAGCGGGTGCTCCGGCTCAAGGGCGGTGATCCGTTCCTCTTCGGCCGCGGCGGTGAGGAGATCGAGGGCCTGATCGAGCACGACATCCCCTTCCAGGTGGTGCCGGGCATCAGTGCTGCCCAGGGGGCGGCGAGTTACGCCGGCATCCCACTGACCCATCGGGACTACGCCCAGACCTGCCGCCTGCTCACCGGCCACCGGCGTGCCGGGCACCCGCAGATGAGGGCCCACGCGCCCTATCGCGAGGACGAAACGCTGATCATCTACATGGGCCTGGTCAACCTCGAGGCGGTTTGCGAACAACTACGCGAATGTGGGCTCCCGCCCGAGCATCCGGCCGCTGTGGTCGCCCAGGCGACGACACCGCAGCAGCGGGTGGTTCTGGGCAATCTCCGGACGCTGGCACAGCGGGTCCGCTTCGAGCGGCTAGAGAGTCCAGCGTTGGTGGTGGTCGGGCCGACGGTGCAGCTGCATCCGCGCCTGGGCTGGTACCGCGGCGAGGCCGAGGAGCGCGATGCGGCGGCGAGTATCGACCCCTGCTGGACGGGCGGGCTGAACGGCTAATCCGGTGAGGACCTCATGAGCGAGGAGGAGCAAGATCCGGCTCTGCCCATCGACCCGCTGCGTCCTTCGTTCACCCGGGCGCTGGAGCAGGGCCACTGCGTGGTGGCGGCCGCAACCGGCTCCGGCAAGTCCACTCGGCTGCCGGTCTGGGCGGCGGAGGCCGGCGGTCCGGTGCTGGTCGTCCAGCCCCGCCGCGTGGCGGCGACCAGCCTGGCCGATTTTGTGGCCGCACAAATGGCGACGGAATCGGGAGAGCGCGTGGGCTATGCCGTCCGCCTGGAGCGCCGCTACTCGCAGCGGACGCGCATCCTGTTCGTTACCCCCGGCGTGGCCCTGCGCTGGCGGGCCGAGGGGCGGCTGGCCGAGTTCACGACGGTGATCCTCGACGAGTTCCACGAGCGGCGCTGGGACACCGACCTGCTCCTGGCGTTGCTGCGCGCCGATGCCGCTCAGCACCTGGTGATCACCTCCGCAACCGTGGACGGGGAGCGACTGGCCAAGGAGCTGGGTGGCACGTACCTGGAGACGCCGGGCCGGGGGTATCCGGTGGGTGAATGCCACCTGGGCGAGCAGCCCCGGACCATGCCGCAGCGCAGAGATCTCGGCAAGCGCCTGGCCGAGGCGATCCGGCGGGCGCTGGACGAGACGGCCGGGGACGTGCTCGCCTTCCTGCCCGGACAGGGTGAGATCGAGGAGGCGCGCCGGGCGCTCTCCGGGGTGGAAGCCGAGGTGATCCGGCTCCACGGCGGGGTCCGGCTGTCCGAGCAGCGCCGGGCGCTGGAGCCGGGAACGACGCGTCGCGTGGTACTGGCCACCAATATCGCCGAGACCTCGCTGACCGTACCTGGGATTACCGCGGTGGTGGACAGCGGCCTGGAACGGCGGACCTTGCGCCGCAACGGCCGGACGGTTCTCTCGCTGCAACCGATCTCGCGGGCGAGCGCGGCGCAGCGCGCGGGGCGCGCCGGCCGTCTGCAGCCGGGCACCTGCTATCGACTGTGGGGGCATGCCGCACCGCTGCCCGAGCATGCTCCGCCGGAGGTGTTGCGCGAGGATCTCACCGAACTGGTGCTTGCGGGAGCCTGTGCCGGTTATCGGATCCCCGATCTGCCCTTCGTGGACACGCCCCGGGCCGAGAGCCTGGAGCAGGCTGAGGGGCTGCTCCAGGCGATGGGGGCTCTGGATGCCTCTGGGGGCATCACCCCGCGGGGGCAACGGCTGTTCCGCATGCCCGTCGATCCGGAGCTGGCCCATCTCGTGCTTGCCATGCCCGACGCCGAGATCGGTGGCTTGATGGCCGACTGGATTGCCGGGCTGGCGGTGGGGGATCGCTGGCTGCAGGTCCGCGGCGATCCCGACGAACGCGAGCAGCTGGCCGGGTTGCTTGGGCAGCGCTGCGATGCCCGGTTACGCGTGGCGGCGCTGCGCTGTGAGCGTCTCCCCGGTGTGCAGGTCGATGCGCGGGCGTGGGAGGAAGCGCGACGGCTGGCAGGTCAGCTGCGCGAATTGCTCGATCTACCGATACTGCCGCGGCCTGAGGCGAGGCCGAGGGAGGTGGGCGTACCGGGCGTCGACCGCGCACGGGTCGAGCGGGCCCTGACCGCCGCCGCCCGGGCGATGCCGACCTGGCTCTATGTGCGTCGGCAGCGAAGGCGGCAGGCGCTCGGCAATGGCGCCGGCGACGAGGTGGTGCTCGGCGAGTACTCTTGGTTCCCGGAGGAGGCCGAGGCGGCGCTGGTCCTCAGTGCGCACAGTGTCCCCGGTCGCGGCACGCGGCAGACCATCAGCGTGGCCACGGCGCTGGCGCCGTTGCCGCTGCCATGCGTCATTGCCAGTGGCGCCTGCAGCGAGGGGATCAGCGAGCCGGCATGGACTGGGGAGCGACTGACTGCCCGCCGCGAGTGGCTTTTTGCCGGGCGCTGCATCGGGTGCGAGGAAGTGGAGCCGGAGGGAGCCGCGGCGCGCGAGGCAGCGGCCGACCTGATCCTGGAGGACGCGCTGCTGGCGCCGGCCGGTGGTCGGCTTCGTGACGATCTGGAGGCGTGGGCCCTGTACGTCGCTCTGGGGTATGCCGAGGGCGCTGTTCCAGAGCCGCGGCCGTGGCTGCTGGAGCAGCTCGAGCGCCTGGGCGTGGAGCGGGGTGAGGATCTCGCGCTGCTCGAGCCCGGGGACCTGCGTTTCCCGGGGATTCCGGAGTGGCAGCGATCCGACTTCGATGAGCGCTATCCGCGCCGGCTCCAACTCCCCGATCTCGAATTGCGTATCCACTACCACGTCCGGCGCCGGGAGGTGGTCGCTGAGAAGGTCGGCGGCATCCGCCGCACCGATCCGAAGCGCTGGGAACTACCGGCCTGGCCGGGCTGGCGGGTCCGCTTCCAGCGGGCCAGTCGGGTCGTCGACATTCGGTAGGAGTGATGACGGAACAGACCGATGTGATCGTGATCGGTGCCGGTGCCGCCGGGCTGATGTGTGCCGCCACCGCCGCCGGGAGGGGCCGGCGGGTGGTGGTGCTCGATCACGCTCGCAAACCGGGACGCAAGATCCTCATGTCGGGGGGCGGGCGTTGCAACTTCACCCACCTTGATAGCGGGCCGGAGCACTTCTTGTCGGCCAACCCGCGTTTCTGCATCTCGGCGCTGCGGCGCTACCCGCCGGCCGCCTTCCTGGAGTTGGTGGAGCGCCACCGCGTTGCCTATGAGGAGCGTGAGCCGGGGCGACTGTTTTGCCGTGACTCGGCCCGCCCGATCCTCGACCTATTGCTCGATGAGTGCGCGCGGGCGGGGGTGGAGCTGCGCATGGCGACGGGGGTTCGTAGCGTCGGCTCGACGGCGGCGGGCTTCGCCGTGGCAACCCCGACCGGTACGGTGCACGCCGAGGCATTGGTGGTGGCCACTGGTGGCCTGTCGATTCCCCGGATGGGCGCCAGCGGCCTGGGATACGCCATCGCCCGGCAGTTCGGCCTGCCGGTGCAGCCGACGCGCCCGGCGCTGGTGCCGCTGACCCTGCCGGACTACCTCCACCGGCCGATCGGATCTCTGGCGGGGATCAGCCTGCCCGTCCGTATGCGCTGTGCTGGGGCTGAGTTCAGGGATGACCTGCTCATCACCCACCACGGGTTGAGCGGACCCGCCGCGCTGCAGGTTTCCAGCTACTGGCAGCCAGAGGCCCCCTTGAGCGTGGACTGGCTACCGGATACGGCCCTGCGCGAGGAGCTGGCCCGGGTGCGCAGCGGACGCGGCCGGCGGGCCCTGCATCGTTGCTTGGAGCGCCACCTGCCACGACGCTTGGCGCGGGCGTTGTGCGAACTCGAGGGCTGGTCGGGACCGTTGCAGGGCTACAGCAATCAGGCCCTGGATGAGGTGGCGCGGCGGCTTGAGGATTGGCGATTGACCCCGGCCGGTACGGCCGGCTACGCCAAGGCCGAGGTGACCGCCGGCGGCGTCGACACCGACGCGCTCTCTTCGCGCACCCTGGCGGCCCGTCAGGTGCCCGGGCTTCACTTCATCGGCGAGGTCGTCGATGTGACCGGGCAGCTGGGCGGCCACAACTTCCAGTGGGCGTGGTCCTCCGGCGTGGCAGCCGGCCAGGCCGTCTAGACGTCGTGGCGGGGCTCGCCGGTGCCCTTGAAGTCGGCCACCTGGAGGTGGTGGCGACCGAGCAGGCGGTAGAACTCGGTGCGGTTGCGCCCGGCGATCCGGGCGGCCTGACTGACGTTCCCCTCAGTGAGCTTGAGCAGCCGGATCAGGTAGTCACGCTCGAACGCCTCGCGGGCCTCGGCCAGGGTGGGAATGGCCGGTTCCTGATCTTGGTTGAGGGCTTGGCGGATCAGGCGCTCGGGGAGGATCTCGCTGGTGCTCAGGGCCACGCACTGCTCGATGACATTCTGCAGCTGGCGCACGTTGCCTGGCCAGTCGGCCTGGACCAGCACCTCGATGGCCTCCGGCGAGAGGTCCTCGACGGGACGACCGTGGCGGCGGGTGGCCTCGGTCAGGAAGTGGCGGGCGAGCAGGGGGATGTCCTCGCGCCGCTCGGTCAGCGCGGGCAGGGCCAGGGTGACGACGGCCAGGCGGAAGTAGAGGTCCTCGCGAAACGAGCCGTCGGCACGGGCGGCCTCCAGGTCTCGGTGGGTAGCGGAGAGCACGCGCACGTTGATCGGGATCGGGTCGCGTCCGCCCACCGGGCGGATGACCTGCTCCTGGAGGGCACGCAGGAGTTTGACCTGCAGCTGCGCGGGCATGTCGCCGATTTCATCGAGGAACAGGGTGCCGCCGTCGGCATCGCGGAACAGCCCAGCACGATCCCGGTCGGCGCCGGTAAAAGCGCCACGGACGTGCCCGAAGAGCTCGGACTCGAGCAGCGTCTCCGGGATGGCCCCACAGTTGACCGGCACGAACGGCCCCTCGGCGCGGGGACTGTGGGCGTGCACGGCGCGGGCGACGAGTTCCTTGCCCGAGCCACTGGCGCCCTGGATCAGGACGTTGGCGTCGGAGTCGGCGACCAGCAAGGCGCGCTCAAGGACTTCCTCCATGCGCGGGCTGCGGGTCACCAGGCCGTGACGCCGTCCCGCCTCGCGGGCGGTGTCGGAGGTCTGGCCGCCGCGTGCTGACAGGGCCTTCTCCAACTGCTCAAGAAGGTCGGGCGGGTCGAAGGGCTTGGTGAGGAACTCGTGGACGCCGCGGCGAGTCGCCTCGACGGCATCCTGGATGGAGCCGTGGGCGGTGAGGATGATCACCGGCAGGGCCGGCCAGCGCTCGCGGACCGCATCGAATAGCGCCAGCCCGTCCATGCCTTCCATGCGCAGGTCGGTGATCACGGCGTCCGCCGGTTGGCGTTCCAGTTCGGCCAGGGCTCGCTCGCCGCTCTCACAGGTGGTGGGCATGTAGCCCGAGGCCTCCAGACGCATCTCCATCAGCCGGCACAGGCTCGGGTCGTCGTCGACCACTAGGATCCGAGGGCGTTGCGTCATACCGTTGCCTCCTTCGCATCTCTGGGCAGCCAGACGCGCATGTTCGCGCCGGGCCCGTCGGGACGTGCCAGCGCCTGGATGGTGCCGTCGTGGGCATTCAGGCATTCGCGGACCAGGGACAGCCCCAGCCCGCTGCCCTTGACCGAGCCGCTGCCCCGGGTCTCGCCCTGGCGGAACGGCTCGAAGATCAGCGATTGCTCGTGCTCGGGGATGCCTTGCCCGCGATCCTGTACCTCGAGCGTGACCCCTTGGTCGTCGCCGCGCAGGAGCAGGTCGATGGGCTGGTTCTCCGGCGAATAGCGCAGGGCATTGGAGAGGAGGTTATCGATCACGGTCGCCATGAGTTCACGATCGGCCTCGATCTCGGCGGGTTCCAGGTCGGTCCGGATCTCGATGCCGCGGCGCCGGGCCGTGAGCTCGTGGCGCTCGACGACTTCGCGGACCAGCGCGGCCAGGTCCAGGCGGTTGAAGTGGGCCGGGCGGGCAAGGGCCTCGCCGTGGCGCGCGAAGCGCAGAAGATTGTCGATCTGGCGGCGCAGCTCGTGGCCGTTCTCGCGGACGATCCCGGCGATCTCCTCGCGTCGTGTCGGGTCGCCGTTGAACGTGGGATCGCGGAGGAGTTCGGCCCCCTCGAGCACGGCGGCCAGCGGCGTCTTAAGCTCGTGGGAGAAGTGGCGCAGCAGCCGCTGGCGCTGGTTGCGCAGCTCGGCCAGTTGCCGGCGCAGGTCATCCAGCTCGCGGCCCAGGTTTTCCAGGTCCTGTGGGCCGCGGACCGCCACCGGGCGCTCGAAATCCGCCGTCCCGAGCCGGCGGATGTTGTCACCGAGGGCCTTGATAGGCCGGTGGATGCGTCCGGCAAAGTAGAAGGTGAAGGCCAGCGTGATCGGTACCGCCGCAAGCAGATGCCAGACGAAGATCTGGCGGGCCCGATCGGAGAAGGCCTGAACCTGGTCCACCTCCTCGTCGATCCGTCGGTAGCCGGCTGCGGAGATGCTGGCCACCGAACGGTGCAGGGCCAGACTCAGTGCCGGCACCTGGGCGGTGGCCTCAGGCCGGTCCGGCCCGAGCAGGTGCAGCGTGGTCACCAGGGTGGACTCTACGACCCGCAACCCCTGGTGAAGCCAGGTGGCCTCCTCGGGTCCGAAGGCACCGGGCGGGGCGCCGGCTGCGGCCAGCTCGCGGCGCCAGTGGCGATACTCCTGAAGGGCGGCGGGGTCGTTGTGGGTGGCATAACGGCGGGCAGCGCGTTCGATATCCATGGCGACACGCGCCATGTGGGCACTGTTCTCGGTGACGCCGACGGCTTCATAGATGGCGATCTGACTGTCGCTGGCGAGCCGATCCACGGACCATGCGGCGATGGCCAGAGCCAGGATCAGCGGCGCCGTCACTACCGCGAAGCCGGTCAAAAGCAGCCGGAGCAGGGATTTGGTAGGGCCGAACGGGTTGCGAAACCGGGCGGGGCGGACCGGGCGCAGCCTCATCCCGAACTCTGACCCCGGGCCCAGTCCAGGACGGCGTGCAGGGCGTCCGTCGCCACCGGCTTGGTCAGGTAGCGGTCACACCCGGCCTGCAGGGCGCGCTCGCGGACGTCGTCCAGGGCGTGGGCGGTGAGTATCACAATGGGCGTATACGGAACCCGATGCCTCCGTTCGAGTTCCCGAATCCGCGTTGCGGCCCGGTCGCCGTTGGTGTGTGACATCTGCATGTCCAGGATCATCAGGTCCGGTTGTGCCTGCTGCCACGCGGCTATCGCCTCCTCGCCGTCAGAGACCGTGGTGACCTCCCAGCCGGCGCGCTGCAACAGCTTGCTGAGCAATAGGGCGCTGGTTGGCTCGTCTTCGGCCACCACGGCCTGCGGTGGTGTGTCGCCCGGGATCGGACGCCGCGGCGCGTGAACGCCGGTGTCGGCCTCCGTCGGTGCATCCGTTGCCTCGCAGGTGGGTAGCGACACGGTGAAGGAGAAGGTGGTGCCGCATCCCTCAGTGCTCGTTACCTCGATCCGACCACCCATCAGGGCAACGAGTTCCTTGCAGATAGCCAGCCCCAGCCCGCTCCCCGGGGCGCGGTGCAGCGCTGGGTCACCGCGGGCGAATGGCTCGAAGACGGAGGCCCGGAGGGCTTCCGGGATCCCGGGGCCGGTATCGCTGACGCGGAAACTGATGCGCTCGTCGCCTTCGGGAGTCACGTAGACCGCCACCGACCCGCGCTCGGTGAACTTGATGGCGTTGCCCACGAGGTTATTCAGGACCTGAGCCAGCCGGGTCGGATCGCCGCGGACGATCCCCGGGAGGCGCTCATCCGGGTGCCAGTGCAGGGTGAGCCCTTGGTTTCGGGCCTGATGCTCCAGGGGGGCTAGCTGCTCATGGAGGAATTGGCGCAGCCGTAGCGTCCGAGGTTGAAGCCGCAGCCCGCCAGCGTGCAGCCGGGACAGCTCCAACAGCGTGTCGATTAGCCCTTCCAGCTGCCCCGCCGCGTTCCGGCAGTAGCCGAGGTACTCCTCCTGCCGGGGGGTGAGTGGCGTATCGGCCAGCAGCCCGCAGAAGCCGGCGATGGTGTTCAGGGGGGTGCGCAGATCGTGGCTGACCGCAGCCAGGAAGGTATCCCGGGCGCGTTCCGCCTCCTTCTGTTCGGTGATGTCGTAGATCGCGCCCTGCAGGACCCAGTCTTCCTGGCTGTTGAGTCGCACCAGACGGCCGATATCGCGCACCCAGCGCACCGAGCCATCGCGGTGTACGATGCGGTAGTTCAGGTCCGAGGTGCCGCCCTCGGCAATCAGCACCCTGATCCGCTGCCGGACCCGCTCGCGGTCCTCGGGGTGGATCAAGGAGGTCCAGTCGCAGTGGCCGCCCATGAAATCCGCCTGGTTGTAGCCGGTGATCTCAGCGACCATGCCGCGCAGCAGGACCGGGGCCGGTTCACCGAGTCGCCTCTGGTAGGCAATCCCGATGAAGTCCTCCAGGAACCGTCGGTAGCGTTGATCACGGGGTGACTGCTCGGCTGCCTTGAGTTCACTGATGTCCGTGTGGATGCCCAGCACCTGCCGGGGGAATCCCTCGGCATCCCGCGCCACGACCTGGCCCCGGGCGTGGATCCAGTGCCAGTCGCCGTCGGCCCGGCGCAGGCGCAGCTCCAGCGAGTAGCTGCCGTCGTCGCGGGCGATCAGATGCTGGTAAATGGCGTTCTCCGCGGCCTCGCGATCGTCCGGGTGGATGTGCTCGCGGAGGGTGGCGTAGTCCATGTCCATGCGCTGCTCCGGCGGGTAGCCGAGCAGACTCCAGGCGTCGTCGTCCCAGTGCACCCGGTCGGTGCTGATATCCCACTCCCAGATGCCGAAGCGGGCGGCGCTCTGCGCCATTCGGTAGCGCTGCTCTTTCTCGGCGAGGGCCCGCTCAATCTCCTTCTCGCGGGTGATATCCACCAGGTAGCCGTAGTGGTAGTCGGGCCCATTGTGGCGTCGGTCGATCACCGTCGAGTCGTAAACCCAGCGGTAGCTGCCATCGGCGTGGCGCACGCGGTAGGGGCGGTGCTCGAAATGGCGCGAGCCGAGATCGCGGTGGTGGGCGACCTCCTCGGCGACGCGCCGGAAGTCGTCCGGGTGGATCAGATCGCCATAGCGCACGGTGCCGCTGAGCAAGGCCTCGGGTGAATGGCCGAGGACCTGCTGAACGTTGGGCGAGACGTACTCCACCGGCCATTGAGCGGTGATGCGCCACTGGAAGACGACAGTCGGTCCGCCGATAAACAGCTGCCGCTCGCGCTCGAGGGCCCGTTTTTGCTCGCGCAGCTCCCGCTCCAGGGCCTGCTGGTGGCTGCGATCCTGGAAGGAGACCACCGCACCGGTGATCTCGCCGTCGTCGGCTGCCAGCGGGCTGGCGTAGACCTGGACGGGAAGGCCGGTACCGTCGCTACGCCAGAACAGGTCCTGCCAGGCCTCGAGGGCCTCGCCAGTCTCGATGACCCGGTAGATGGGGCAATGCTCTTCCGGGTAAGGGCGCCCATCGGGGTGGCTGTGGTGGGTCAGCGCATGGGCCGATTCGCCAATCACGCTGGCTTCGTCTCGGAACCCGAGCAGTCGCAGGGCGGCCGGGTTGAGAAAGGTGAAGCGTCCCTGGCGGTCGACGCCCATTACACCCTCGCCGAGGGCTCGGAGAATGCGCTGCGGGGGGAGGTTCACCATGTTTGCCGCGCGGGGTTTCCTTGCCGGGTTGCGAGGATCAATGGCTATCGATCGATGTTAACCGGTCAATGATAGAGCGAATGCACCTTTCCGTGGCCGAGCGCATCGTCGCGGTGCGACAGCGGGGCGATCCTGCGTTACGCTGCGCCGACCCAGATGACGTTTCGGAGGAGATCCATGCGGCCACAACGCAACAGACCGTACTGGCTCGCTGTGGTGCTCGTGCTGGCGGTCACCGGCTGGGTCGGCGGTGCCCAGGCCACGGAGCCGGGAGCGGCGTCCGGCCAGGACGAGGAGCTGAGCGAAGCGGATCAGGCCCTGAACGAGGCCTTCGAACTCCACGAGCAGGGGAAGCTGGAAGGTGCCTACGAGGCCTTCCGGGATCTGGCTGACGCCGGAGATGCCGAGGCCAAGGTTCAGCTAGGCTGGATGTACCTGGAGGGGCATACGACGGAGCCGGACATGGAACGCACCGCCGAGCTTTGGGAGCAGGCGGCCGAGGCCGGCCACGAGCGCGCGGCGCACCTGCTCAACGCCGTGCTGCCCGGGGTGGAGCACTGAGGCGGGGTGCCCGGGCGCGCCGCAGCGGCGCGCCCGGGTGGCTCATTACGCAGGTGGATGGATGAGGGAGTGATCGATGAGTCGAGTAATGCGTCAGGCGGTTTTGGGACTCGTGGGCGGTGCGGTTTTGATGGTGGGCTGCTCTGACGGCACGCCGGGGGAGTCCGCCCGGGCGGACGTCTTCGATCGCCTTGCCGATAGCCACTACATCGCGCAGGGCGAGAGCGACTTCCGCGTCTACGCCTTCAAGGATCCGCACTGCCCGGCCTGCACCAACCTGAAGAACGCCGTGGATAACGATGCCACGCCCAGCGTGGAGTGGCGCTGGGTACCGGTCGGGTTCCTCGGCTCGGGCGCGCAGGCAGATGCAGCGGCGATGATCGAGGACGAGAAGGATGTGGACGGCTACGACGCCGTCCAGGCCAACATGCGTCTGGCCCAAGAGCTGGGCGTGCGTAGCGTACCCACGGTCTTCTACCGGGACACCGATGGCGAGGTGCGGTTCTTTGTCGGGGGCGAGCAGCAGGCCCTCGATGCCCTCGAGCGCATGGCCGCCGAATAGGTCGCGAGGTCGGCCCCGGGGCTACCTACCGCCCGGGGGCCGGTGCGATCACGGTTCTTCGCCCGGTTCGTCTTCCAGGTCGTCGTCGGCCCGCTCGACGTGCTCGGCGACGAAGCGGAGATAGTCGGCCAGGTCCGCACCGCTCATGTAGTTGCGGGCGAAGGAAAGCGTCCCGAGCATGAGGGCCTCCACCGTGGCCATTGGCTCGTCGTCCTGGGCGTCGACGGCCTCCAGGCCCAGGGCCTGAACCTGTCTGGCAAGGTCGGTGTTGAGTCTGGGGGTGTCTTCGCTCATGCGGCTCCCTCTGGCTTGGGCATGCGCCCGGTGGGCTTGGGCGGGTCCCCATTATCCCCGAGCCACCCGGCTGCGCGCCACGCCAGCGGGATCCGGGGGTGCAGGCGGCCGACGGGCCCCTTCCATCAGGCGGCCGGGGCACTGATCCGCTTGACGAAGATCCAGTAGCTGTCCCCGCTCAGGGCCCGTTTCATGTGCACCCGGACCTTCGTCGGCGCCATCCGGTAGTCGAAGGTGTAGTCGAAGATCTCGTTGAGATCGCCGCTCCGGACGCCCTCCCGGAAACGACCGTAGAAGGTCTCCGTATGACCGCATGGGGCGACCTCGTTGAAGAAATCGCGACCGATCATCTCCGCCGGATCCCGACCGGTGATGGTCCCCTCGGTGGCGTTGTAGAGGAGGATGCATCCGTTGTCGTCGATCTGGATGACGCCGAAGGGAAGCTCGTCGATCTCCTCCGGCGTCATGGCCGCCAGCCGGTTCTCCAAGTCTGCGCGACCGAACAGGAGTGTGCCCATCCGATGATCCCTCCTTAGAAGAAGCTCTCCACCTCGTCGCGGAGGCGCCGTTCCGCCTCGTCGCGCTGCTCTTCCGCCTCCTGCTCGAGGCGTTCGCGCTGCTCCCGCGCCTCCTGTTCGAGACGCTCCTGCTCCTGCTCGGCCTCCCGTTCCAGGCGTTCGCGCTCCTCGTCCACCCGCTCCTCGATCTCTTCGCGTGCGGCACCGAGACGCTCCAGGCGCTCCTCACCCAAGGCTTCGGCGAGGTCGAGCCGGATGTCCGGCTCAAACAGAAAACCGGTGATCTCCAGGGGGATTGTGGCCCCGGCCAGGCGGTGCAGCAGCGGGGCATCCTCCTCGTTCAGGCCGTCGGGCAGGGTTGCCCGCACGCGGTAGTCGATCTCCTCGGCAAGGATGTTTGCCGACCCTTCGCCGGTGGCCTGGAGCACGGGCGACTCGAGCAGCAGGTCCTCGTTGTGCGCGATGCCGTCTTCCAGGGTGAAGCTCGCGGTCAGGTCCGAGAAGTCCGTCCGCTCGTCATGGCCGGGGGCCTCCGGCGGTTCCTCACGGCGCAGCTGGGCCGCCGCCTCGCGGATCTTGTGGGGGATGTTCAGCCCGAGCAGGTTGCCGTCCTCGGCGGCGATCCGGCCCGACCCCTCGAAATCCTCGATCAGCCCGTGCAGGTGCGCGCCCCCGCCACTGCCCTCGAAATGGAAATGGCCGCGCCCGTGGAGCCAGTCACGATCCAGCAGATCCTCCAGTAGGGGCGCAAAGGCCACGCCTTCGAGGGAGGTGGCCACGTTGAAAGCGGGTACGTCGCCGCGGGCATCCAGCCAGGCGTGACCGGCCAGCTCGCCTTCGTAAAGGCGGGCGCGCAGGGATTCGGCACCCAACTCGCCCTCGCTGCCGGTGAGCCGGGCCTCGAAGTCGCTGACCGTCAGGTCGGCGGCATGGAGTTCGTCGATGCCGATGCGGCCCTCGACGACCAGCGGGCGCAGTGGCTCCAGCGGGAAGTCCAGGGCCACTTCGCGCAGATCCCCCAGCCCCTCTTGCGGACCGTCGTCGCTGTCCGTGTTCCCGCCGTTGCCATGGCCGCTTGGCTCGCCCTCAGCTGTTTCGGGCGGCAGGTAGCGGTCAAGATCGATGTGGTCGAGCTGCAGCGCCAGCTCGATGGTCGGATGCGCGGGCTCGATGGCCGCCTCGCCCTCGACCCGGCTGTCATCCAGCTCGACGGCGAGCCCGGTCAGATCGATGCGCTCTGCCGTGGCGTCGATCTCCCCGGAGCCGCTAAAGCTGCGCAGCACCCCGGGATCCTCGGTCTCCGGCGGCTCCTCGCCGAGCGCCTCGAGCAGGCCCTTGGGATCGAGGGGGCTCAGCGACCAGCTGGCCGTCAGCTCCGGGCCGGCATCGGCTTGGCGCAGCCGGGCCTCACTGGTGAACTCGAGGTATTCCTCGTCACCGACCAGGGCGTCGGCCCGGATCCCCACGGGTTCGTCCAAGCGCAGGGTGTCGATCTCCAGGTTGACGGGATCCAGCCGGATCCGCCGGTCATCGCTGCGGTCCTCCCAGTAGACGGCCCCCTCGTTGAGACGAACTCCGCCGATGACCATCCCCGCCAGGGCCTCAAGGTCGGCCGGAGGGGGCTCGGTCGCGTCAGCATCCGCCGGGGCATCGGCTCCGGCGGGCTGCTGCCCGGCGTCGGACTCCGCCGCGGCGAATCGCTCTGCCAGGTCCGTCCAGTTGTCTTGGCCATCCTCGTCACGCATCAACCGCACAACCGGACGCTCGATCTCGACGGCCCGCGTGTGCAGTTCGCCGCGCAGCAGCGGCCAGACCTTCATGGCGGCGGCGAGCCGGTCGAACTCAACGAACGGCTCGTCGTGGTAGCCGTCGGCGTCGGCCATCGTGATGCGTCCGACCTCGATACCGAGCCAGGGGAAGAACGACCACTCGATCTCGCCCTCGATCTCGAACTCCCGGCCCAGCTCGCGCTCGGCGAGGGCGGCAAGGTCATCGCGGTATTCGTTCGGGTCGATAACCAGCGCCGCCACGGCAATGGCGACGCCCAGGGTCAGGATCAGGGCGAGGAGGCCCAGCAGGAGCCACTTGAGAAGGCGCAGCATGGTTGAACGGGTCCTTTCCGGCATCCGGTGATGCGACCCACTCTAGCGCGGCCGTATCCCCGATCGCCAACCGGGCAGAAGCGCCCTACCCGAACATGTCCCGGGTGATTGATTCGTACCAGCCGGGTGCGTAAATGGCCTCGACCTGACGAAACTCCTTGCCCTCGTCCTCTGGGCTGAGCCCCCCGGAGCCCTCCACCTCGCGGATTCGTCCGTCGCGGTGCTCGAAGACCGCCGCGATGGTGAACGCCCAATCGGGTGCGACCAGGCTGTAACAGGTGTTGACCGTGGGGAACCCCGGGCTTGGCTCTCCAGTGAGTTCGCCGACGATGGTTGCGGCCACCAGTTTACCCTGGTTGTTGGCGCTGTGGGCTGACTTGGGCATGTCGCCTGCGATCGCCGCATCCCCGATGATGTAGACGTCTTCGTGCCGCTTCGACCGGAAGGTCTCCTGATCCACCGGGCACCAGCCGGTGTCGTCGACCAGGCCGGCCCGATGGGCGATGGCGCCGGCCTGCTGAGGCGGGATAAAGTTGATGACATCACCCTGGTGCATCTGGTCCCCCCCGTCGGTGAAGACTCTGCGGTCTGCCACCGAGAGCCGTTCGGGGGCGCCGCCGGCGGACGCGGGAACCCACTCGATCATGTCGCCGTAGAGCTCCTCCCAGCCCTGCTTGAACAGGGTCTGCTTCGAGAAGCTGTCCTTCGGATCGAGTCCCAGCACTTTCGCCCGCGGTTTATGGGACTTGAGGTAGTGGGCGATCAGCGCCATGCGCTCGTAAGGCCCGGGCGGGCAACGGTACGGCGACTCAGGCGGGCAGACGATGACGGTGCCACCGTCGTCCATAGCCTCGAGCTGCTCGCGCAGGATCCGGAACGGGCGGCCGCCCTGCCAGGCGTGTGGGATTTGCTCGGTACCTTCTCGGTCGAGGCCCTCGACCCGGTCCCAGTCGAAGTCGATACCTGGGGCGACCACCAAGCGGTCGTACTGGATGGGGGTATGGTTGCGGGTCATGACGCGCCTGCCGGCCAGGTCCAGCTCTTCAGCGCGGTCATGGATCACTTCGATGCCATGGCGTTCACGCAGGTTGTCGTAGCCGTGGCCCAGCGTGTCCAGATCCCGGAAACCGCCGAGGTACCAGTTGCCAGCGTAGCAGGTGTAGTAGGTCTCGTTGGGCTCGATCAGAGTGATCCGCAGGTTGGGTGCGTGCTCCTTGAGGTACCGGGCCACGGTGGCACCGGCGGAACCGCCCCCGACCACGGCGATGCGGGCATCGAGCTGGCTGCGGGCCAGGCTCAGGGTGGGGAAGCCGGCCAGCCCCAGTGCGGCTATGGTGCCACCGGTGGCACCCAGGCGCAGGAAATCGCGTCGGGAGTATGATCGGCTCATGATCCAGGGCCTCAGTCGAGTTCACTCAGGTAGGCGGCAAGCTCGCGGATCTCGTCCGCGGTGTAACCGGTTGCGTGACGGTCCATCACGGTGGGGTTGCGCTTGCCTTTCTGGAAGTCTTCCAGATATTCCACCATCAGCTCCTCGTCCCAGCCGGCGATCGGCGGCATGGTATCGGCACCCTGGCCATCGGGGCCGTGGCAGGCAAAGCAGCTCTGGGCGATGAGCTCACCGCGGGTGAGCGGGTCGTCGTCGGCCTGGACGGGGGTGACAAGGAGGGCCCCGCACAGGGCGATCAGGATGGTGCGAAGGGGTGGTTTCCTGACGGGCATCGCTCGAAGTCTCCTCCCTTTGATGTCGAGCGCGGCGCGATTAAGCTGCGGAGTATACGCCACACCCTTCGCCGCACGGAACGGTCTGCCCATGAGAAAACCCCACGAGTGGCTACTCGATGCATCCATCTACTTCTCATTCGACCGTAGCGGCTTCGAGCGCCACGCGCGCACCTGGCCGGGGTTCCGGGACCGCCTGCGGGAAGGCCCGCAGGAGGCACTGACCGGCCTGATTACCGGCGGCAGTCGTGGCATCGGCGCTGCAGCCGTTGAGCGCCTGCGCGGCATGGGCCATCGAGTGCTGAGTTGCGGGCGCGGGGCAGGGACCGGGGACCCGGATTACCGCACGCTGGATACGGGGGACTGGGCGGCCGTGGCACGCGCGGGGGAGACCCTTCCGCCGCTTGACTTTGTGGCCCTCAACGCCGGAGGGATGCCGGAGCAGTTCACGCGCAATGCCGACGGCGTTGAGCTGCAGATGGCCTCGCAGCTCTTCGGGCACTACCTGCTCGTCCACAACCTGGCCAGCTCCGGCAGGCTGCGCGAGGGCGCCCGCGTGATCTGGATGAGTTCCGGGGGGATGTACCTGCAGCGCCTGCACCTGCGCCATATCTTTGAAAACGAACGCTACGACAAGGTCGCCACCTACGCCAACGTCAAGCGCGCACAGACGATCGTCAATGCGCAGATGGCCCGCATGCCGCTGTTCCGCGATGTGGACTGCTGCGCCATGCATCCTGGCTGGGTGGATACCGCCGGGGTGCGTGAGGCGATCCCGGGGTTCTGGCGCTGGACCCGCGGCCGGTTGCGCAGTCCCGAGCAGGGGGCGGACACCTTGGTGTGGCTGGCGGCAAGGGCCGGCGGGCCCAGTGGGGCTGAGGCCTCGAGCGCACCGGAATCCGGAGGGTTCTACTTCGATCGTCGGAGCGTCTCACCGTACCTGGTGCCGGGTACCCGCGAGCCGCTGGCCGAGAGGCGCCAGCTGCTGGAACTAATCGACCGCCTGCTGGCACCGTACCGCGATGGCGGCGGCGCGCTGGCGGACACGATCGGCTAAGGAGGACGAACGTGAGGGTGCGGCAGTTGACGCCCCGTTCGGGGAAAGCGGGGCTGTGTCCAGGGGCGGGGAGGCTCGGGGTCCGGGTGGTGGCGCTCATGCTCGGTCTGACCGTTGGTGTCGCGGCGCGGGCCGTGACGCTGGAGGTGGAGATCCTGTTGCCGAAGGCCGACCAGGGCAGTGTCTACGTCGCACTCTTCGACGACGCGGAGGCCTTCCCCGATGCGGACCGGGCGCGCGCGCGCAAGACCCGTCCGGTGGAGGGCGACGCGGTGACGCTGACGATCTCCGATCTGACCCCCGGTCAGTACGCCGTGGCCGCCTTCCAGGACCTGGACGGCAGTGGCGATCTGACCACCAACTTCCTGGGTGTGCCGAGAGAACCCGCCGGTTTTAGCCGCGGCGCCATGGGCCGCATGGGACCGCCCGACTTCGAGGATGCCGCGTTTACGGTGGAAGAGGGCGGGACCCGCATCACCTTGGATCTGCGTTAGCGCCGGCGGGCGGCGTATGCCCGGGCCGTTTACCGGCCCCGGGGGAATGGGATCTCGTCGCGGAGCATCGTCCGATCCGGAGCGTGGTGCGCGGATCGGGTCCGTCCTGGTTGCCAAGGGTTGGGGCGCCCGGAGCGGCGCCCCTAATCGATCATCCGGGGATCAGTTGTCGCGGTAGTTGTCGTGGCAGCTCTGGCAGGATTCAGCGACCTGCATGAAGCGATCCTGAACATCCGCCAGCTCGCGATCCCCCCCTTCGGTGGCCTCGGCAAGCTCCTGGGCGGCGGTCTCGAAATGGGTCATGCCCTCGGAGAAGCGGTCCCACTCATCCCAGATAGCCGGCTTGGCATCGGTGTCACCATCGTGAGGGCCGCCCTCAAAACCCTCCTTGGCCATGCGGCTAAGGTCCGCAACGCGGGCCGCATTGCGGGCGAACTGCTCGGCGTCATAGTCGATCTCACCCTGAGCCATGTCGCCCATCGGGCCGAAGTTGGCGCCGACCAGGGTGAACACGGCCTGCCGGTAATCGATCTGATCCTCGTCGGATTGTGCCACTGCGCCGGTCGCCAACAGGCATCCGGTCGTGATGGCCAGGGTGGTGGAGAGCAGTCTGCGCATCATGGCACCTCCTTTCGCGCTAGTCGGGTCCGGGGAAGTGGACCCCGATGGATCCGTTGCTTGGCAGCACTTGCTCAAGCCTAGTCGGTGGTTGGGGCTGGATCAAACGCGGGAGCACCCAAGGGGCCTGACAGGCACCGGGTGAGGAGCTAGGCTGGATACCGTGCGAGCAGCGGGTCAGCGGTACGCACAAGGATCGCCCGCGTGCATGGAAGGGGGATGATGAGCGGAGAACAGCGGGTTCTGGTCTGGGACTTACCCACACGGCTCTTCCACTGGGCCCTGGTGGTTGCCCTCGGGCTCTCGTGGTACAGCGCGGAGCAGGGGCTGTCGGGCTGGGATCTCCATCAGTGGAGCGGTTATGCGGTCATCACCCTGATCCTGTTCCGGCTGCTATGGGGGTGGTTCGGCAGCGAGACGGCGCGATTCGGCGACTTTCTGGCGGGTCCACGCACCATTGCCCGCTACCTCCGGGACTGGTGGCGCGACCGCACCCCGAGTCGCGGCCACAACCCACTCGGTGGTTGGGCGGTGGTTGCCCTTCTGGCGTTGGTGCTGGTGCAGGCGGTATCGGGGCTATTCGCCACCGACGATATCCTGCGTAGCGGACCGCTGACCGGTTGGATCGGCTCCGACATGGAGCGCACCATGACTCGCCTGCACAGCCGCACCTTCGACCTGCTGCTGATCCTGATCACCCTCCACGTGGTGGCCATCGCGGTGTATCGCTGGGTGCGTGGCGAGCGGCTGCTCATGGCCATGATCAGCGGCTACAAGCGCAACGGTTTCGCACCGCCCTGGATTGCGCCGCTCTACCGTGCCGCCGTCGCCGCCGCGGTGGCGGTGGGCGTGGTGTGGCTGCTCCTGGCCACGGCACCGTAAGACACGCGGGCCACCCGGGTGGGCGGCCCACGCTTGGCCGGTCACTGGGCGGTCATCCCGCCGTCGACCATGTAGTTGGAGCCGGTGATCCCCGAGGCCGCATCAGAGAGCAGGAAGGCCGCCACGGACGCGACCTCGTCGTTGTTGACGTAGCGCCCGAGCGGGATGCGCGCCGTGAAGCCCTGCTTGACCTCGTCGCCGTGCCCGGGGCTGACCTGATCCTCGATCGAGCGCATCATCCGGTTGTCCACCGGGCCCGGGTTCACGCAGTTGACCCGGATCCCCTCGGCGCCGAGCTCAGCCGCGGCGGTGCGCATCAGGCCCATGACCGCGTGCTTGCTGCTGACGTAGGGGCTCAGCCCGGCGACGCCACGCACGCCAGCGACACTCGAGGTGATCAGGAGGCTGCCGCCACCGGCGCGGCGCAGAGCGGGCAGGGCGGCCTGGATGCCGTAGCGGACGCCGTGCACGTTGACCGCCAGCACCTGCTCCCAGACGCTGTCGTCCGCCGCTTCCAGCGGACCGGCCCGACCCTCGATGCCGGCGTTGAGAAAGACCCCGTGCACAGCCCCGAATTGCGACTCGGCCTCGCGGATCATGGCCTCGTTGTCGGCCTGGCTGGAGACGTCCACCGCCGTGGCGGCGGTGCCTTCACCCAACTCCTCGGCCAGCCGCTGCACACCGTCGAGCTCCCGGTCGGTGAGCAACAGGCGCGCCCCCTGGGCGTGGAGGTGGCGTGCCGTGGCCTCGCCGATGCCCCCAGCGGCCCCGGTGATGACGATGACCTTGCCGTCTACTCCCTTCATGGTTCGTTCCCCTCGTTCAGATTCGGCGGCGCCTACTCGCTGATCATTCTAGTCCTCTCGATGCTGGCGCTCTACGTGGCCCGCCCGGTGGTGCTGATGCGGGCCAGCTCGGGTGCGGATCGCACCTCGCCCTGGCCGGGTCACGGCAGGTGCTGGTCCAGGAACTGCCGCAGCCCGTCGCGATACGCCCGGCCGCTGGTGAGAAAACCGGTGTTGTGGTCACCGCGGATGGTGAGCAGCTGCGCCTCGCCCGGGGCGGCCTCGCGCAGGGAGCGGGCGTGGTGGTAGGGGATGATCTCGTCGTCACGGCTGTGAACGATCAGCACCGGCGCCCGGGTCTCGGCGAGATAGTCAGCAGTGGCGTATTCGAGCCGCGTTAGCCAGCGGGCGGGGTAGAACGGATAGAGGTCGCGGGCCACCGCCTCGGCCGATGTGAAGCTCGATTCCAGGATCAGCGCCGCCGGGCTGGTGTGGCGCGCCGCGCTGGCCGCCAGGGCACCGCCCAGCGAGCGGCCATGGAAGACCATCCGCTCGCTGGGCACGCCCAGTTCCTCGCGCACCCAGCGGGCCACCGCACGGGCATCCTCGTGCAGCCCCGCCTCGTGGGCGCTGCCTTCGCTTTGCCCGTACCCGCGGTAGTCGAAGATGATCACATCCAGCCCCAGATCGCGGAGGATCGCGATCGTGTCCAGGCGGTGGGAGATGTTTCCGGCGTTGCCGTGGAAGAACACCACCACCCCGCGGGGGCTATCAGCCGGGATGCGCCAGCCGTGCAGGGTGACCCCGTCGGTGCTCGGGATGGCCAGATCCTGATAGTCCCAGCCGCGGTCCGCCGGGGCGGATTGCAGCTCGCGGGAAGGGATCTGCGGCAGGTGGACCATCCGCTCCTGCCCGAAGAAAAGCAGCGCGCCGAAACCGATGTAGATCAGGCCGGCCGCCGCAGCGAGGCTCAGCAGCAAGCGCATCCGGATCTCCGTGAGGCAGGCTGGCGGTTCATGGCGGACAGGGTAACGGCTCGTGCCGCGCCGCGGCGAGGGCGGGGGGGCGCTGGGCTACATTGGGGGCTGGGGATTCGTGCGGGCGCAAAGGTGTGATCGTTATGAGGGGAGGCCGGCTCGCTCTTGTCACCCTGATCCTGGTCCTGGCGGGCCCGTCGTCTGGGGCCATGGAGCGGGCAGAGCCGGCGGGAGCCGGTGACAGCCGGTCCTATGTGGCGCTCTACGTCGGCCAGAGCGCCCAGAACCGGCTGGTTCATATCATCAGCCGGGCCTCCGCCAGCCGGCAGGAGAGCTATCTGCTGAGCGTGGCCTACGGCACCCGCTTCGCCCGCCGCGGCGGCCTGGACCTGGAGGTGGAGGGGCAGCTGGTCCGGCACACCGGTCTGCAGCGCCATGGGGAGATCAACGGCGTGCTGGTCGCGCGCTGGACCCGCTTCCCCTGGGATCGCTGGCTGGATACCCGGGCGGCCTTCGGCGAGGGGCTGTCCTGGGCGACCGAGGAGCCCCCCATCGAGCCCCGTGGGGATAAGGACGACGAGAAAGCCTCCACCCGATTGCTCAACTACCTGCTGCTGGAGTTGGAGGGCAAGCCCCCGGGGCGGGCCTGGAGTGGATTCGTGCGCATCCACCACCGCTCCGGCGTCTTCGGCCTGTTCGACGGGGTCCGCGGCGGCTCCAATTTCGTCGGCTTCGGGGTGCGGCGCTATTTTCGGGGCCTGCCCCTTGTGCGTAAGGTGAGGCGGTCACCCTCGGGGCGAGCGGGCCCCGCCGGGGTCGACTGCTTTCGCGGAAACAAGGGGATACTTTAATGGTGAATGCTCAAGGCAATCGGGTCGTGGTACTGGATGGTGGCATGGGGCAGGAGCTGCGCCGGCGCAGCAGCCGCCCGGCGTCACCGCTGTGGTCCGCCCAGGTGATGCTGGAAGAGCCGGAGCTGGTGGTCGCCGCCCACCGCGACTTCATCAAGGCCGGCGCCCGGGTGATCACCGCCAACACCTATAGTGCCACCCCGCGCCGTCTGGCCCGTGACGGGGACCCCGATCTGTTCCATCCCCTGCACGAGGCGGCACTAAACGCCGCCCGCACGGCCCGTGAGGAAACGGGTCAGGATGTGCGCATCGCCGGTTGCCTGCCACCGCTGGTGGCGAGCTATCGCCCCGACGTAGCGCCGGACGACGCCACCTGTCACGCCGACTACCGCCAGATGGTCGATGCCCAGGCCGAGGGGGTCGATCTTTTCCTCTGCGAAACCATGTCCCTTACCCGAGAGGCCCGTGCCGCCACGATCGCCGGGGTAGAGAGCAATCTGCCGGTCTGGACGGCGTTCACGGTGGACGACGGGGATGGCACACGCCTGCGCTCCGGCGAGTCTCTTGCCGAAGCGGCTCGTGAAGTGGTGGCCGTGGGCGCGCAGGGCGTGCTGATCAACTGCGCGGTGCCCGAGGCAGTCACCACGGCCATGAGCGAGATCGCGGAGTTTGGCGTGCCGTTCGGCGCCTACGCCAACGCCTTCACCTCCGTCGAGGCACTGCAGCCGGGGGGTACGGTCGATGTGCTGGAGGCCCGCAAGGACCTCGACCCCGCCGCCTATGCCGAGCATGCGCTGGGCTGGGTGCGACAGGGTGCGAGCATCGTCGGTGGCTGCTGCGAGGTGGGCCCGGCCCACATCGAGACCCTAAGCAAGGAGCTGGCCGCCGCCGGGTACGAGTTGGTATCGGCCTAGCGGCCGGTTACCCGTTTCAAAGACCGCGGGCCTTGATGGCCGCGGGGCGCTCGATCAGGGACGATCGAGCCTTGAGGGGTGCCGGACGTGCCGCGGCGACCGCCTGTCGCAGCCCGATGCACAGTGCCGCAAGAACATCCCGGACCGGCGCAGCTTACCCCCAGCGGGCTCCTTGACTTCTTCTCCAACCCTGGTCCAAGTTCAAAGAACCACCGCGGCTCATTTGCTCTCCTCAGATAGCCCCTGCCGAGCGGCTAGCCCATGAAGCAGCGTCGAAGATCGCCAGCCAGGTACCGGGATGCCCCCGAGCGGTTGCGTGAGGAACGTGAACGGCTTCTGGCGGATTCCTTACCCGAATGGGTCTACTGGGTGGGGCAGGACGGACGACTCCTCTACGTCTCGTCGGCCTGTCAGTCGGTTACCGGTTACTCGGCGCAAGAACTGTTGGATGATCCTAACCTTTTGGAGCGCCTAATCCACCCCGACGACCGCGCCCACCACGGTGAGCATTGCCAGACCAACAACGATACTGCTGCAACAACTTTACATTTCCGCATCCTCACCCGATCGGGGGAAGTTCGCTGTATTGAGCAGGCACGCCGAGAGGTCTGGGACGATTCCGGTTCGTACCGGGGGTACTGCGCGATTAACCACGATGTGACCGCCCGGAGAGAGACCGAGGAGTCCCTCCGCCGTAATGAGATCGCGCTGGCGCATGTCCTGGATACCGTACCGGATATCGCGATCCAGGGGTATCAGCTCGACGGCACAGTGGTTCACTGGAACCGTGCCAGTGAACGGCTCTATGGCTATACAGCCGAGGAGGCTATGGGGGGCAACCTAGCAGACCTTATTATCCCCCCAGAGGCGCGCGACTCGTTTATCCGGCGCATGCAGGAGCTGCGTGAGGGCGCGAGTCTGCCCTCCTCGGAGATCCTGGTGCTGCGCCATCGGCACGGCCATCCGGTAACCGTCTTCTCCTGCCATGTAATGGTTCGCGTTACGGAGGATGACCTGCGCCTCTACTGCATGGATGTCGATATCACGGCGCGAAGCCGGGACCGCGAGCGGCTCTGGGAAGCCGTTCAGGGCGGCAACCTCGGCCTCTTTGAGTGGCGACCGTCTAGAACGGTCTTTTTCTCCCCTGAGTTCAAGGCGCAGCTCGGCTATCAGGACCACGAACTGAGCGATGCCCTGGAGGCATGGCTGTCGCGCATTCACCACGAAGAACAGGGTGCAGCGGAGAGTTTGTTTCAGGCGTGCACCGAGCAGCCGCACGGACGCGCCCGCGCCGAGGTGCGGGCGCGCCACCGGGACGGTAGCTGGCGCTGGATCCTCTACCAGGCCACCGCCGTGTACGGCGCGCATGGCCGACTCGAGAAGATCCTTGGGTCTAGCTTGGATATCACCGAGCGTAAACGCGCGGAGGAACGCAACGAGTGGCTGGCCTACGCCGTTGAGCAGAGCCCCGGCCTGGTCGTTATCTCTGATACCGAGGGCGTGATCGATTACGTCAATCAGACTTTCTGCGACGTAACCGGGTTCTCTCGAGACGAGATCGTGGGGCAAGCGACCGGGTTTCTGAGCCATGAGCAAGAAGAGTTTCAGAAACACGGCGAAATCTGGCAGGCGATCCGCACCACGGGCATCTGGGAAGGCGAGTTAACGAATCGCAAGCGTTCCGGCGGGTCTTACCTAGAGCGAGCCAGGATTGCACCGGTGCGCGATGCCTCGGGTGAAATCACCCACTACATCAAACTGGCGGAGGACATCACCGACAAGCGCGCCTTGATGGAGCGCCTGGAGTATCTCGCTTTTCACGACCCGCTGACAGGCCTCCCCAATCGCAACCTCCTGTTGGACCGGATCAGCCAGGCCGTGGCGCAATCACAGAGGGAGCAAGGTGTCCTCGCGGTTGTGTTCATCGATCTGGACGATTTCAAGGTCGTGAACGATTCGCTCGGTCACACACTTGGTGACGAGCTGCTGGTCGAAATCTCCAGAAGGGTACGGGGCATACTCCGGGCGCAAGACACCATCGCGCGTTTCGGCGGAGATGAGTTCGTCCTGCTTTTGCCGCGTCTCGATCATGAGGAGAGCGTTATCGCGGTAATCGAGCGGATCCAGGCGGCCATCGGCGAGCCGGTGTGGCTTGACGGCAAAGAGGTTCGAGTGACGGTGAGCATGGGCATCGCCATGTCTCCGGAAGACAGCGACGCAGCCGAGGAACTAGTTCGACACGCTGATACCGCCATGTACCGAGCCAAGGCCGAAGGAAGACGGTGCTATCAGTTTTATACCCCGGAGATGGATGCCGCGCTACAAGAGCGCATGGAACTGGATCAGGCAATGCGCGTCGCGCTGGACGAGGGGCAGTTCCACGTCATCTATCAACCACGCGTCAACCTCTCAACGGGAGCCGTGCTCAGCCTCGAAGCCTTGGTGCGCTGGCAGCATCCGATCCGGGGACAGCTCGCGCCAGATCGTTTCATACCGCGGGCGGAGGAAACGGGGTTCATCTTGTCTCTGGGCCCCGAGATCTTGCGACAGACCTGCATCCAAATCCGCACCTGGAAAGATCAGGGTGTCCCGACCGTACCGGTCGCCGTCAATCTCTCGGCGTGCGAACTGCGAGACCCGGCAGTCATTTCACGGATCCGCACGGTGCTCCACGAAACCGGTGTGGATGCTGGCGACCTCGAGCTGGAGATTACCGAAAGCGCTGCCATGCACCACGTAGCCGAGACGGCGCACAAACTGTCTGAACTCAGTGAGTTGGGCCTGCGGATCGCTATCGATGACTTCGGGACCGCCTACTCATCCCTAAATTATCTCAAGCGCCTACCTGTCCATGCGATCAAGATCGACCGTTCCTTCATAGCCGAGATGGAGGCGAACCCGGCTCACCATCCCGAGGATGCCGCTATCATCCGCGCTATCATCGCGATGGGTGAAAACCTGGACAAGCAAGTGATCGCCGAGGGCATCGAGAACCGGGTGCAGCGGGACTTCCTGGTCGATAACGGGTGCCTCGAAGGTCAAGGCTACTTCTTCAGTCCTCCTTTGTTACCGCAGCACGTGGCACCCCTACTAACGGGCATTAGCAAACTGAATAAATAAGTCAATGGCAGGCACTGGTTGAGTCCGGCAACGA
>NZ_JAJNRE010000015.1:0-59619 GCF_022228025.1 Halorhodospira sp. 9622 | reverse complement strand
TGTTACCGGGGGGGGGGGGGGGCCGCGGCCCCGGGGGGTTCCCCGGGGGCGGGCGGCCGGCTAGCTTGCAGCGATTATGAGCGAGCCCTCCGCATCCCCGCACAACCACCCCGCCTCCGCGGCCGCCGGGCCGCCGCTCGGGGTGGTGCTCACCGGCGGCAGCCGCGGCCTGGGCCTGGCCATGGCGCAGCGTTTCCTCGCCGCCGGGGATACCGTGGTCGTCTGCGCCCGGGATCCGGCGCGGCTGGATGCGGCGCGGACCGAGCTGGCCGCCGCCATGGGGGCCGGGGAGCGTCTACACGTCCTCGCCGCCGACGTCGCCGACCCCGGGGAGGCCGAGCGGCTGGCGGATTTCGCCGTCGAGCGACTGGGGACCATCCACCGCTGGGTGAATAACGCCGGTACCGCCGGGCGCTTCAAGCGGCCGCTGACCGGGCTGGATACGGCGGACATTGCTGGCACCTGCGCGACCAACCTCACCGGCTCCATGCAGCTTTGTGCGGCGGCGCTGCGGCGCATGCAGGCCCAACCGGCGGCGCAGCAGCCGTGCTACCACCTGTTCAACTTCGGGTTCTCGGGGCTGGGGGCGCGTTTCTCGCGGACCTCCATCCCGCATCGGGTCAGCAAGCTGGCGGTGGCGGAGCTCTCCCGTCAGCTGCGTCGCGAGCTGCAGGCCGCCGGCGAGCGCGGGGTGGGCGTCCACGAGCTGCGTCCCGGGCTGGTGCGCACCGAGCTGCTGCTCGCCGATTTGCCCGAAAGCGCCCGGCCGATTATTGATCGCCTGGCCGAGCCCCCGGAACGGGTGGCCGATGTCCTGGTGCCCCGAATCCGCGGGGTCACCGGCACCGGGCGCACCCTGCAGTACCGCTCGCCCCTGGTCACGCTGCTCCGCGCCCTGACGGCGGTGCCCGCCCTGCGCCGCGGCGGCTGATCGGGGCAGCCCCGGTCAGCGGACGCGGAACTGCCCCACGCGGTCCTGCAGGTCGGCGGCCAGCCGGGCGACTTCCTCGCTGGCCGATGCGACCTGGGAGGCGCCGCTTGCGGTGGCGTCGATGGTCGCCTTGATCTGGGTCAGCGAGCGGTTGATCTCCTCGGAGGCCGCCGACTGCTCCTCCGCAGCGCTGGCGATCTGGGTGTTCATGTCGTTGATGGTCCCTACGGACTCGGTGATCGCACCCAGCGACTCCGACGCGCGCGAGGCAATGGTTACTGCCTGGCCAGAGCTGCTGCGGCCGTTCTCCATGGCCTGGGCCGCCTCTTCGATGCGCCCGCGCAGGGTGTCGAGGATCTCGCGGATCTCCTCGGTGGAGGTCTGGGTGCGGGTGGCCAGCTTGCGCACCTCCTCGGCGACGACCGAGAACCCGCGGCCGTTCTCCCCGGCGCGGGCCGCCTCGATGGCGGCGTTGAGGGCAAGCAGGTTGGTCTGCTCGGTGATCTCGTGGATCACGTCGAGCACCTTGGTAACCCGCTCGGCGTCTTCATTGAGCTGCTGGACGACGCCGGCGGCGGTCTCGGCCTGCTGTGCCACCTGACGGATCTCGTCGGCGTTCTCCTGCACGACCTCCGAGCCCGACTGGGCGGCCTGATCGGACCGGCGGGCCGCTTCGGAGGCGTCCGAGGCGTTTTCGGCGACCTGCTGGATGGTGGCCGCCATCTCGTTCATGGAGGTGGCCACCTGCTCGGTCTCGGACTGCTGCTCGCGCAGCTGGCCGCTGGTCTCGCGCACCGAGGCCGACAGCTCCTCGGCGGAGGCGGAGAGCTGGGTTGAGGCGTCGGCGACCGAGCCGATCAACCCCTGGAGCCGGTCGATGAAGGCGTTGAAGTTGGTGGCCAGTTCGCCCACCTCATCCCGGGAATGGACCTCCAGGCGGCGGGTGAGGTCGGCTTCGCCGCTGGCGATCTCGCCCAGTGCCCGGCCGGTGGCGGCGATCGGCTGCGCGATGCGCCGGGCCACCAGGACGATGATCCCGCCAAGCAGCACCACCGCCGCGGCGAAGACGATCAGCAGGTTCTGCTGCAGATCGCGGGCAGCGGCCATCAGTTCTGATTCTGGCACGGCGATCCCCAGCGACCAGCCGGAGAGTCCGGAGACCGGGGCAAAGGCCGCTGTGTAGGCGGTGTCGTCGGCCCCGCTGAAGGTGCCCACGCCTCGCTCACCGTCGACCATGCGCTGGGCGATCGCCTGGTAGTCGGTATCCCCGGACTCCAGCGCGTTCTCTTCCATGCGCACGTCCTCGTCCGGGTGGGCGACGGTGAGGCCGTCGGCGCTCAAGGCCCAGGCGAGGGCGCCAGCGCGATCCGTAGTCGATGCCACCACATCGGCCAGGGTGTCGAGGGTGACGGTCACCGCCACCAGGCCGATGACATCCCCCCCGGCATCGGTAACCGCCCGGGCGATGACGGTGATCGGATTGCCAGTACTGGCGGAGTGGACCGGATCGGAGATGACCAGCGTCTCCCGCTCCTCTTCGACGATGGTCTGCCAGTAGTCGCGCCCGGAGAGATCCGTCTGCTCACCGCCGTGGTGGTAGGTGGCCGTCCCCTCGGTGTCGACGAAGATCAGCACTTCGTATTCGTCGCTCATGTGCTCGCCCTGGCCGGCGAGGAAGTCACCGATCCGATCGGGGTCGCCGGAGGCGAGCGCCTCGCTGTGCGCCAGGGCGGAGACGTAGGCCGTGTGCGTGTCGAGCCACTGGCTGATGGCCTCGGCACCGGCCTCGCTCAGCTCCTGAGTCGAGTCGGTGATCTCGGTGCTGAAGCGGTCGTTGGCCTGGTGGGTGGCGATCCCGCCGACGATGACAAAGGCCAGCAGAGTGGGGACGCCAAAGAGGAGGAGCAGCTTCGGGGTGAGACGGACGGCACTGAGCATGAGGATTCGCTTCCCCGTTGCAGGCGGTCTGTTGGTTTTTCGTTAACTGGAAAGACGCGTTGGATGGCTTGAGCAGGCGACCGCCCAATGGTGCCTACGCCGGATCGGAGGCGCAAATCGGTCGGCTAGGCATCGGGCAATGCCGCCGGGGTGGCTGGGCCAACCCAGCGGCATTGCCGTGCCCTAGTCAGCGCCGCCGGTAGCGGTCGAAGGCCCGCTCCAGCTCCTCGGGGTCGAGATCGGCGGAGTTGACCACGCCGCCCTGGACCATGATGGATTCATGGTTGTCCTGCCAGCGCTGCTGCTCTTCCTCGGTGGCGCGTGGCATGAACCACCCGGTCGCAGCAAAGAGCAGGCCGATCAGCGGCGACAGCCAGCAGACGATGGCAAAGGGGGCGTAGACCAGCGTCGGGATGCCCAGCGCACCGGCGGTGAAGGCACCACCCGCGCCCCAAGGGATCAGCGGGTTGATCATGGTCCCGCCTTCCTCCACCGAACGCGACAGGTTCAGGGTCGATTGTCCCTGTCCCCGATAGACCGGGGCGTACATCCGGCCCGGTAGCGCGATGGACAGGTAGGGATCGCCGGAGATGAGGTTGGTGCCGGCGGCGCTGCCGGTGCTGGCGGCGAACAGCGAGAAGCGGCCTCGGATGCGCTGGATGATGGCGTTGAGGATGGACTCGACGCTGCGCGTCTGCTCCAGGATCCCGCCGAAGGCCAGGGCGATGAGCACCAGCGAGATGGTCCACATCATCGACTGGATGCCACCGGTGGAGAGCAGGTCGTCCACCGACTCGACGCCGGTCTCGCTGACGAAGCCGTCCTGCATCGCCATGATCGCGGTGGTCAGGTCCGTGCCCTGGACGAGGACCGCCATGACCGCGCCGGCGATGGCACCGGCAAAGAGCGTGGGCAGCACCGGGAAACGCAGCAGCGCCAGGGCCATGACCAGAACCGCCGGCAGCAGCAGCACCGGATGCAGCGTGAACTGCGCCTCCAGGCCCTCGAGGATGGTCTCGATGCGTCCGCTCTCCAGGCCGGTGTCCGCGTAGCCAAAGCCGATGGCCCAGTACGCGGTGCCGGCAACAATCAGCGCCGGCACGGAGGTGGCCATCATGTTGCGGATGTGGCTGAACAGGTTGGTGCCAGTGACGGCCGGGGCGAGATTGGTGGTGTCGGACAGCGGCGACATCTTATCGCCGAAGAAGGCGCCCGAGACGATGGCGCCGCCGGTCAGGGCCATGGGAATGCCCAGCCCCTCGCCGACGCCCACCAGGGCCAGACCCACGGTGCCGACCGTGCCCCAGGAGGTGCCCACGGCCATGGAGACCACGGCGGTGAGGATCATGGCGGCGAGCAGGAACAGTTCCGGGGTGATCAGCAGCAGGCCGTAGTAGATCAGCAGCGGCACGGTCCCCGAGAGGATCCAGGTGCCGATGATCATGCCCACTGTGATCAGGATGGCCACCGACTGAAGACCGATATGGACGACGTGGTAGAGGCCGTTCTCCATCCGCCACCAGCGGATGCCGTGGTACCAGCCGAGCAGGCCGGTGAAGGCGATGCCCAGGGCCAGTGGTACGTGGGGGACGAAGTCATCGAAGGCGAGGATCTGAAAGACCATCAGGCCCATGGTGAAGGCGATGGGGAGCAGGGCCGTGGTCACGCTCGGAAGCGGGATCTCCGGCTCCCGCGCACCGTTCTCGTTGGCGTCGCTCATGCGGACTCCAGGGTTGCCAAGGAAGCCGGCATTATCGCGATGATGGATGTCATTGCAAGCGGTGCGTTGATCCGCCGGGTAGCCCCAGCGGGTGACAGGAACACTGTGATTGCTACATTCGATCAGGGAGCCGTCTTGAGTGAGACTGCGCACAAGCGCAAAATGGAATCGTTCAAAACGGCAATCCGCAGGAAGCAACGGAGATAACAATGACCGATCAGCAGAAGACCGGCGGCTGCCCGGTGATGCACGGCGCGATGACCCAGGTGGGCGAGTCCAACATGGACATGTGGCCCAACGCCCTGAACCTCGACATCCTGCACCAGCACGACCACAAACCCGATCCGATGGGCCCGGGCTTCAACTATCGTGAGGAGGTCAAGAAGCTCGATCTCGACGCGGTCAAGCGGGATCTCCACCAACTCATGACCGACAGTCAGGAGTGGTGGCCGGCGGACTGGGGCCATTACGGCGGGCTGATGATCCGCATGGCCTGGCACGCCGCCGGCACCTATCGGGTGGCGGACGGCCGGGGCGGCGGCGGCACCGGCAACCAGCGGTTTGCCCCCATCAACAGCTGGCCGGACAACGTCAACCTGGACAAGGCGCGGCGTCTGCTCTGGCCGATCAAGAAGAAGTACGGCAACCGGCTCAGCTGGGCCGACCTGATCATCCTTGCCGGCAACGTGGCCTACGAGTCCATGGGCCTGAAGACCTACGGCTTCTCCCTCGGGCGCGAGGATATCTGGCACCCGGAGAAGGACATCTACTGGGGCTCGGAGAAGGAGTGGCTGGCGCCGAGTGATGCCGAGGACAGCCGCTATGGTGACGACCGTGAGTCGCTGGAGAACCCGCTGGCGGCGGTGATGATGGGCCTGATCTACGTCAACCCCGAGGGCGTGGACGGCAACCCGGATCCGCTGCGGACCGCCGAAGACGTGCGCATCACCTTCGAGCGCATGGCCATGAACGACGAGGAGACCGTCGCCCTGACCGCCGGCGGGCACACGGTGGGCAAGTGTCACGGCAACGGCAATGTGGAGCATCTCGGTCCGGACCCGGAGTCCGCCGATGTCGACGAACAGGGCCTTGGCTGGAACAACAAGGTCTCCCGGGGCATCGGGCGCGACACGGTCTCCAGCGGGATCGAGGGCGCCTGGACGACCTATCCCACGCGCTGGGATAACGGCTACTTCCACCTGCTGCTCAACTACGAGTGGGAGTTGACCAAGAGCCCCGCCGGCGCGTGGCAGTGGGAGCCGGTGGACATCAAGGAGGAGGACAAGCCGGTCGACGTCGAGGATCCGTCGATCCGCCTGAACCCGATCATGACCGATGCGGACATGGCCATGAAGATGGATCCGGCGTATCGCAAGATCTCCGAGCGCTTTTACAACGACCCCGCCTACTTCGACGAGGTCTTCGCCCGGGCCTGGTTCAAGCTCACCCATCGGGATCTGGGGCCGCGGACGCGCTACATCGGACCGGAGGCACCGACCGAGGATCTGATCTGGCAGGACCCCGTGCCGGCCGGCCGGACAGACTACGATGTGAATGAGGTCAAGGCGAAGATCGCCGATAGCGGCCTGAGCATCGGCGAGATGGTCGCCACCGCCTGGGACAGCGCCCGGACCTTCCGCGGCTCCGACTACCGGGGTGGTGCCAACGGCGCCCGTATCCGGCTTGCCCCGCAGAAGGACTGGGAGGGCAACGAGCCCCAGCGTCTGGCGAAGGTGCTTGGCGTTCTTGAGGGCATCGCTGCCGAGACCGGGGCCAGCGTGGCCGATACCATCGTACTCGCTGGCAACGTGGGCATTGAGCAGGCGGCCCGGGCGGCCGGCCACGAGATCACGGTGCCCTTCGCCCCGGGGCGCGGCGATGCCAGCCAGGAGATGACCGATGTCGACTCCTTCCAGTACCTCGAGCCGCTCGCCGACGGTTACCGCAACTGGCTCAAGAAGGACTACGCGGTCCAGCCCGAGGAGATGATGCTCGACCGCACGCAGCTGATGGGTCTGACGGCGCCGGAGATGACTGTCCTCGTCGGCGGCATGCGGGTGCTCGGCACCAACCACGGCGGTGCGAAGGATGGCGTGCTCACCGATCGCGAGGGGCAGCTGACGAACGACTTCTTCGTCAACCTCACCGACATGGCCTACACCTGGAAGCCGGTGGGCAAGAACCGCTACGAGATCCGTGAGCGCAGCAGCGATGCAGTGAAGTGGACGGCGACCCGGGTGGACCTGGTCTTCGGCTCCAACTCGATCCTGCGCTCCTACGCCGAGGTTTATGCCCAGGACGACAACCAGGAGAAGTTCGTCCACGATTTCGTCGCGGCCTGGACCAAGGTCATGAACGCCGACCGATACGACCTGGAGGCGTAACCGCGGTTTCACCCCGGTCCGGGCCGGGGTGAAAGGGCATGCCCGGCCCCGCCAGAGCGGAGCCGGGCATCGGCCGCTGTCCACTTCCCAGTCATCAGGAGCATCACGGATGAGTGACCACGTCTACAAGATCGTCGAACTGACTGGTTCGTCGCCCGACGGGATCGAGGAGGCCGTCAACAACGCCATCGCACGTGCCGGCGAGAGCCTTCGCCACCTGCGCTGGTTCCAGGTGGTGGATACCCGAGGCCATATCGAGGACGGGCGAGTGAGTCACTGGCAGGTGACGATCAAGGTCGGCTTCACCCTGGAATAGGTTCGCCTCTGCCGCATGACCTCTGGGCCCGTGGAGGGCGGTCGCGCCATGGCCCGAAAGTTGCTGGATGGGTGGTGCTTCGATCGATCCATAACCCATTTGGCAAGGCAGGAGTGGAGCTATGCCCAGCGTGACCTTTCGGCATCCAGACCACGGGGAGCAAACCGTAGAGGCGGTGGCAGGCAGTCATACGGAGCCGGTCCTGAAACTGGCCCGCCGGAACCACATCCCGATCTCTTTCGATTGCCAGGACGGCGAGTGTGGCAGTTGTCTGGTTTATGTCCATTACGGTGTCGCAAAAGGGACAATGGCGGGTCCACTGACGGACCGCGAGGAGCGGGTCCTGCTCGAGCTGGGCAAGGTCACCCAAGCGGAGATCGATCGCATGCGCGTCGATGATCTGCCCACCAACTGGCGTCTGATGTGCCAGATGGTGGTGCGTGACGAGGACCTGGTGATCGAGTACGGCGATGTCTGAGCTCAGCCCCGGTCTGGATTGTGAGCGGGCCATCCAGCGCCTGCTCCAGTGCGTTGACCGCCACATCGCAGAGGAGCCGGAGAATAGCCGAGTGCGGCGGTATCTGGAGCGTGAGCTGGGCGGCCGGGATGGTTCAGAGCCGGATACGCGCCTGATGGTCCACGCGCAGATTAACGTGATCCGGGAGTTATTCGTTCAGCGCGGCGATGATGCGGGTCTGAGCATGCTCTCCGCCATCGAGCGGGAATGCTGCTGAGATCCGGACTTGGGGGTGGCGGCCTCTCATACCGGTGAGGGGTCGCCCGGCCTCCCGGTGATACAGGGTTATCACCTTGCGCCCGCGGAGTCGGGTGGCCGACAGGAAGGGGTGGTGGATGGCTCCCCGGGACGGATTCGAACCGCCGACCCAGTGATTAACAGTCACTTGCTCTACCGCTGAGCTACCGGGGAAGCGTGGTGTCACCTCACGATGCGCTGCGTATTCTGCCGATCCTCCACTGCGTTGGTCAAGCCTCTATGGGGTTTTCCGTGCCCGTCCTGCCGCCCCCGCGATCGCCCGGGGCCATCGCGGGGGCGAGGAGCGGTGCCGATCAGCCGCCCAGGGCCTGCTGCAGCCGGTCCATGGCGCGCTCCAGGTTCTCCATACTTGTAGCATAGGAGATGCGCGCGTACCCGGGGAGACCGAAGGCGGAACCCGGGACCAGGGCGACGCCGGCGTCGTTGATCAGCTGCTCGGCGAAGGCCACATCGTCCTTGGCGCCGACCCGGTTCATCGCCTCCTCCATGTGCGGGAAGCAGTAGAAGGTGCCGTCGCAGGGTGTGCAGCTGACCCCCGGCATGGCGTTCAGCCGCTCGACGACGAAGTCGTGGCGGGCCTTGAACTGCTCGAGCATGGGCTGGATGCAGCCCTGATCGCCGTTGAGCGCGGCCAGCGCGCCGGCCTGGGAGATGGAAGCCGGGTTGGAGGTGCTCTGCGACTGCACCTTCTTCATGGCGCCGATCAGCGGGGCTGGGCCGGCCGCGTAGCCGATCCGCCACCCGGTCATGGCGTACGCCTTGGAGACGCCGTTGACCACGATGGTCCGGTCGACCAGCTGCGGGGCGGCCATGGCGATGTTGGTGAAGGGTTCATCGCGCCAGAGGATGTGCTCGTAGATGTCATCGCTGACCACCACCACCTGGGGGTGCTGCTCGAGCACGGCGCCCAGCGCCGCCAGTTCGTCACGGGTGTAGGCGGTGCCGGTGGGGTTGGACGGGCTGTTGAGGATGACCATGCGGGTCTTGCGGGTCAGGGCCTGCTCGAGCTGCTCGGGGGTGATCTTGAAGCGGCTCTCGGCACCGGCGGCCACGAACACCGGCTGAGCACCGAAGACCAGGGCCATGTCCGGGTACGAGACCCAGTAGGGCGCTGGGATGACCACTTCGTCGCCCTCGTTGAGCACCGCCGCCATGGCGTTGAACAGGGACTGCTTGGCACCGCTGGAGACGAGGATCTGGCTGGGCTCGTAGTTCAGGCGGTTGTCGCGCTCGAGCTTGTCGATGACCGCCTGCTTGAGCTCGGCAGTACCGTCCACGGCGGTGTAGCGGGTCTGCCCCTGTTGGGCGGCCCGGACGGCGGCCTCGATGATGTGCGGGGGGGTGTCGAAGTCCGGTTCGCCGGCGCCGAGGCCGATGACGTCGTGGCCGGCGGCGCGCAGCTCGGCGGCGCGGGCGGTGACGGCGAGCGTCGGCGATGGCTTGATGCGCTGGACGCGATCGGCAAGCTGAAGGTCCATGGTCTGGCTCCGCGTTGAAAGTTGGGCTCGGTGCGTATGATAAGGGTTTTCGGGTCGGGTGTTCACGGTTCAGTGCGCGTGGGGCGGGGTTGAGGCTTCGGGGTTCAGTGGGCAGGGTCCGGCAGGTGGTGTCGTTGGTCGAGCGGGTAGACGCTTTGTGCAGGGCGCCGGGTCAGGGTGCGCCCAAGATGAATGCGGGGGTTCGATGACGGAACGTTTCAAGCTCAATGCCCGGTTTCAGCCGGCGGGTGATCAGCCCCAGGCCATCGAGGAGCTCGTCGAGGGGATCGAGTCGGGGCTCTCGGATCAGACCTTGCTCGGGGTCACCGGTTCCGGCAAGACGTTCACCATCGCCAACGTCATTGAGCGGCTGCAGCGCCCGGCGATCCTGCTCGCTCCCAACAAGACCCTGGCCGCCCAGCTCTATGGCGAGATGCGCGAGTTCCTGCCGGAGAACCGGGTCGAGTACTTCGTCTCCTACTACGACTACTACCAGCCCGAGGCGTACGTGCCGTCGTCGGATACCTTCATCGAGAAGGATGCCTCGGTGAACGAGCACATCGAGCAGATGCGCCTGTCCGCCACCAAGGCGCTCCTCGAGCACCAGGATACGGTCATCGTCGCCTCGGTATCGTCCATCTACGGCCTCGGTGACCCGCAGGCGTACATGTCGATGCTCCTGCACCTGGTCCGCGGCGAGCGCATCGACCAGCGGGCGATCCTGCGCCGGCTCGCCGAGCTGCAGTACACCCGCAACGACACCGAACTCACCCGCGGGACCTACCGCGCCCGCGGCGAGGTGATCGACATCTTCCCGGCCGAGTCCCCGGAGGAGGCGGTGCGGGTGCAGCTCTTCGACGATGAAATCGAGGAGATCAGCTGGTTCGACCCGCTCACCGGCGAGCTGCTGCGCCGGGTGCCGCGGGTGACCATCTATCCGAAGACCCACTACGTGACCCCGAAGGAGCAGCTGCACCGGGCCGTCGAGCAGATCAAGGAGGAGCTGCGCGAGCGCCTCAGCGAGCTGCGCGCCGCCGACAAGCTGGTGGAGGCGCAGCGGCTCGAGGAGCGGACCCGCTTCGACATGGAGATGATGCTCGAGCTCGGCTATTGCAATGGCATCGAGAACTACTCGCGCTACCTCTCCGGGCGGGCGGCCGGTGAGCCGCCGCCGACCCTGTTCGATTACATCCCGCCGGAGGCGGTGCTGTTCATCGATGAGTGCCACGTCACCGTTCCGCAGATCGGCGGCATGTACAAGGGCGACCGTTCGCGCAAGCAGACGCTGGTCGACTACGGCTTCCGCCTGCCCTCGGCGCTGGATAATCGGCCGCTGAAGTTCGAGGAGTTCCGGCGCCTGGCGCCGCAGACGGTCTTCGTCTCGGCAACGCCCGGCCCGTTCGAGGAGGAGCACGCCGGGCAGGTGGTCGAGCAGGTGGTTCGCCCCACCGGGCTGGTCGATCCGGAGGTGGAGGTGCGCCCGGCCACCGCGCAGGTCGATGATGTCTATGGCGAGATCCGCGCCCGCGCCGAGCGGGACGAGCGCGTGCTGGTCACCACGCTGACCAAGCGCATGGCCGAGGACCTGACCGAGTACCTGGAGGAGAACGGGATCCGCGTGCGCTATCTGCACTCCGACGTGGACACCGTTGAGCGCACCGAGATTATCCGTGACCTGCGCCTGGGTCATTTCGACTGCCTGGTCGGCATCAACCTGCTGCGCGAGGGGCTCGATATCCCCGAGGTCTCGCTGGTGGCGATCCTCGATGCCGACAAGGAGGGGTTCCTGCGCTCGACCCGTTCACTGATTCAGACCATCGGCCGGGCGGCTCGCAACATCAGCGGCCGCGCGATCCTCTACGCCGATCAGGTGACCGACTCCATGCGCCGCGCCATCGACGAGACCGAGCGTCGGCGGGCCAAGCAGATCGCCCACAACGAGGCCCACGGCATCACCCCGCAGGGCATCCGCAAAGAGGTGCCCGACATCATGGAGCGCGGCGGGGTGCCGGCGCCGGGCGCGCCGCAACGGGCGGCCGGAGTGGCCGAAGAGGCCGGCGCGTACGCCGGGCTGTCGCCGGCGGAGGCGGTACGGCGGATCCGTGAGCTGGAGAAGCGGATGCATGAGCACGCCAGGGATCTCGAGTTCGAGGCGGCCGCGCAGGTGCGGGACGAGATCCGCCGTATCGAGGAGCAGGCCCTCGGCGGCGGCGACGCCACGGCCGCCGCTTCCTGAGCGGGCCTGCGGTTCAGCTCGGACGGCGGTTCTGCATCAGGGTCTCGATATCCAGGCGTTTGTCGCCGTGCCGGGTGCGCATGAGCACGTCGTGCTCGTAGTGGTAGTAACGGGCGATGAAGTAGGCCGAGCGCAGCGCCGCGATCTCGGTCTGCGAGTTGCCGATGTGCTGCACGCCGCCCTGTTCGTTGTAGAAGACTACCTCCCAGCCGTTGTCACGCTCCTCGATGATCAGCCGGTAGGTTGTGCGCAGTCGCGGTTTGTGCGGCCGGGGATTCAACAGCTGCTCTCCTGATCGGGCAAGTCGCCCCCATCCTGCCATGGATCGGCGCCGCCGCGGGGATCCAGGAGGGGCGCACGCCTAGAACTATAAGACTTCTAAAGAGTCTTCCCTTCGGGTTCGGGAATATGTACCCTTTGAGTACGGATTGAGCGAAGTCAGAGATCATGCTCCGAATCAACCGCGAGACCGATTACGGCGTTGTCATCCTCTCGGCCATGGCACGCCGGCCGGGAGAACGGGTCAACGCCGCGCAGCTGGCGGGCGCCCACGGCCTGCCGCAACCGATGGTTAGCAAGGTCATGAAGCAGCTGGTGCATGCCGGGCTGCTGTGCTCCTACCGCGGCGCCAAGGGCGGCTACGGCCTGGCCCGGCCCCCCGAGCAGATCTCGGTGGCCGAGGTCATCGAGGCCCTCGAGGGGCCGATCGCCTTCACCGAGTGCGTCGAGAGCGGGACCGATACTTGCACGCACGTCGAGGACTGCAATGCCAGCGCCACCTGGTCGCGGATCAGCTCCGTGGTCCGGCAGGCCCTGGCGGCGGTGAGTCTGGCGGAGATGGGCGAGCCGGCCAGCGCGCCGGTGGGGATCTACCCCCGTCAACAGGTTATTGGCCACTGAGCAGCCGGAGGCTTGGGCGACATGTCGAGCAGCAACGAAACCATTGAACGGTTCACCAGCCGGGGCTACGAGGCCGGCTTCTTCACCGATATCGAGCAGGAGTTTGCACCACCGGGGCTCAACGAGGAGACCATCCGGTTCATCTCCGAGAAGAAGGGCGAGCCGGAGTGGATGCTCGAGTGGCGGCTCGAAGCCTACCGCGGCTGGCTGGAGATGGCCGTGCCGCAGTGGCAGAACGTGCAGTTCCCGCCCATCGACTTCCAGGCCATCTCCTACTACGCCGCCCCCAAGCAGGGGCCGAAGAGCCTCGACGAGGTCGACCCGAAGCTGCTCGAGACCTACGAGAAGCTCGGCATTCCGCTGCACGAGCAAAAGATGCTCGCGGGCGTGCAGGAGGAGGGCGAGCCTGCCGAGGGCGCCCGGCGCTCCAACGTGGCGGTGGATGCGGTCTTCGACTCCGTCTCCGTGACCACCACTTTCAAGGACGAGCTGGCCAAGCACGGGGTCATCTTCTGCTCGATCTCCGAAGCGCTGCACGAGTATCCGGAGCTGGTGCGGCAGTACATCGGCAGCGTCGTGCCGCGCAAGGACAACTTCTTTGCCGCGTTGAACTCGGCGGTCTTCTCGGACGGCTCTTTCGTCTACATCCCCGAGGGCGTGGAGTGCCCCATGGAGCTGTCCACCTACTTCCGCATCAACGCCGGGCATACCGGGCAGTTCGAGCGGACCCTGATCATTGCCGAGAAAGGCAGTTCGGTCTCCTACCTGGAGGGCTGCACCGCGCCGCAGCGTGACGAGAACCAGCTGCACGCCGCCGTGGTCGAGCTTTACGCCCACGACGATGCGCAGATCAAGTACTCCACGGTTCAGAACTGGTACCCCGGCGACGAGAACGGCGTCGGCGGCGTCTACAACTTCGTGACCAAGCGCGGCCTGTGCGCCGGTAAGCGCTCGAAGATCTCCTGGACCCAGGTGGAGACCGGTTCGGCGATCACCTGGAAGTATCCGAGCTGCGTGCTCAAGGGCGACGACTCCATCGGCGAGTTCTACTCGGTGGCGGTGACCCGTGGCCGTCAGCAGGCGGATACCGGCACCAAGATGATCCACATCGGCAACAACACCCGCAGCCACATCATCTCCAAGGGGATCTCGGCGGACTACGGCCAGCAGAGCTATCGTGGCCTGGTCAAGGTGCTGCCGACGGCGGGCAATGCCCGCAACTACTCGCAGTGCGACTCCATGCTCATGAGTTCCCACTGCGGCGCCCACACGTTCCCGTACATCGACATCCAGAACCCCACCGCGCAGCTCGAGCACGAGGCCACCACCTCGAAGATCGGCGATGACCAGATCTTCTACTGCAAGCAGCGTGGCATCAGCGAGGAGGACGCGGTCTCCATGATCGTCAACGGCTTCTGCAAGGAGGTCTTCCAGGAGCTGCCCATGGAGTTCGCCGTCGAGGCGCAGAAGCTGCTCGAGGTCACCCTCGAGGACAGCGTCGGATAAGACAGATTCCCAGGAGAAGCGGACCATGCTGAAGATCAACAACCTCCACGCCAGCGTCGAGACGACGGAGATCCTCAAGGGCATCGACTTCGAGATGGGCCCCGGCGAGGTGCACGCCATCATGGGGCCCAACGGTTCGGGCAAGAGCACCCTGTCCAAGGTGCTCGCCGGCGATGAGAGCTACGAGGTCACCGACGGCGCGGTGACCTTCGAGGGGCAGGATCTGTTCGAGATGGAGCCCGAGGAGCGGGCCCGGGCCGGGGTCTTTCTCGGCTTCCAGTACCCGGTGGAGATCCCCGGGGTGAGCAACAGCTACTTCCTCAAGGCGGCGGTCAACGCCGCCCGTGAGGCCCGGGGTGAGGGCGAGATCGACCCGGTCAGCTTCCTCAAGATGGCCCGCGAGCGGGCGCAATGGGTCAAGCTTGACGAGTCGCTTCTCAACCGACCGGTCAACGCCGGCTTCTCCGGCGGCGAGAAGAAGCGCAACGAGATCTTCCACATGGCCATGCTCGAGCCGCGGCTGTGTATCCTCGACGAGACCGATTCCGGGCTGGACATCGACGCCCTGCGCGCTGTGGCCGACGGCGTGAACAGCATGCGCGACCCGCAGCGCTCGTTTTTGATCATCACCCACTACCAGCGCCTGCTCAGCTACATCGTGCCGGACTACGTGCACGTCATGGTCAACGGGCGCATCGTGCGCTCCGGCGGCAAGGAGCTGGCCGAGGAGCTGGAGCGCACCGGCTACGCCCTGTTCGAGGACGAGGAGGCTGCCTGACATGGGAGCGGTGGAAGAGCTCAAGAGTCACCCGCGCGCGGTCTTCGACGACCTCGCCGACCCGGGGCCGGCCTGGCTGGCCGAGCGTCGTCGCGCGGCCATGGCCACCTTCGACGCCCACGGCTTCCCGACCCGGCGCTGGGAGGCGTGGAAGCACATCGACCTGACCCCGGTGCTGCGCAGCGACTTTCGCCCGCCGCAGGGCCCGGGCGAGGTAGACGACGGCCTGACCGGGCGGCTTGATCAACTTCTCCCGCCCGGCGATGGGCCCCGGCTGGTCTTCGTTGATGGGCAGCTGGATCCGGCGCGTTCGGATTACGCCAAGCTGCCCGCCGGGGTCTCGGTGCGCCCCCTGAGCGAGGCGCTGGCCGAGGAACCCGCCTGGCTGCAGACGCATCTGGCCGCCCACGCCGACCCGGCCAACAGCCCGTTCATCGCCCTGAACACCGCTTTGATGGGCGAGGGAGTGGCCGTGCAGGTGGCCCGCGGGGCGATGGTCGAGGCGCCGCTGCTTATCGTCTGCTACACCAGCGCTGCCACTGCCGGCCACGCCGTCTACCCGCGTGTGATCGTCCACGGCGAGGAGGCCAGCCACCTGCGTGTGGTGGAGTACCATAGCGGTGATCCGCAGGCGGCCTACCTCAGCTGTCCGGTCACCGAGCTCATCGCCGATGCCGGCGCCCAGGTGGATCTGACCCGGATCAGCGAGGAGGGCGACGCCGGCTGCCAGCTGGGGGCGGTCAGCGGCACCGCTGCCCGCGATGCCCGGGTCGGCGCCCACTCCTTTGTCTGGGGCGGCGACAAGGTGCGTGTGGACATCGAGGCGACCGTACAAGGCGATAACGGCGAGGGGGATCTCACCGGCATCCACCTCAGCGACGGCCAGCGCTTCGTCGACCACCACACCTGGGTCCACCACGACGCCGAGCACACGCGCAGTCGCCAGGTCTTCAAGGGCGTGCTCGACGGGCGCTCGGAGACCGTCTTCGACGGCCTGATCAAGGTCCATCCGGGGGCGCAGAAGACCGACGCCGAGCAGGAGAACCGCAACCTGATCCTCAGCCCGCGGGCGCTGGCCCACTCCAATCCGCGCCTGGAGATCTTCGCCGACGACGTGCGCTGCACCCACGGCTCCACGGTGGGCGAGCTCGATGAGCAGGCGCTGTTCTACATGCGCGCCCGCGGCATCGATCCCGTCGTGGCCAAGAGCCTGCTGACCTACGCCTTCGTCGCCGAGGTGGTGGAGACCGTGCGTTGCCCGCAGGCCGCCGCGTACGAGCGTGCGCTCCTGCGCCGGTTCCTGCCGGGCGGCGAGCAACTGGAGGGTTTTGAGGCATGAGCATGGTCGAGGAGGCGACCCGCCCGGGGGCGGTGGATGTGGACCGGCTGCGCGCCGACTTCCCCGTGCTCCGCCGCGAGGTCAACGGACGGCCGCTGATCTACCTCGACAGCGCCGCCAGTGCGCAGAAGCCGCAGTCGGTGATCGATGCCGAACTCGGCTGCTATCAGCACTACTACGCCAACGTCCATCGCGGGGTGCACACCCTCTCCCAGGAGGCGACCACGGCCTTCGAGGGGGCGCGGACCGAGGCCCAGCGCTTCCTCAACGCCCCCAGCGAGCGGGAGGTCATCTTCCTGCGCGGGGTCACCGAGGCGATCAATCTGGTGGCGCACAGCTTCGTCGCGCCCCGGGTCGGGCCGGGGGATGAGATCCTCGTCACCCACATGGAGCACCACTCGAACATCGTTCCCTGGCAGCTGGTCTGCGAGCGGACCGGTGCCACCCTGCGGGTGGTGCCCATCGACGACAACGGCGACGTGGATCTGGAAACGGTGCGCGGCATGATCCATGAGCGCACCCGGCTGGTCAGCGTGGTCCACGTCTCCAACGCCCTCGGTACCGTCAACCCGGTGGCGGAGATCGCCGCCATGGCCCGGGCCGAAGGGGTGCCCGTGCTCCTGGACGGGGCGCAGGCCGCTCCCCATCTGCCGGTGGACGTCCAGGAGCTGGGGGTCGACTTCTACGCCTTCTCGGGCCACAAGGCCTACGGGCCTACCGGCATCGGCGTCCTGTGGGGCCGCTATGAGCACCTGGCCGGGATGGTGCCGTATCAGGGCGGGGGCGACATGATCCGCCACGTCTCCTTCGAGGGCACCGAGTACGCCGAGCCGCCGGCGCGCTTCGAGGCGGGGACGCCGAATATCGCCGGCGCCATCGGCCTGGGCGAGGCACTGCGCTATATCGAGGCCATCGGCCGCGAACGGATCGCCGCTCGGGAGGAAGAACTGGTCGGCCACGCGGCCGAGGCCATCGCCGCGGTGCCGGGGGTGCAGCTCATCGGCCGGCCGCAGCGTCGGGCCGGGGCCGTCTCCTTCATCATGGAGGGGACGCACCCCAACGACGTGGCCATGCTCCTCGACGAGCAGGGGATCGCCATCCGCGCCGGTCACCACTGCGCCCAGCCGCTGATGGAGCGCTACGGCGTGCCGGCCACGGCACGGGCGTCGTTCGGCGTCTACAACACCCACGACGAGGTGGAGAGCCTGGTGGTGGCCCTGGAGAAGGTCCGCCGCCTGTTCGGCTGACCGACGCGGCCGGGGCGGTGGCGCCGGCGCCCCGGCCGGTGGCGGCTATGGCTCGTAGAGCATCCGCACCGCCCCCCAGTGTTTGCCCCGGACCTGGATCGGGGCGGAGACGTCGCGGATCAACTCGAAGCGGCCGCCGCCCATGTCCCGCCGGTAGGTCTGCAGCAGGAAGGGTTTCTCGTTGCGCGCCGCCGACTGTGCGGTGCGGTCCTCCCAGATACGCCGCTGCCGGGCGTGGCGGGCGTTCCACTGTGGGTCGCCGGGACGCTGCGGGTGCGAGACGTGGCGATTGTGGGTGGGGATGTAGCCCCGGTTGTCGATGACGAAACACCCGGAGATGTGCGCATCCTCCAGTGGCGGCTCCTGGAGCTCGGGCAGGACCCGATCGGTGAAGGCCACGAACCGCGTCTCATACTGCTGTGGGTCGGTCCCCGGGACCTCGCGGTAGTCGCGGTCGAAGAGGTCCGCCTCGCTGATCTCGCCTTCGCGGATGGCCGCCTCGAAGCGCTCCGACACCTGCCGCGCGACCTCCATGACCCGGACGATGTATGGGGTGTCCTCGGTCTCGACGTCCGAGGCGTTGGCCAGGTTCATCAGCTCCTCGGTGAAAGCGAGGAAGCGGTCGATCTGGGCCCGGCCGCGCTCGAGGTCAGAGTGGGAGGCCTCCAGCTCGGCGGTGTTGTGGTCGAAGCGCTCGATGGTGTGCTCGCTCTGCGTGTCGATCTCCTGGACCGCCTCGGCGATCCGCGCCGATTCGGCATCCACCGACGCCATGGACTGCTCGAGCTGCTCGAACAGGCTCTGCATCTGCCCCGTGGTCTGCTCCACCCGCTGCGCCCGGCGCGTGCTGTGGTGGCCGATGGCGATCAGCTCCTGGGTCTGCTCGGTGAGGTTCTGCAGGGTGCGGTCCATGTCCCCGGTGGCCTCGCTGGTCTGGGCGGCCAGGGACTTGACCTGCTCGGCCACCACGGCGAACCCCTGGCCGGCATCGCCGGCACGGGCTGCCTCGATGGACGCATTGAGGGCGAGCAGGTTGGTCTGCTTGGCGATGGCGCCGATCCCCCGCGCCACCTTGGTGACCCGCTGCATCGCCTCGTTGAGATGCTCCAGGTCGCTCTCGATCTCGCGCACCGAGGTGCTCAGCCCGGCGATCCGCTGCAGAGCATCGCGGATGCGGTCTTCGGAGCGGCGCATGTCGGCCCGCGCTGCACCGGAGACGTGCTGGGCGTTACGGGCCGCCGCGTCGACGACCTTGTTCGCCTCGGACAGGCGCTGGCACGACTCGCGCAGCTCCTGGAACAACCGCGCCTCGCGCTCCATCTGCGCGGCGGTGTCGTCCACGTTGCCGTGCACGTCGGAGACCTCCAGGCCCAGCTGGCTGGTCTCCTCCGAGACGCCGCGGATGGCCTGCGCCAGGGCGTGCTCCCGGGCGTCCCGTCCGGTATCCGCCCGGGGAGCGCCGGAGCGCCCCGGTAGGAAGCCACGGCCCCTCAAGAAATCGATGAACGCCATACCCGCTGCTCCGTCGCTATCGTTCACTCGCCGCCGTAGATCACCCGCAGGCAGCCCCGGACCTGCCCCCCGGCCTGCACCGGTGCGCTGATCTCCTGGACCACCGGCCCCGCGCCGCCGTACTGCAGCCGGTAGGTCTGCAGCAGGTACGGCTCGCGGCTGCGCAGGGCCGAGCGGGTGGGGCGGTCGTCGAGCCGCTGTCCCTGCAGAGCATCGCGCAGGCCGGTCGCGCCGCCCGGCGGCACGGTGGCCGCCAGGCAGTGCCCCTCGGCGTCGCAGATCAGGGCGGCGCGTACGCCGGTTTCTCCCTCGACGAGCTGCTCGAGGGCGGAGCGCGCCTGGGCGGCGATCTGCTCGGCGCCGGCCTCGGCCGGCAGCGTCTCGCCCAGTTCGGCGGCGATCCGGCGGATCCGCCGGATCAGCCGCGTGTCCCGGGTCTCCACCCCGTCGACGGCGGTGCGCCGGATCAGCTCGTGGGCGTGGCGACTGATCTTCTCGGCGCGCTGGTCGGCGGCCTGCAGCGTGTCGGTGGCCCGGCGCACGGTGTCGGCCAGCTCTTCGAGCCCCTCGACGGTGCGCCGGCAGTAGTGGTCGATGGTATGCACCGACTCGCGGACGCGGCCCGAGTCGGTGTCGATATCGGCCATGGCGCTGCCGGCGGTCTCCATGATCTCCTGGATCGCCTCGGTGCCGTCGCGCACCGCCTCGGCCTGCAGCGTGCTTTCGCCGCCTTTCTGGACCAGGCGGTCGATGATGTGGGTCAGCTCGTCGAGGATGGTGTGGATGTCATCGGTGGCGTCGGCGGTCTGCTTGGCCAGCGCCTTGACGTGCTCGGCCACCACGGCGAAGCCGCGGCCGACCTCGCCGGCCCGGTTGGCCTCGATGGTGGCGTTGAGCGCGAGCAGGTTGGTCTGCTTGGCGATGGTGGCGATCTCGCTGGAGACCTTCGAAACGCCCTGCAGCGCCTCGTTGAGGGCACCGAGCTGGCGTTCCACCCGCGTCACCGACTCGGCCAGCTCGCGGATCTCCTCCAGCGCCTTCTGGATCCGGGCCCGTGAGTGCTCCACGTTGCTGCCGGCCTCGGTGGCCACCTGCTGGGCGCGGTCGACGGCCTGGTGGACCACCTCGTTGCTGCGGGCCATGCTGCGGGCGTTGGTGCGCAGGTCGCTGAACGACTCATTCTGCCGCTCGAAGGCGGCGGCCAGGGCGTTGAGGACCTCGGTGATCTGCACCGCCTCAATGCCGATCGCCGAACTGCGCTCGGCCACCTGCTCGGCGACCTCCTGGCGCGAGCGGGTGACCGCGCGGGCGTCGGGGTGTGCGTGTTCCGGGGGCGTGGCCATGCGTTCTTTCCTGGCTGTGGGTGCCGTGCGGCTGCGGATCCCGCCAACGGGCCGCGGTGCCCGCGCGTGCCCCTTATAGCGTGGCGGCTGTCCGGCCGTAAAGCGTCGCGCCGGGTTCCGCCCGGCTCTGGTACCCTTGGCGGCAGCAAAGCCCGGTTCTGTAACGAGGCCCCCGAATGATGCGATGGCGGAAGCTCTCCGCGCTGCCGGCACTGGTCTGCCTGGCGCCGCTGGCCTGCTATGTGCCTCCTGATGACGGCATTGCCGATGGCGGTGGCGACGCGCGCACGCAGGCCGAAGCGCCCCGGCAGGACGACCGGGATGAGGCACAGCAGGAGCAGGGTGGCTGGTGGTCGCAGCCGCAGCCGCAGCAGGAGCCGGAGCAGGAACAGGGGGGCTGGTGGTCACAGCCACAGTCCGACGCCCGGCAGGAGACCCGGGGCGGTGCCGATGAGATCGCGGCGCTGGCGCAGCAGGCGCGGGAGGCCTACGAGAGGCGCGACTACGACCGGGCGGTACAGCACCTGGAGCAGGCCCTGGACCAGGCGCCGGAGCGGGCGGTGCTGTGGCAGAACCTGGCGGCGGTGCGCTACCAGCAGGGGCACCACCAGCGGGCCGAGGAGCTGGCCCTGCGCGCCGTAGACACCGGCGGCGACGACCTCGCCGTGATGCGCGAGGCGTGGTGGCTGGTGGCGGCGGCGCGCATGGAGCGCGGTGACCGGGGCGGCGCCCGGGACGCGGCCTCCTCGGCGCGAAGTTTCGGTGATACCGGAGACGGTGGCCTTGGCCGATTCTAGGCCGCCCGGGGGAGCCTTCGCCCGGGCCGTGGTCGCCGAACTCGATGTCGGCGGGGCGGTCAGCCGGGCCATCGAAGGGTTCGCCGCGCGCCCGGGGCAGCTGCAGCTTGGCGCCGCGGTGGCCGACACGCTAGCCGACGGCGAGGTGCTGGTGGCCGAGGCGGGCACCGGTATCGGCAAGACCTACGCCTACCTGGTGCCCACGCTCCTCGACGGCCGCCGGGTGATCATCTCCACCGGCACCCGGACCCTGCAGGATCAGCTCTACCACCGCGATCTGCCCCGGGTGCGGGCGGCGCTGCAGGGCGCATCCCCGCAGCCGATGCGCACCGCCCTGCTCAAGGGGCGGGCCAACTACCTGTGCCGTTACCGGCTGCAGCGGGCCGTGGAGGAAGGGCCGTTCACCGCCCCCGACGAGGTCGCGGCCATCCAGACGGCGGCGGAGTGGGCGCGGGCGACGGACAGCGGCGACCTGGCCGAGGCGCCGCAGGGCGTCGAGGGGGTGGCCGAGCGCATCACCGCCACGCCCGAGCGCTGTCTCGGTCAGGGTTGCCCGGCCTACGACACGTGCTTCTTCTACGAGGCTCGCCGGCGTGCCCACGAGGCCGACGTGCTGGTGGTCAACCACCACCTGCTGCTGGCCGACTGGGCGGTGAAGGATGCCGGCTACGGGGCCGTGCTGCCCGAGGCGGAAGCGGTGATCCTCGACGAGGCCCACCTGCTCCCGGACACGGCCGCGCGTTTCTTCGGTCACTCGGTCTCGGCGCGGGCGATCCGCGATCTGGTTCGCGATGTGCGTATCGCCGACCGGCGCGAAGCGGGCGACATGCCGGATTTGCGCGCGGCCATCGATACCCTGGAGGCGGCGGTCGCCGGGCTGCGCCTGGCCCTGGAAGGGGGGGAGCAGCGGGATGCCTGGTACACGGTGGCCGAATCGGGGGGCGCCGAGGCGGCCGAAGCCCTGCGCGGGGCAGCGGCTGGCCTGCAGCAAGCCCTCGCTCTGGTGGCCGAGCGTGGCCCCGAGCTGGAGGCGTGCCACCGGCGCGCCGGTGAGCTGGAGGAGGCCCTCGGCTGCTTCCTCGCCCCCGCGGAGGGCGAGGTCCAGTGGTACGAGACCCGCGGGCGGGGTTTCGCCCTGCACCGGACACCCCTGGATGTGGGCGGCAGTTTTCGCCGGCACATGGAGCGGGAGGCCGATGCCTGGGTTCTGCTCTCGGCCACGCTGGCGGTGGGTAGCTCCTTCGCTGCGTTCCGGGGCCGCCTCGGGCTGGCCGATACGGTGCGCACCGAGCAGCTGCCCAGTCCGTTCGACTACGCCGGCCAGTCCCTGCTCTACTGCCCCAGCGGGCTCCCGTTGCCCAACCAGGCGGGGTACGATCAGGCGGTGGTGGCGCGGGCCCGCGAGGTGATCGACTGCACGCCGGGCGGGGTTTTCCTGCTGTTCACCAGTCATCGGGCGCTGCGCCTGGCCCGCGAGCAGCTGGAGACGGCCCTGAGGCGACCGCTGCTGGTCCAGGGCGATGCCCCGCAGGGGCGGCTGCTGGAGGCCTTCGCCCAAGCCGGCGACGCCGTCCTGCTGGGTACGGCGAGCTTCTGGCAGGGGGTGGACATCCGCGGGGCGGCGCTCTCGGCGGTGATCATCGACCGCCTGCCGTTCGCCGCCCCGGGAGATCCGGTGACCGCCGCCCGGCAGCGCGCGGTAGAGGATGCCGGCGGGGTGGCGTTTCGCGATATCCTCTTACCCGAGGCGGTCATCGCCCTGAAACAGGGGGCCGGGCGCCTGATCCGCGACGACGCCGACCGCGGCGTGCTGATGATTGCGGACCCGCGCCTGCTCGGCAAACCCTACGGCCGACTGTTCCGCAACAGCCTGCCGGCGATGCCGCTGACCCGCCGTGTCGAGGATGTGAAGGCCTTCTGGGAGGGCGTGTTATGAGCCTCATCGACCGGATTGCCGAACGCCGACTGGAAGAGGCCGTGGAGCAGGGCGAGCTCCAGGACCTGCCCGGCGCCGGGCAGCCGCTGGAGCTCGATGACGACTCCATGATCCCCGAGCATCTGCGCACCGCCTACCGGGTGCTCAAGAACGCCAACTGCATCCCACCGGAGTTGGCCGAGCGCCAGGAGATCCGCAGCCTCGAGGACCTCATCGACGCCCTCTACGCCGATGCCTCCGCCGAGGCGGCGGAGCAGCGCAGCCAGGCCGAGCGGCGGCTGTCGCTGCTGCGCGCCCGGCTCGAGCGCAGCGGCCACGACGCCGATGCCCTGTACGTCGCCGAGCAGGGCTACCGGGATCGGTTGCTGAGGCGTTTCAGCAACGCCGATCCGGAGGACGGCGCCGACTGAGCGAGGCGCTTTTCTCCGTGCAGACCCTTCCCTTCAGTGACAAAGCGAGTACAATGCCCGGTTTACTCAAGTACGTATCAGAAGCCCCGCCGCGGGGCCGATGACTCAACGTAACGGGAATCGCAAGGGCGCATATGGTTACCATTCGACTGGCAAGGGCGGGCGCGAAGAAGCGGCCCTTCTACCACATCGTAGTTACCGAGGCGAAAAAGCCGCGGGACGGCGCCTTCATCGAGCGCCTGGGCTACTTCAACCCCGTGGCCTCGGGGCAGGAGGCGCCGCTGAAGCTGGACGTCGAGCGCTCGAAGGCGTGGATCGCCAAGGGTGCGCAGCCGACGGAGCGTGCGGCTCAGCTGATCCGGCAGGCCGAGCGCGCCGAGCAACCGGCTCAGTAAGCCGGTCCGCGGTCCATGCCGGATCGTGAGCCCAGGCGGGTCGTCGTCGGCCGGATCGTCGGGCTGTTCGGTGTGGCGGGGTGGGTCAAGGTCTACTCCTACACCCAGCCGAAAACCAACCTGTTCGCTTACGCCGACTGGGAGCTGGCCACCGCCGACGGCTGGCGGGCTGTTCGGCTCGAGGCGGGGCAGGAGCAGGGCAAAGGCCTGATCGCCCGGGTCGCCGGCATCGATGATCGCGACGAAGCGCGGCAGTGGGTTGGCAGCGACATCGCGGTAGCGCGGGAGCTGCTGCCGGAGCCGGATCCCGGCGAATACTACTGGGTCGATCTGCAGGGGCTGGCGGTGCGCACCGTCGACGGCGTCGAGCTGGGGGCTGTCAGCCACCTGTTCGAGACCGGCGCCAACGACGTCATGGTCGTGCGCGGCGAGCGAGAGCGGCTGATCCCGTTTACCCTCGACCACGTCGTTCAGCGGGTCGATCAGCAGGAAGGCGTCATCGAGGTTGACTGGGACCCCGAATTCTAGGCGCATCGACGTCGTCACCGTCTTCCCGGAGATGGTCGAGCAGGTGGCCCGGTTCGGGGTGGTCGGCCGGGCGGCCGAGCGGGGCCTGATCGAGCTGGCTGCGTGGAACCCGCGGGACTACGCAACCGATCGGCACGCCACCGTGGACGACCGGCCCTACGGCGGTGGTCCCGGCATGGTGATGAAGGTGGAGCCGCTGCGCCGGGTCATCCAAGCGGCTCGGGCAGCGGATCCGCGCCCGGCCCGGGTGATTCACCTCAGCCCCCAGGGGGCGCGGCTGGATCAGGACGGGGTGGCGCGCCTGGCGGCCCGCGAGCGGGTGATCTACCTCTGTGGCCGCTACGAGGGCATCGACGAGCGGCTGCTCGAGGCCGAGGTGGACGAGGAGCTGTCCATCGGCGACTACGTACTCAGCGGCGGCGAGCTCGCCGCCATGGTCGCCATCGACGCCACTACGCGGCTGGTCCCGGGGGCGCTCGGGCACGAGGACTCGGCGGCCGAGGACTCCTTCGCCACCGGGCTGCTCGACCATCCGCACTACACCCGCCCGGAGGTCTACGAAGGGCAGGGGGTGCCGGAGGTGCTGCGCTCCGGGGATCACGGGGCGGTGGATACCTGGCGGCTCAAGCAGGCCCTGGGGCGGACGTGGCTGCGTCGCCCGGATCTGCTCGCCGGGCGGGAGCTGGACGAGCGGCAGCGCCGCTTGCTGGATGAATTCATCGTCGAGCACCGCGCAGGGGCGCGGGCCGGCAACGATCACGAAGAAACGTAGAACCGAGGGGAATCGTCATGAACGTCATCGACGAACTGGAGCGCGAGCAGATCGAGGCGTGCAAGCACACGGTGCCGGAGTTCGCCCCGGGCGACACCGTGCTGGTGCAGGTGTGGGTGCGTGAGGGCGGTCGCGAGCGCGTCCAGCCCTTCGAGGGTGTCGTCATCGCCAAGCGCAAGCGCGGCCTGAACTCCTCGTTCACCCTGCGCAAGACCTCGCACGGCGAGGGCGTCGAGCGGGTCTTCCAGACCTACAGCCCGCAGATCGAGAGCATCAAGGTCAAGCGCCGCGGCGACGTGCGCCAGGCCAAGCTCTACCACCTGCGCGAGCTCAGCGGCAAGGCGGCGCGCATCAAGGAGAAGATCAACTAAGGGCTTCGATTGCCCGGCTCATCCGGCTGGCGGCGGGCTCGTGGGCGGTATCGCGCACGGACTCCGCCGCCCGCTCCGGATTGTCCAGGATCCGTTCCCGGGTCTCCTCGGCCAGGGCGCGGGCTTCCTCCCGATCTCGTGGCACCTCGCCGGTGGCCGAATCCGGCCCCGAGGCGTTGACCGCCACCGGGTCGCTGGCGCGCACCGACTCCGCATCCCGGTTGCCGGCCGCCTCGGTGCGCTCCTCCCGGATCCGTTCCGTCCCCGTTGTCTCCCCGTCCCGTTCCGGGCGCAGGGCCTCCTGGCGACGCTGCTCGGCAGCGTGCTCGGCGTGGTGGGAGCGGATCGCTTCGTGGCTGGCCGTGGCAGGGTCGATCTCGGTCATGGCTGCCTCCGTCGTTCCATCCCCTGAAGATAGCACGCGGGCCGCGGCCCGGTTCGGAGGTTGCCGGAGCGGGTATTGTCAGGCGCGCGTGATGCGCCGGGAGCGGTCGCTGGCGGTGTAGCCGCCGTGGGTGCCGTAGGTGAGTTCATCGGCCCGCTCGTGGGCGCCGGTGGCCAGGTCGAGCAGGCGCCGGGTATGGTCGAGGTTGCGGTGGATGAGGCGGCCGTTGGCCTCGTTGCGGGCCTGGATGGTGCGCAGCAACTGCTCCAGCTCGCCCCAGGCGGAGCGCAGCGACTCCGGTGCAGTACGCAACACCGCCCGCACGCCAGCGGTCCCCGGCGGATAGCCGGCTTCGGTGAGAACCCGCCGCAGCTGCTGCTCGGCCTCTTCCAGGGCCTCGACCTGGGCGCCCTTGCGGCGCAGGAGCTCGTCGAAGCCGTTCAGGTCCCGGTCGATCAGTTGCCGGGCCTCGGCCTCGAGGGTGGCGGCGAGTTCCCCGGCGCGCGCCTGGCAGCGCTCGACGCGCACGGCCAGGCGCTGCGCCAGCTCCGCGTCCAGCGTCTGGCGCGGAAAGCGGTCAGAGCGGCCGTGCTCCGCCGGCGTCATCACGACTCGACCAGCGCCTCAAGCTCAGCGAACTTCTTGGCGACTTTCTCGGCGTCCACCGGGTAGTCGCCGTTGGCGATCCGCTCCTTGATGGCTTCGACCCGATCCCGGTCGACTTCCGGGGTTTGGTCGATGCGTTCGCGGACCGTCTGCAGTCGTTCCGAGGTCTCGGCCTCGTCGGCGCCGCCTGCGCCCCGGGGCGGGGCGTTCGACGCCTCGTCGGCGCCGCCGCTCTTCGGGCCCTTGCCCGGCTGGGCGGTCGCGGGTCCGACGGGGCGCGGACCCCCTCCTTCGATCGGATTGGACATCGGGCTCTCCTCAAAACCTTTCCTATGCGGGCTGCAGCGCCGCTCCCTGGCCTGCATGGACCCGTGCTATCCGTATCTATCGGCGGCCCGGGCAGGAACTTGAGTCCTGGTTCCGGTTACTGTGACCCAGGTTGCCACTGACGGCAACTCCCGCCGCCTGCGGCCTAATCGCCGACCCGGACCTGGCCCTCGCCGACGACCCGTGCCTGGATCTCCCGTCCGGAGTCCAGGTTCTCCACCCGGATCCGGTCGCCTTTCTGGCCGTGCTCCAGGGCGCGGCCACGGCTGCTGATCTGGATGGCATCGCCCCGGCCGGCGGCGATGGTGACCCGGTCGTTGCGCTCGACCAGCGTCGGGGGCTGCACGTGGTTGCCGGTCACGGCCACCCCCTCGCGCAGGCTCCGGCGTACCTCCTGGCCGACCAGATCGCCGGCGTCGCGGTAGAACTCGCCGCGGACCCGGCGCGCATCCCGCGTAGCGGTGCGCAGATCCGCCGCCGCGAGCCGCTGTCCGCGGCGCAAGCTGCGTGCGGCCACCACCATCTCCGTCTTCAAGGTGGTTTCCATGCGCACGTAAACGGTCCAGGGTGCCTCTCCGCTGCAGCGCACCCCCACGGTACCGGCTTGGTGGGGGCTGCGCCCGCGGGGGATGAACCCCTCCAGCTCGCCGTCACACGCACGCAGTTTCAACCGGCCGTCCACCCCGCGGGCCTCGACCTCCACCTCGTCGTACTCGCCGGCCAGCGCCTCGCGCAGGAACACCTCCGCCGTCTCACGGATGGCCTCCGGCGACTGGGTGCTGGCCTGCGCCGCCGCCGGGGCCAGGACCGTCAGCGCCAACAATACGACGGCCAGGCGCCAGGCGGGCGACGGTCGCGCACTGCGCCCGACCCTGCGGGCGGGGGTGGCGCCGGCGGGTCTGCTCATCGGTCCGCGCGCAACCTCCATTCGGTTGGTGATCCTCCGGAGAAATATGCAAAGGGTGTGCCGCGGCGTCGGCCGCTTTCCCTGATCCGGCTACCGGATTAACATGACGCCAACGGGCGGGGGCCAGCCCCCGGGACGTACGCCGATAAGGGAGCCGTCAGCGATGGCCGGAATCATGAGCTCCGTCGACCAGCGGACCCAGCTGGCTGGCCATAACCGCATGGAGCTGCTGCTGTTCCGTTTCGAGGGGCGGCAGCGCTACGGGATCAACGTGTTCAAGGTCCGCGAGGTCATACCGGCCCCGGAGCTCAGTTACGTGCCGCATGCCCATCCGGCCTCCCTCGGCATCGCCTACGTCCGCGGCCACACCCTCTCGGTGCTCGATCTGAGCTACGCCACCGGCAACGGCGCCATCACCAAGGAAGAAGGCAACTACATCATCGTCACCGAGTACAACCGTCAGGTCCAGGGGTTCCTGGTCGGCGGGGTGGACCGGATCGTCAACATCAACTGGCAGGACGTGCTGCCGCCGCCGAGCGGGGGCAGCGCCGGCAGCTACCTGACCGCCGTGGCGCGCTACGACGGGCAGATGATCCAGATCGTCGACGTCGAGAAGGTCCTCGCCGAGGTTCAGCGTGCCGGCGGCGCCGATCCGGAGGTCACCGAGGGCGGTGGCGTGGATCACGCCGAGGGCTCCGAGGCTTACAAGGTCCTGGTGGTGGACGACTCGGCGGTCGCCCGGGGGCAGATCAAGCGCACGCTCGAGGAGATCGGTGTGCGCGTGGTCACCAAGAACAACGGCCGCGAGGCGCTGGAGCAGCTGCGCACCTGGAAGGATCAGGATCCCTCCGGGCTCGACGATCTGCTGATGGTGGTCTCGGACATCGAGATGCCGGTGCTCGACGGCTACACCCTGACCCGATCGATCCGGCAGGATCCGGGGCTTGCCGGGGTCCACGTCCTGCTCCACTCCTCGCTCAGCGGTGTCTTCAACACCGAGATGGTGCGTCGCGTGGGGGCCGACGAGTTCCTGGCCAAGTTCCACTCCCGGGAGTTGGCCGAGCGGGTCGGCGCCCGGCTGGCCGAGCGAGGGGGATGAGCATGCAAGGAGGACGGTTTGGCCGCGCTTTCCGTGGGTGAAGAGGAGTACCAGGCGTTCGCACGGTTCCTGGAGCGCGCCTGCGGGATCGTCCTTGGGCCGAGCAAGCAGTACCTGGTGGCCAGCCGGCTCGGGCCGCTGCTCGAGGCCGAGCGCATCCCGGATCTGGCCACCCTTGTCCAGCGGCTCGAGCAGCGCCCCACCGCCGATCTCAAGGGGCGGGTTATCGAGGCGATGACCACCAACGAGACCCAGTGGTTCCGCGACCGCTTCCCCTTCGACGTCCTGCGTCGGCACCTGCTCCCCGAGATGGAGCGCCGCCGCGTCTGGCCGGTGCGCATCTGGTCCGCGGCCTGCTCCTCCGGGCAGGAGGCGTACTCGATCAGCATGACCGTCGACGAGTACAACGACAGCGGCGGGCGTATGGAGGCCGAGATCCTCGGGACCGACATCTCCACCGCGATGGTCGAGGAGGCGCGGCGGGGGCGTTATACCGCCAACGTGGCGCGCCGCGGGCTGGCGCCGGAACGCCAGCAGCGGTTCTTCGATGCCGTCGGCGAGAACACCTGGGAGGTCAAGCCCGCCGTGCGCCGGCGGACCAGCTTCCGCGTCCACAACCTGCTGGAGAGCTACGCCGGTCTGGGTCGATTCGACATCGTTTACTGCCGCAACGTGCTCATCTACTTCGGCTGGGACTCGCGGCGGGATATCGTCCAGCGCATCGCCGAGGTGACCCGCCCGGGCGGGTACCTGATCGTCGGGGCGTCGGAGTCCCTCGCCCGGCATTCCGACGAGTTCGAGCTGGTCCGCCTCGATGGCGGTGTGGTCTACCGGCGCCGCGGCTGACGGACAGACCCTGCCGCCGGGCGGCAAGCGCTTGCCGCCCGTTGCCGCCTTCTTCCGGCTTAGTCGTTGATCCGCCAACCCCGCGTGCCTGGCACGCGATCTGCATAAAGTCCCGTGAACGAACACTACGGGAGCCCGCCATGCGGATCGGCTTCGATCAGGCCTTCTCGGTACCCGAGCAGGCCATGCGCCTGCGCGGCGAGCGGCACGAGCTGCTCGCCTCGAACATCGCCAACGCGGACACGCCCGGCTACAAGGCGCGTGATATGGATTTCCGCGAGGCCATGCGCCAGGCCAGCGAACCGCAGCCGCAGCCGTTGCAGGCGACGCATGCGCAGCACGTGCAACCGCCGCCTTCATCCACCATGGCGGCAGGCGATCCGAAATCTTTATACCGGGAGCCCCACGCCGCCTCGCTCGACGGCAACACCGTCGAGATGCACGTCGAGCAGGCCAAGTTCGCCGAGAACGCCGTGAACTACCAGGCCGCCGTGGACTTCCTCAACGGCCGGATCCAGAAGCTCACCGGCGCCATCCGAGGGGAGTAAGCGAACATGTCCTTGATGCACGCCATCGACGTCGCCGGCACCGGGATGAACGCCCAGCAGCTGCGCCTCAACACCGTGGCCAGCAACCTGGCCAATGCCGAGACGGTCGCCTCCAGCCCCGAGGAGGCGTACCGCGCCCGGCAGCCGGTTTTCGCCGCGGCGCTCCACCAGGCCCAGGGCGGCTATCCGCAGGGTGGCGGGCCGCAGCCGGCGCAAACCCCCGGCTGGGCCGAATCCGGCGGGCCGGTGGATCGGGTCAGCCCGGTGAGCTTCCAGCGTCAGTTCTTTGGCGGCGAGCCCGCCGGTGTGCCGGCGGCCGGCGACCCCTGGGCCAGCCCGTCGCCCAGCGTGCCGGTCTTCATGCCGGGGGTGGTGGAGAGCGACGCCGAGATTGAGCCGCTGTACAAGCCGCACCATCCGCAGGCGGATGACGACGGCTACGTCTACCGCTCCAACGTGAACTCCGTCGAGGAGATGACCAACATGATCTCCGCCTCGCGGTCGTTCCAGAACAACGTCGAAGTCATGAACACCTCGCGGGATCTCATGCTCGAGACCCTGCGCCTCGGCCGCTAAATCCGGGAGGAGCGACCATGCTCGATCCGAGCCAACTGATGGGCGGGGCCGCCGGCGGCGGCCAGAAGGCGCCCAAGCCGCCGAGTACCGGTGACGGTGGCGGCGGAAAGCCCGGCGGCGGGCCGGCCGAAGGCCTCGATGAGGGCGTGCAGGCGGCCCAGAAGGCAGCGGACAAGCCCGCGCCCGGTGGCGGCGCAGCGGGCGATACCGGCGCCGGCGCGGCCAGTTCCGGCGCCAAGTCCGGCTATGAGGCGCTGCCTGAGGACCTGCGCAGCATCCCTGAGGAGAAGGACGACGGCGATCCGCAGAGCATCGGGCACGAGGACTTCCTGGAGCTCATGATGGTTCAGCTCGAGAACCAGGATCCGACCGACCCGCAGGACACCGAGCAGATGATGGGGCAGATCGCCCAGTTCACCACGGCCTCGGGGATCGAGCAGCTGCAGTCGGACTTCAGTGAGTTCTTCGAGCACATGCGCTCGGACCAGTCGCTGCGCGCCTCGCAGCTGGTCGGCCGTGAGGTGGTCACCGAGAGCCGCGAGGCCTATCTGCCCGAGGATGGGGAGATGGAGGCGCTGCTCCAGCTCGAGCGCTCGGCGCCCAACCTGACCGTCGAGATCGAGAACGAGGCCGGGGAGCGGGTCCATCGCGAGCAGCTTGGTGAGATGGAAGAGGGCGAACACCCCTTCGCGTGGGACGGTACCGACAATGACGGCCAGCGCATGCCCCAGGGCACGTACCAGGTTAACGCCTACATCGAGGACGGTGATGAGCGCGAGCCGGTGCCCACCCTGGTGGGTGCGCCGGTGACCAGTGTCTCGGTGGGGATGGACGGCCGGCCGCCTGAGCTCAGCGTGGCCGGGCTCGGTGAGATGTCGCTATCCGACGTCAAGCGCATCCGATAAGACGAACAAGAGCAGCGGGGATCGAGGAGATCAGCCATGTCATTCAACATCTCGCTAACCGGGATCAACTCCGCCTCCAAGGATCTGGAGACCACCAGCAACAACCTCGCCAATGCCGGCACTACGGGCTTCAAGGAGTCGCGGGCGGAGTTCAACGATCTCTTCGCCATGGGGCCGATGGGCATCCCGCAGCTGGCCATCGGCCAGGGTTCGCGGCTGGCCAACGTCGGCCAGATGTTCAGCCAGGGCTCTTTCGACTTCACCGAGCGCAGCCTGGATCTGGGCATTGAGGGGCGTGGCTTCTTCCGCATGGAGGACGATGGCGAGGTGAGCTACACCCGGGCGGGCCAGTTCGAGGTGGATCGCGACGGCTACATCGTCAACAACACCGGCAAGCGCCTGACCGGCTTCCAGACCGATGAGGACGGCAGCCGCATCGGCGACGGTCGCGACCAACTCCAGCTGCCCACCGACGGGATCCCGGCGCGTGCCAGCGAGAACGTCGAGATCGCCGCCAACCTCAGCGCCGATGCCGAGGTGATCGACGACGGCGTGGCCTTCGATCCGGACGACAGCGAGACCTTCACCGAGTCGACGACGACCACGCTTTATGACTCCCAGGGCTCGGCCCGGGATGCGACCTTCTACTTCCGCAAGGTCGGCAACAACGAGTGGGATGTCTACACCCAGATCGACGGGGTGGACTACGACGCGGTGGGTGCCGAGGGTGAGGATTTCTTCGGCCCGCACACTCTCACCTTCGACACCTCCGGTTCGCTGGTCGATTCCGAGGACGATGGTGAAGGCCGGATCGCCAGCCTCGAGGATATCCCGCTGCTCGCCGAGGTGGACGACCTGGACATCGACATCGACTTCGGCGAGATGACCCAGTTCGCCCGGCCGTTCAACGTCACCAACGTCTCCCAGGACGGCTACACCGCCGGCGAGTTCGAGAACATCAACGTCGAGGGCGATGGCACCATCCTGGCCCGCTACAGCAACGGCGAGGCCCAGGCCGTCGGTCAGGTGGCGCTGACCAGCTTCCCGTCGGAGGAGAACCTGCAGTCCGTGGGCGAGACCTCCTGGCAGGCGACCCGCGATGCCGGGGATCCGCTGATCGGCGTGGCCGGTCAGGGCCAGTTCGGCCGCATCGAGAACGGCGCCCTGGAGCAGTCCAACGTGGAGGTCTCGGATCAGCTGGTGAACATGATCACCGCGCAGCGCAACTTCTCCGCCAATGCGCAGATGGTCAGCACCCAAGATCAGGTGACTCAGGAGATCCTCAACATCCGCTAACGGGGTGTCCCCTCCCGCCGCAGCGGGGCAGAACGGGTAGAGGCGTATGGATCGTCAACTGTATGTGGCCATGACCGGGGCGAAGCACTCCCTGGAGGCGCAGCACCACAACAACCAGAACCTGGCCAACGCCAGCACCCCGGGCTTCCGCGCCGACCTGGACAGCTTCTACCAAGCGCCGGTCTACGGGCCCGGCTTCGCCACCCGGGCCTACGCCGAGGAGCTGCGTGCCGGGACCGATTTCAACCCGGGGCCGATCGAGACCACCGGGCGCGACCTGGATGTGGCCATCCAGGACGAGGGCTGGTTCGTAGTCCAGGCCCCGGACGGCGACGAGGCGTACACCCGGCGCGGCGATTTCCAGACGACGCCCGAGGGGCTGCTGACCACCGGCGATGGCCACCTGGTCATGGGCGAGGCCGGGCCCATCTCGATCCCGCCGGATACCAAGGTGGACATCGCCGACGACGGGGTGATCACGGCCACCCCGCAGGACGGAGCCGGGGCGCCCATCGAGCTCGACCGGCTGCGGCTGGTCAATCCGGACTCGACGCAGCTGGTCAAGGGCGAGGACGGGCTGATCCGCCACGCCGAGGGCGAACCGGCCGCTGACGACGCGCAAGTGAAGGTCCGCGGCGGCGCGCTCGAGGGCAGCAACGTGAACATGGCGGAATCGTTGGTGAACATGATCGATCACGCGCGGCAGTTCGAGACGCACATCAAGATGCTGACCGCCGCCGAGGAGAACGAGCAGACCAGCGCCCAGCTGCTCAACCACCCGGGCTGAGGTGGCGCGAGCTGTCCACTGCCGTGACAAACGAACAACAATGAGGTGACGCCATGGATCCCGCCCTCTGGGTAGCCAAGACCGGACTCGACGCCCAGCAGAAGAGTATGCAGGTGACGTCGAACAACCTGGCCAACGTGAACACCAACGGTTTCAAGAAGGACCGGGCCAACTTCGAGGACCTGTTCTATCAGACCGTCCGCCAGCCCGGCTCCCGAGCCAGCCAGGACAACCTGCTGCCCTCGGGGCTGATGCTCGGCACCGGCTCGCGGGTCATGGGTACGGAGAAGATCCACTCCCAGGGCAATGTGCAGCAGACCGAGCGGAGTCTTGATGTCGCCATCGAGGGCAAGGGCTTCTTCCAGATCCTCCGTCCCGACGGGCAGGTGGGTTATACTCGGGACGGCGCCTTCCAGCTCAACGAGAACGGTGAGATCGTCACCTCCGGCGGTTACCTGCTCGAGCCGGCCATCCAGGTCCCCGAGGAGGCCGAGACCATCAGCATCGGCAGCGACGGTACGGTCAGCGCCAAGATCCCCGGCGACGAGGAGCCCGAGGAGATCGGCCAGATCGAGCTCGCCGACTTCATCAACCCCTCCGGCCTCGAGCCGGTGGGCGAGAACATGTTCCTTGAGACCGCCTCGAGCGGCGCCCCCGAGGTGGGTGCTCCGGGGGAGGGGGCCCTGGGCAACGTCATGCAGGGGGCCCTGGAGACCTCCAACGTGAACATCGCCGAGGAGCTGGTGAACATGATCGAGAACCAGCGCGGCTTCGAGACCAACACCCGGGCGATCTCGACCACCGACGAGATGCTCCAGTTCCTCAACCAGAACGTCTGAGGACGGCTGAGATGATGCGCTGGCATCGGTGGCTACGCGGCGGTGCCGCGGCCGTGGTGGCCGGGGTGGCGGCAGCGGCGTGCACCCCGATGCCCGAGGAGGCGCCGGACCCGTCGCCGATCACCGCGCCGCGGGTCGACATCCCCGATGACCCGGACGAGCGGACCGGCTCGGTCTTTGATGAACAGCGCAGCATGCGGCTGTTCGAGGACCGCAGCGCGCGGCGCACCGGGGATCTGATCACCGTGGTCATCGAGGAGGAGACGGCCGGCGATCGCTCGATCAACTCCGAGATGGCGCGCCAGCAGGAGGCGGATATCCCGGCGCCGCAGATCGGCGGCGAGGACCTGGAGATCTTCGGCCGCCCCTTCGCCTTCGAGCAGGAGGGCGAGGCCAGCTTCGAGGGCGGCGGGAGCGCGGACCAGGAGACGAACCTAACCGGCACGATCAATGCCGTGGTGGTGGACACCACCCCCAACGGACACCTGGTCATCCGCGGCGAGAAGAACGTACGGGTCAGTCAGGGCCAGGAGACGCTGCGCATCTCCGGGATCGTGCGCACCGACGACGTGGGGGCCAACAACGAGGTCTCGTCCAACCGGGTGGCGAACATGCAGGTCGGTTACACCGGCGAAGAGGCGCTCAGCGACTCCGCCCAACCGGGGTGGCTGACGCGTTTTCTGATGAGGCGCTACTGAACGGCGGGTGCCGCCGCGATGGACGGCGCGCTCGGGAGGACGCAAGGTGATGAGAATGCGCAGGATCGACACACGCTGGATCCAGGTCGCCGCGGGGGTGCTCCTGGTGATGCTCGCGGCGAGTGTCTCAGCGGCCGAGCGGATCAAGGACATCGCCTCGGTGGCCGGGGTGCGCAGCAACCAGCTGGTTGGCTACGGCTTGGTGGTGGGTCTGGACGGGACCGGCGACGACACGCCGTTCACCGAGCAGAGCGTGCGCTCCATGCTTGCCAGCCAGGGCGTCAACATCCCCCACGACGTGGATCCGGACGCGGACAACACCGCGGCGGTGATGATCACCGCCGAGCTGCCGGCCTTCACCCGTCCCGGGCAGCAGATCGATGTCAGTGTCTCGTCGCTGGGCGATGCCGACAGCCTGCAGGGCGGCGAGCTGCTGATGACGCCGCTGCGTGCCGCCGACGGCGAGGTCTACGCGGTGGCCCAGGGGCGTGTGGTCATCGGCGGCTTCGGCGCCGAGGACACCGAGATCCCCGTGGACAACCAGCTTGGCGGCTCCATCCCCAACGGCGCGATGGTCGAGCGGCGCATCGAGACCGGTTTCCAGGATCGCGACGAGGTGGTGCTCAACCTCCACGAGCCGGATTTCACCACCGCCCGCCGTACCGCCGAGGTGATCAACCACAACCTCGGGCCGAACACCGCCCGTGCCGAGGATGCCGGCTCGGTGCGGGTGCGTGCGCCGCAGGATTCGGATCAGCGGGTGAGTTTCATCTCGTTTCTCGAGGAGCTGCGCGTTGAGCCCGGCGAGGCGCCGGCGGAGGTCATCGTCAACGCCCGTACTGGGACCATCGTCATGGGTTCCAATGTCCGCGTCCGCCCGGCAGCGGTCAGCCACGGCAACATGACCGTGGCCATCGGGGCCGGTGGGCCCGAGCAGATCGCCGAGGATCCGTTCGGCATGGATGAGCCGTTGGTCGTCCCCGACGAGGATATGGATGAGTTGGAGGGAGAGAACCCGGCCTTCGTCTTCGAGGCGGGTGCCGACCTCAACGAGATCGTCGACGCCATCAACGCCGTGGGCGCCGCCCCCGGCGACCTGGTGGCGATCCTCGAGGCCCTCAAGCGTGCCGGTGCCCTGCGTGCCGAGCTGACCATCATCTAGGGAGGCGATCATGCACAACGCCGGCGGCGGCGCCCTTGGCAACGCCCTCGAGCCTCAGGGGCTGCAGCAACTGCGCTCGATGTCGCGCAACCCCAGCGAGGAGGACCTCGCCGAGGTGGCACGGCAGTTCGAGGCGGTTTTCGTCGAGATGATGCTCGGTCAGATGCGCCAGGCCACCCCGGGCGACGAGATCTTCGGCGGCAATGCCGAGGAGACGTACCGCGACCTCTTCGACCGGCAGATGGCGGTGCAGATGTCCCGCGACGGGGAGGGCATGGGACTGGCCCCGATGATTGAGGAACAGCTGCGCGAGAATGCGGGCTTCGAGACCGATCGGATGCAGGGGCTGCCGCAGGAGATCTCCGACTACCGCCACTCGGCGGTGCCGGTGCAGCCCGATGCCGGGGAGCTCGCGGCGGCGGACGCGGGCGACGGCGCGCAAGGCCGCAGTGGCGGCCTCGGTGGCAAGGGGGCCGGCTGGTCGAGCCCGCAGGACTTCGTCGAGGACATCACCCCGGCGGCCAGGGAGACCGCCGAGCGCCTCGGGGTGCCAGCGGTGGCCCTGGTGGCCCAGGCTGCTCTGGAGACCGGGTGGGGCCAGCACATGGTGGCCGACGGGGACGGGCGCAGCGCCAACAATCTGTTCAATATCAAGGCCCACTCCGCGGACTGGCAGGGCGATGCCGTGCGCGTGCCCACCCTGGAGTACCGGGATGGTATCCCGCAGCGCGAGATGGCCGACTTCCGCGCTTACGACTCGGTGGCCGAGAGCTTTGCCGACTACGCCGACTTCCTCGAGCGCAACCCGCGCTACCGTGAGGCTCTGGAGGTCGGCGACGATCCGGAGCGGTATGTCGAGGCCCTCCAGCGGGCTGGGTACGCCACCGATCCGCAGTACGCGGAGAAGCTGCAGCGGATCATGGAGCTTGGTGACGACGGGCAGGGGGTGCGGATCGGCGGTGAGACCCTCAAGATTTCCGATTCCGTGCCGAGAGGTTAGACAGGGCAGGGTGGGCCTGCGGGCCCCAGCGAGGCGGAATCTATGGTTGATCTGTTGCAGACGGGCATCTCCGGGCTGCGCGCATCCCAGCGCGGGCTGGCGACCACGTCGCACAACATCTCCAACGTAAACACCGACGGCTACAGCCGCCAACGGGTGGAGCAGGATACGAGCATCCCGCACTACCACTCCCGCGGGGCCGTCGGCACCGGCACGCAGGTGCAGACCATCCAGCGCCTGACCGAGGACCACCGCGTCGACGCCCTGCGCAACAACCACGCTGAATATGAGCGCCTGGATCGACTCGCGGAGATGACCGGGCGCATCGACAACCTGGTTGCCGACCAGGACGCCGGGCTGAGCCCGGCGCTGCGTCAGTTCTTCGACGCCGTCGAGGAGGTGGCCAACGACCCCTCGAACACCGTTGCCCGGCAGCAGCTGCTCACCCAGGGGCAGGCCCTGGCCGATCGCTTCCAGACCCTGGACAACCGGCTGCTGACCCTGGAAGAGGACGTCAACAAGCGGGTGCGGGCCGAGACCGACAAGGTCAACGGCCTGGCCGAGTCCATCGCCGAGCTCAATGGCGAGATCCGCAGCCGCTGGACCAACCCGCAGCGCCCGCCCAACGACCTGCTCGACCAGCGCGACGAGAAGATCCGCGAGCTCTCCGAGCACGTCACGGTCCGGGTGACCGAGCAGGACGACCGGTCGCTGAACGTGGGCATCGGCAATGGCCAGCCGCTGGTCACCGGCGACCGCGCCAACACCCTGGAAGTCACGCGCAACGCCTTCGAGCCGGAGCGCCCGGAGCTGGCTGTCCGCCGGGGCGATCGCGCCGTTCAGATCACCGACGCCGTTCAGGGTGGTTCGCTGGGCGGGCTGCTGGAGTTCCGCAACGGTGTGCTGGACGAGACCCGCGATGAGATCGGCCGGGTGGCCACCTCCCTGGCCGGGGCCATGAACGAGCAGCACCGCAGCGGCATCCAGTTCGACAGCGGTTACCCCGAGGCCGGTGACGACTTCTTCGACTACGCCCGAGAGGCCGGGGTCTCCGCCCACCGCGGCAACGCCGGCGAGGGTCAGCCGCGGGTGATCGTCGACGAGGAGCGTATCGGTGAGCTGCGCCGCGAGAACTACCAGGCGCGCCTCGTCGACGGGCAGTTGCAGGTGGTCACCCAGGACGCCAACGAGGTGCGTACCCTCGGCCAGGGCGCGAATGCCGACATCCAGCCCGACGCGGACGGCGGCTACCGCTTCGACGGGCTGATCCTCTATCCGCCGGAGCCCGGCGACGGCGCCGTCGAGGAGGGCGACCGCTTCCTGATCCAGCCCACCCGAGACGCGGCTCAGGGGATCGAGGGCCGGCTCGCGCGGCCGACCCAGGTGGCGGCGGCCGCACCGGTGGTCACCGGCGAGGCGCCGCGCGCCGACGGTCAGACCGAGAACACCGGGCGCGCGCAGATCGGTCCGCCGGATGTCGGGCGGGCCGAAGGCGTCATGGCAGCCCTGGAGGAGGGGGGTGCCCTGCAGCAGGGAGTCGAGATGACCTACGCCGATGACGGCACGTTCACCGTGACCATCGGTGGCGAGACGGCGGGCACCTTCGACTACGACCCCGAGGACATCGAGCGCGGCCAGGTGGTGAACCTGGCCGAGGACGTGGAGCCGGCCGGCAGCGCCCAGGCCGAGACGCTGGCGGCGCTGGATGTCTCGGTGCGCATCTCCGGCGTGCCGGATGACGGGGATCGCTTCGGGCTCTATGGCAACTACGAGGGCGTGGGCGACAACACCAACGCCTTGCGCATGGCCGAGCTGATGGAAGAGACCGTCATGGACAACGGCAACAGCACCTTCCAGGAGGCCTACAGCGCCATGGTCGGCGAGCTCGGCGGCTTCAGCCAGCGGGTGCAGACCAATCGCGATGCCCAGGAGGCCCTGCTCAACCAGGCCAAGGAGCAGTGGGAGGAGCTCTCCGGCGTCAACCTGGATGAGGAGGCGGCCAACATGATGGAGTATCAGCAGGCCTACCAGGCCGCCGCCCAGATCATCACCAGTGCCGACGAGGTCTTCCAGGAGATGCTCAACGCGGTGCGTCGCTAAGGGGGTGAGCCGTGCGCGTATCCACGAGCCACATGCAGAACACGGCCGTCCAGAACATGACCGGCCAGCAGAGCGAGATCAACGACACGCAGACCCAGCTCTCCAGCGGGCGCCGGGTGCTGCGGCCGTCGGATGATCCCACCTCGGCTGCGCGCACCCTGGATCTCAAACGGGCCACCGAGTCGGTGGAGCGGTTCAACCGCAACGGCGATCTGGCGCGGACCCGGCTGTCCATGTCCGAGTCCGCCCTGGAGCAGGCCGGCAACGAGCTCCAGCGCATCCGCGAACTCACCGTCCAGGCGGCCAACGGCAGCCAGGACGCCGACACCCGCAGCTACATCGCCGCGGAGATCGAGGAGCGCTACAAGCAGCTGGTGGAACTCGGCAACAGCCGCGACGGCAACGGGGAGTATCTCTTCTCCGGCTCGCGCACCCGCACCCAGCCGTTCAACATGGGCACCGACGGGCACGTCACCTACCACGGTGATCAGAACAGCCGTCAGGTGCGCATCGGGCCCGGTCGGCAGATCGGCGTGGACCATTCCGGCTTCGATGCCTTCATGAAGGTCCCCGATGGCAACGGCCAGTATCAGGCCTACCAGGGCGAGGGGAACCGCGGCACCGGTGTGGTCAGCGTGGTCGATGGCAAAGTTCGGGGGCTGGGCGCCGAGCAGTACCGGATCCGCTTCGCCGAGGATGATGACGGCAATACCCGTTATGCCATCCAGCGCACCGACAACCCCGAGGATGAGAACGCCTGGGAGTGGGTGGGCGGCGAGAACGGCGGGCCACCGGCTGTGGAGGATGCTCCGCTCTACGAGCCTGGAGCGACGATCGAGGTGGACGACGGCGTCCGGGTGAAGATCGAGGGCAACCCCGATCCGGGCCAGGGGGGGTTCGAGGACGGCGACCGGTTCACGGTCACCGGTAGCCGATCCCAGTCGATCTTCGCCACCGTCAATGAGCTCATCGGCGCCCTTAAGGAGGGTGAGGGGCCCGACTTCCGCAACGCCGCCGACCGCGCCCTGGGCGATCTGGACCTGGCCATGGAGAACACCTTCCGGGTGCGGGCGGAGATCGGCGCCCGCCTGTCCACCCTCGATAGCGAGAAGGCCAGCAACGAGGCGGCGATCATCGACCTCAAGCAGGCCACCTCCGACGAGCGCGACCTGGATTACGCCGAGGCCACCGGCCGCTTCAACCAGGAGCTCACCGGGCTCGAGGCGGCCCAATCCACCTTCGGCCGCGTGCAGAACCTCTCCCTGTTCGACTACATCTAGTCTCTCCCGCCAATGCGTTGCCTGGCCGGGCCGGCGTGCCGCGCTGGTGCCGGTCCGAGGGGTGCCGTGGCCGCCCGGGTTTGCGCAAAGTCAATCCCTTGGGGTTCCGGTTATCGAAAACGCCGATGGGAAAGGCCTGCCGGCGGCATGGCCGTCTCTTGGAAACGCGAATCGTTATCACTAGTATACGTATTGCGCACATCGGCACGGATAACAGAACGAGGGGATTATGAGTCAGACAGTAAGGCCTTGGGGGGGTGCGGCTGCTGCGGTCCTGGCATGGGGCGCCCTGAGCGCGGCGCACGCGGAATCCGGCGATGCGGAGACCCGCCTGCTCGATCGCATCATGATCACCGGTGGCCCGGACCGGGTGCAGGATACCGCCGGCTCGGCGCAGGTGCTCAGCCGGGAGGATATCGATCGGCAGGGGTACACCGATCCGCACCGCATCCTGCGCCAGATTCCCGGGGTCAATGTCGCGGAGGAGGAGGGCTACGGCCAGTTCCCGCACATCAGCATGCGCGGCGTGAACCCGGAGCGGAACGGTCGAATCACGGTTATGGAGGACGGGGTGCTGACGGCTTCGCCGGCGCCCTACGCCGCACCGGCGGCCTACTACTTCCCGCCCATGGGGCGCATGGACAACGTCGAGGTGCGCAAGGGCTCGAGCGCCATCAAGCACGGCCCCTACACCGTCGGCGGCGCCCTGAACATGACCTCCACGCCGATCCCCCAGGAGCGCTCCGGCAAGGTGGAGGGGCGCCTGGGCTCGGACAACGGGCGGCGCGCCCACGCCCACATCGGCGGCCGCGAGGGGCAGTTCGGCTGGCTGCTGGAGAGCTACACGGAGCAGAGCGACGGCTTCAAGGAACTCGACCATCCGCTCTCCGGGGATCAGTCCAACAAGCCCAACAACCCGGTGCCGAACACCGGCTTCGACCGCAACAACTTTGTCGCCAAGGGGATGTGGGCCAGCGACCCCGCCGCCGAGGTCTACCAGGAGGTGGAGTTCAAATACGCCCGCGACCGGCGGACCATCCACGACACCTACCTAGGCCTGCTGCCCGACGACTTCGACGACAACCCGCACCGGCGTTACGCCGGTTCGCAGCTCGACGAGATCAACACCGAGAACGGCCTCTACCAGGTCCGCCACTACTTCCAGCCCACGGTGGATACCGACGTCACCACCACGCTCTACCGCACCGACACCGTGCGCAACTGGTACAAGCTGCATGAGGTACGTGGTGACGGAAACAGTGATTTTGAGGGCATCTCCGACATCCTCCGCGACCCCGGTGACCATGAGGATGAGCTGGCCTGGATCCTCGGTGGCTTCGGCACCGCCTATGACGCGGGGCTTAGCATTGAGGACGGCGCCCGCGGCAACGTCCGCGCCAACAATCGCGAGTATTACGCCCAGGGCATCCAGGTGCAGGTCGGCCATCTCTTCCAGGCCTTCGGCTGGGACCACGACATGGAGGTGGGCTTCCGCTACCACGAGGACGAGGAGGACCGTGAGCAGTGGCAGGACTCGTTCGAGATGACCGAAGATGGCTACATGGTGCTGGACGAGCAGGAGACCCCGGGTGAGACCACCAATCGGGTCACCTCCGCCGAGGCCTATGCGTTCCACGTGCAGAACACCATGGAGCGCGGTCCGTGGACCCTGGTTCCCGGTGTGCGTTACGAGAACATCGATGTGGATCGCAAGCAGTGGGATGGTCCGGGGCGCACCAGCGCCAACATAGATGCGGGTGGTACGCGGTCGAACACCTACAGGGTGTGGACGCCCGGCATCGGCGCCACCTACGCCATCGATGATCAGTGGAGCGTCCTTGGCGGGGTCCACCGCGGCTTCGCGCCGGCCGGAGCCAGCGAGGATGCCGATGAGGAGCTCAGCGTCAACTACGAGGCCGGTTTCCGGTTCAGCAACGCGCACACCCAGGCAGAGGTCATCGGCTTCTTCAACGACTACTCCAACATCAACATTGAATGCACCGCTGCCGGGGGTGCCAGCTGCCCGCAGGGTGATGTCCGCAGCGCTGGCGGCGTGCACATCTGGGGCTTGGAGGCGCTGTGGATGCACGATCTGGGTCAGAGCCAGGACCTGCCCGTCCAGCTCCCGGTCAGCGTCAGCTACACCTTCACCGACAGCGAGTTCCGGGAGAGCGATGACGGCGAGCTGTCGAACCAGTGGGAGAATGCCCGCAAGGGTGACCGCCTGCCGGAGATCCCCGAGCACCAGCTCAACCTCAGTGCCGGCGTGGGCCAGGCCGACTGGCGCGTCAACCTGAACGCCAACTACGTCTCCGAGACCCGCGCGCTGGCGGATCGGGACTACGACGATCTGAAGATCGACTCCCGCTGGCTGTTCGATCTCTCCGCCCACTATCAGCTGATGGACAACGTGCGGTTGCTCGGGAGCATCGAGAACCTCGCCGACGAGACCTACGTCGCCCACCACCGCCCGGCGGGGGCACGGCCCGGCGCGCCGCGGACCTACTGGGCGGGGATGCGCGTCGACTTCTGATCCCACGTCGCGGGTCACCCGCAGCTTAGGGGTGCTCATGCCTGCCGCCTCGGCGGCTTCCTCCAGCCGAACGATCGGCGCCTGATTGCCGGGGAGGGCATCCTCCCCGGCACTTTTTTGCCCGCCTCACGGGTCGCGGCGCGACCCGCTCTTGCCGCTGCGCTTGCCGCCCGCCGCCGTCGGGTCACCCTCCGTGGTGCTCTCGGTTGCCTGCCGTGGCAACATGCTGCCCCTGAATACCCTGCCTAAACAGTCAGATACGAGGATGTGGCCCCTGCTTGCCGCTCTGTGTCACCGGGTTGTCGCGTATGGAAAATTTTTGCCGCCAAAGGGGTAAAGCCTTGCCGCCGATCGCCGATACGGTAAGTGAAGGCGAAAGACTGGGTACCGGCAGGCGGCAATGGCTCGCCGCCGGGGCCTTCCAAACAGCGGAGCATAAGGAGCAAAGGCAATGGCACAGGTCATCAACACCAACATTGCGTCCCTGACCGGTCAGCGGCATCTGAGCAGCAGCCAGGCCGAGCAGCAGCAGGCCCTGGAGCGGCTCTCCTCGGGTCAGCGCATCAACTCCGCCGCCGACGACGCCGCCGGCCTGGCGATCAGCGAGCGCTTCACCTCGCAGATCGGCGGCATGAACCAGGCGGAGCGCAACGCCAACGACGGCATCTCCTACGCCCAGACCGCCGAGGGCGCCATGGAGGAGATGGGCAACCTCCTGCAGCGGGTTCGTGAGCTGGCGGTGCAGTCGGCCAACGACACCAACACCGCCGAGGATCGCCAGGCCCTGGAGGCCGAGGTGCAGCAGGCGGTGCAAGAGATCGACCGGATCGCCGCCAACACCCAATTCAACAACCAGAACATCCTGGACGGGTCGCTCGACGAGTTGGTCTTCCAGGTGGGCGCCAACCGGGCCCAAAGCATCAACACCAGTGGTATGGACGTGCGCGGCCACAACCTCGGTGCCGAGATTGCCCAGGGGCAGGCGGTGCAGCGCGCCCTTGATGAGGATGGCAACTACAGCGATCTAGACCTGGAAGGCTCGATCACCCTCAACGGTCTCGACGTTGACGTCAGTGGCTCGCGCAGCGTCTCCGACGCCATGGACGCCATCAATGCGCAGTCTCGAGCCACCGGAGTGACGGCGTTCCGCGCCGACCGGGCCACCACCGAGGCGTTCGAGTTCAGTGAAGGTGGCGGCAGCCTGGAGATCAACGGCACCACCATCAGCGTTGGTGAAGAGGCCGGTGTCGGCGAGTTCGTCGACGAGGTGAACGCCGCCTCCGGCGACACCGGTGTGCGCGCCGAGATGGCCGGTGAGAATGAGGTCCGCTTCGTCTCCGAGTCGGATTTCCGCATCGAGCCGGGCGACGATAGCCCGCTCGAGGGTCTCGACCTTGAGGATGGTGAGTCGGCGATGCGCTTCGAGCGCGGCATCCAGCTCTCCACCGACCTGGGCGCGCGTCTGGATGTCAGTGGCGATGGGGACGCCCGTGATGCGCTCGGACTGGGTGAGGATGACATGGAGATGAGCCGTCACCGGGTCAGCGGGCCGGATGCGCTGAGCGTGGCCACCCGGACCGACGCCGATGACGCCATCCGGACGGTGGACTTCGCCCTGGGGCAGATCAACGACGCCCGGGCCGACCTGGGTGCGGTGCAGAACCGCTTCGAGGCCACCACCAGCAACCTGCAGAACGTCTCCGAGAACATGGAAGCTTCCCGTTCCCGGATCCTGGATGCGGACTTCGCGGCCGAGACCGCCGCCATGACCCGCGCCCAGGTGCTGCAGCAGGCCGGTACCTCGGTCCTGGCCCAGGCTAACGAGGCCCCGCAGAACGTCCTAACCCTGCTGCAGTAAGACCCGAGGCGGAGCCCGGCTGACCCCCCGGGCTCCGCCACCGGCTCGCTGACCCCGAGACCGGTGCCATGACCCGCAGCAGATTCGGGATTCTTCCGTGAACGGACGCGGATAAAGAGAAGGAGGTGAGACCCCGGCCATGACCTGAACCCACGCGGGCCGACCCCGGCGGTGACCGTTGGTGGACAACGGAGCCGTTAAAGCTTTGCCAGGGAGCGCCGATACGTTTGGGCAAGAGCGCGAGACGCGAGCCCAAGCGGATAGGTTCGCTCGTGCTGGGGTCAGCGAAACGGCGCCGTAACGGCGTCAGACGTGAGGAGACGGGTCATGGCACAGGTGATCAACACCAACGTTGCATCGCTGAACGCGCAACGGCACTTGAATTCTTCCCGGGGCGATCAGGAGGTGGCCCTGGAGCGGCTCTCCTCGGGGCTGCGCATCAACAGCGCCCGGGACGATGCGGCTGGGCTGGCGATCAGCGAGCGCTTCACCGGCCAGATCAACGGCATGGATCAGGCCGCCCGCAATGCGAACGACGGCATCTCGTTCGCCCAGACCGCGGAAGGCGCCATGGAAGAGATGAGCAACCTGCTCCAGCGGGTCCGCGAGCTGGCGGTGCAGGCGGCGAACGACACCAACTCGCCGTCGGATCGCGCCGCGCTCGACCGCGAGGTGCAGGCCGCCGTGCAGGAGATCGGCCGGATTGCCGAGACAACCCAGTTCAACCAGCAGAACGTGCTCAACGGCACCCTGCGCGAGCTGGTCTTCCAGGTCGGGCCGAACCGCGGCCAGACCATCAACGCCGGCGGCGTGGACGTTCGCGCCGAGAACCTGGGCGCCAATGTGGCCGAGGGGCGGGCGGTGCATCAGGCCGCCGGTGGTCCCGGTGTGGAGCTCCCGGGCGGGCTGCAGGTCAACGGTCACGAGATCGACCTGGGCGATGCGCGCGGGCTCAACGACGTGGCGCGCGAGATCAACGAGCGCCAGGCCGAAACCGGCGTGTCCGCCATGCGCGCCGACCGGGCCGAGACCCAGCAGGTGCAGTTTGGCGGCCTGAGCGGGGGCGAGCGCGGTCAGCTGCGCATAAACGACCACGCCATCGAGCTTGACGAGAGCGTCACGGACATCGGCGAACTGGCCGCCCGGGTTAACGATCGGGCCTCGGAGACCGGGGTGCGGTTGGAGAACGGGGAGAACGGCTGGTCCTTCGTCTCCAACAGCGACTTCGAGCTCGAGTACTTCTCGGACGACGCCGAAGGTGCTATCGGTGTTGGCGGGATCGAGATCGGCCAGGGGCTGGATCGCGCCGACGAGGAGAGCACCGGGCTCATCGTCGAGCGCGGCATTACCCTCTCCACCGAGATCGGCGGCGAGCTGCGGGTCGAACCGGTGGATGGCGACGACGATACAGCCCTGGGGCAGATCGGCCTGAAGAACTGGCAGGACGGTGGCGACTACGAGGACCTGCAGGCGGAGGCGTACACCATCGGCGGGGTCGACCCGGTTGATGTGCGCACCCGCGAGACCGCTTCCGATACCATCGTGGCGGTGGACTTCGCCCTGCAGCAGATCAACAACACCCGGGCCGATCTGGGCGCGATCCAGAGCCGGTTTGACGCCACCATCAACAACCTGAACATCTCCTCGGAGAACCTGAGCGCATCCCGCTCGCGGATCCTGGATGCCGACTTCGCCGAGGAGACGGCCGAGATGACAAGGACGCAGATCCTGCAACAGGCGGGGACCTCGGTGCTGGGTCAGGCCAACGAGATCCCGCAGCAAGTGGCACAGCTGTTGCAGCAGTAACGACGGCCGGGACCTCCGGGGAGCCTTCCGGAACCTGGCCCAGGGGCCTGGTAGCAGGGCCGGTCGGGAGGCTGTATGAGTGAAATGCACAAGGTGAGTTCCGTGACCAGCAGCATCAACTGGTCGCGGCCAACCGAGCAGGGGGACGGGGGGCGCCTTGCCCCCGAGCAGGACACGGCAGCACCGGTCCCCGCCGCCGAGACGGAAGAGCGCTCCCGCGTGCCGTTGTCCGAGCTCGAGCCGCTGGATCACTTCAAGGCGGAGGATCCCCAGGCGCTTGCCCGGGCGGTGGAGCGCATGGAGCAATTCATGCAGCGTGTCGGCCGGGACCTGGAGTTCCGGGTCGACGACAACACCGGCAAGACGGTGGTCACTGTCTACGTCCGCGGCACCGACGACGTGGTCCGTCAGATCCCCCCGGAAGAGATGCTGGCCATCGCCGCGCGCATGCGCGAGGTCCAGGGGCTGCTCTTCAACGGGGAGGCCTGAGCGTGGCCGGAACGCATCCGCCGCCGGAAGGGTCCACCGAGCAGGCCCCCTAGCGATACCTCGAAAGGTGACCCGATATGGTCTCACCGCTGGATCAGATGCCGAACATGCCGAGCCAGATGGACGTCGGCTCCGGCATCGACACCAACAAGATGGTCCAGGACCTGGTCCAGGCCGAGCGGGCGCCGACCGAGGAGCGCCTGGGTCGGCGGGAGAAGGAACTGCAGCAGAAGCTCGAGGCCATCGGGCAAATGCGCGGGAGCATTGGCGAGCTCCAGGAGGCCGTGCAGGGGCTGGGCGACCCCAGCGCCTATTCGGGCATTGAGGCGGAGTCGAGCAATAGCAGCGTGGCCGGGGTTTCGGCCAGTGAAGAGGCGCGTCCCGGCCAGTACGACGTCGAGGTGGAGCAGCTGGCGCGGACCCAGCGCATCGCCACCGCCAGCGGGGCGTTTGAGGACAGCGCTGATCCGATCGGCACCGGCCGTCTGGTGATCACCGACGGCGAGGGCACGGAGCAGGCGGTCACCATCGATGAGGAATCGTCGACCCTGCTCGGTATCCGCGACGCCATCAACACCCAGGCCGAAGGGGTGCGCGCCTCGGTGGTTGATGACGGTGCCGGGCCGCGGCTGGCCCTGGCCACCGAGCAGACCGGCCAGGCCAACGCCATTGCCCAGATCCGCGCCGAGCAGGATCCCGAGGTGGATCAGGGCGATCTCTCTGCTCTGCAGTACAACGTGGCGGATCCCCAGAGCGGCGAGCCCGCCGGTGCCTTTCAGGAGATCCGCCCGGCCACCGACGCCGTGGTGACCATCGACGGTATGCGCGTCACCCGCTCCGAGAACCGCATCGAGGGGGCCATCGAGGGTGCCACCATCAGCCTCAAGGACGAGGGGCGCAGTCGCGTCTCCATCGAACAGCAGACCGGGCTGGCCGAAGAGAATATCCAGCGTCTGGTCGACTCGTTCAATCAGGTCCGGGCGCAGCTCAACCAGCTCTCGGACTACGACCCCGAGACCGAGAAGGCCGGCCCGCTGCAGGGGGACCATACCCTGCGCAACCTCCTCTCGCAGCTGAGCCGGTCCCTCAACGAGCCAGTGGAGGCCCTGGACGGGGCGCCGATTTCATCGTTGGGGGATCTCGGTGTGCGCACCAACCGGGACGGCACCCTGGAACTCGATGGCGAGCGCCTGCAGCAGATGGTTGGCGAGCACTCGGAGCTGGTCACGCGCATGATGACCGACCCGGAAAGCGGGGTGATGTCGCGGTTGGAGGGGGTGCTCGACAACGCCCTCGGCCGCGACAGCGTGATCGACATGCGCACCGAGGGGGTCGAGCGCCGCCTCGACGGTATCGCCGACGATCGCGAGCGCCTCGACCGGCGCATGGAGCGGCGCGAGGAGCAGCTGCGCAGCCAGTTCTCGCGGATGGACTCGCGGGTCGCTGAACTCAATCAGACCTCGGAGTTCCTCGAGCAGCGCCTGGCGGCCATGAACAGTCGGGATTAAGCGGTCAGAAGCTTCCGGAACGGAGGTTCCGCCCTCAAGGATCATGGGTAGCAGCCGCTAAAAGGATAGAGCGTGAACCAACTACCCCCAAGAGTAGGAACGGGATATGAGCATGCATCGCGGCATAAACCAATACCAACAAGTCGGGACCTACTCCAGCACGGCCTACGCCGACCCTTACCGGTTGGTGCAGTTGCTCATGGACGGGTTCCTCGACCGAGTCGCCCAGGCCCGCGGCGCCATGGAGCGCCAAGAGATCGCCCTCAAGGGCGAACTGATCAGCAAGTCCATCTCCATCCTGGACGGCCTGCGTTCCGGGCTCGACCACGAGCGTGGTGCAGAGATCGCCGGCAACCTCGAGGAGCTTTACACCTACATGCAGCGCCGCCTGGTGGAGGCGAACGCCCAGAACGAGGTCCAGCACCTTGATGAGGTCGCCTCGCTGATGCGCGAGATCAAGAGCGCCTGGGACGCCATCCCGCCGGAGGTGCGTACCCGCGACGCTGCCGAGGCGGCCGCCGCCCGCGGCGAGTAGGGGGGGGCGCGTGGGCGGCGGCAGCGCCAAAGGCGGCGACGGGCGGGCGGCGGTGGCCGCCTCGGCCCGACGCCTGCTGGAGCTGTCCCGGCAGATGCGCCGTTGCGCAGAGGCCGGGGACTGGGACGGGGTCATGGAGCGCAATGGACTGCGCCAGGCGCACGCCCGCGGGTTGCCCGAAGACCCGGACCACCCCGGCGCTGACCTGGCCCGCCGCGCGCTGGCCCAATCGCTCGAGTGCGACCGCGCGGTCCGGGCGCTGATGGAGGCCGAGCGCGACCGCCTCGGCGCCGCCTCGCGCGACGAGCAGCACCACCGCGAGGTCCACGACGCCTACTCGCGCTGTTCCGGCTAGGAAACACCTTGCCGGCGCCTGTGTCGTTTTTTTGACGGCCTGGTTAACCCGGCGTAAACTCGCCCCCTCGCAGACAGGCGATCCGTCATCGGAGGGGAGCGTTGGTTCAGGTCCTGGTGGTCGACAGCGACGCGGAGCGCCGGTCGGGTGTCGAGACGGTGCTGCAATTCCTTGAACACGAACCCATCCCCGCCGAGGCCGGCGATGCCGGCGGCGCCGCTACCCGCCACCCTGGGCTGGCCGCGGCGCTGGTGGGCATCGACGGACAGGAGCGCGCCTGCCTGCAGCGGCTCGTCGATAGCCGGCCCGAGCTGCCCGTCTTTCTCATTGCGCCGGATGCCGATGCGCGGCGCCGTGGCGGTGATCCGCAGCACGGTGTCCTCGGGGTGCTCGATCTGCCGCTGCGTCAGGGCCAGCTCACCGCCGCCCTGCGTCAGGCCCTGAGCCACAACGTCCGCCACCGCGAGCACGGTGCCGCCGGGCGGGCGCCGCGTCTGGCCGGCGAGAGCCGCGGTGTGCAGCGGGTTACCAGCCTCATCGAGCAGGTGGCCGACACCGACGCCAGCGTGCTGATCCTCGGTGAGTCGGGCACCGGCAAGGAGGTGGTGGCGCGCAACATCCACGCGCGCTCCTCCCGTCGGGCGAGACCCTTTGTGCCGATCAACTGCGGGGCCATCCCCGCCGACCTGCTCGAGAGCGAACTCTTCGGGCACGAGAAGGGCGCGTTCACCGGCGCCATCAGCGCCCGGCAGGGCCGTTTCGAGATGGCCCAGGGCGGCACGGTCTTCCTCGACGAGATCGGGGACATGAGCATGCACATGCAGGTCAAGCTGCTGCGCGTGCTCCAGGAGCGGACGTTCGAGCGGGTCGGCTCCAACAAGCCCATCCACGCCGACGTTCGGGTCATCGCCGCCACCCACCGCAACCTCGACACGGGGATCCGGGACGGCAGCTTCCGCGAGGATCTGTTCTACCGGCTCAACGTCTTCCCCATCGAGATCCCGGCCCTGCGCGAGCGCCCCGGGGATATCCCGGTGCTCGTCGAGGAGATCATCCGGCGCATCGAGGACGAGGGGCGGGGTTCGGTGCGGGTCAGCCCGGCAGCCATGTCCTGCCTGTCGGCCTACCACTGGCCGGGCAACGTGCGTGAGCTGGCCAACGTGGTCGAGCGTCTGGCCATCCTTTGCCCCTACGGCGATGTGGGGGTCGAAGACTTGCCCCGGAAGATCCGGGAGGCGGCCCGCGAGGAGCTGGAGGATGGCGGCGCGCCTGCGGGCGCCCCGGAGCCCGTCAACGGACAGGCCGGGGTGCCGCTGCCGGCGGTGGACTGGTCCGAGGGCATCGATCTCAAGGGCCACCTGACCGAGGTGGAGCAGGAGCTGATCCGCCAGGCCCTGGTGGAGGCCACGAATGGGGTCGTCGGTCGGGCTGCCCGGCTGCTCGGGCTGCGTCGTACCACGCTGGTCGAGAAGCTGCGCCGGCTCGACGTCGAGCGCCCCGCCTGAGCCGGCACACTCGGGCCGCCGGTCGGCAAGCACCGACCGTCAAGCGGCAAGCGGTTGCCGGCCTTGCCGGTCGACAGAACTTTGACTGCCGGTGCCGCCCGCGGCGGCGGCAGCGCCTCGCCGGCCGCGTGGAATCCGGCGTTTAGCGCACCACCCCACCCCTGGCACGCCCCTTGCTTCAGAAGGGGCCGCCGCGGGGTACCACCGCGGCGCGGATTTGCGCTGAGGGGGACAATCCATATGGGTCAGCAACGCGTGCTCGTGGTGGCCCGCGAGCCGGGCCGCCGCAGCGAGCAGCGGCGCCGCCTGGACGACGCCGGGTTCGTGACCGCCGAGGCGGAAGACACCGGCTCCGCCCACGAACTTCTGGAGCAGGGCGGGATCACTGCCGTCGTCTGCTTCGAGGACGCCGGCGACGGGGACAACTGGCGGGTGCTTACCCGGCACCCTATGGCTCCGCCGGTGATCGTCATCTCCGCCCGCGCCGAGGTCAGCGGCGCCGTCGCCGCCATGCGCGACGGGGCGGCGGACTACGTCGCCGAGGAGGCCCCGGCCGGCGAGCTGGCTGCCGCCGTGGCCCGGGTCACCGACGCCGGTCCCGAGCTGGTGGCCGAGGATCGCAGCAGCCGTCAGCTGATGGCGCTTGCCCAGCGGGTCGCCGGCAAGGACGTCACCGTCCTGCTGACCGGCGAGTCCGGGACCGGCAAGGAGATCTTCGCCCGCTACATCCACGAGCGCTCGCCCCGTGCCGATGGCCCCTTCATCGCCGTCAACTGCGCGGCGATCCCCGAGAACATGCTCGAGGCCCTGCTCTTCGGCTTCGAGAAGGGCGCTTTCACCGGGGCCAACCGGGCCCACGCCGGCAAGTTCGAGCAGGCGCAGGGCGGCACGCTGCTGCTCGACGAGGTCTCGGAGATCGAGCCGGGGCTCCAGGCCAAGCTGCTCCGGGCCCTGCAGGAGAAGGAGATCGAGCGCCTCTGCGGGCAGACGCCGATCCCGCTCGACGTCCGCGTGCTCGCCAGCAGCAACCGCGATCTGCGCGAGGCGGTTCGCAACGGGCGCTTCCGAGAGGACCTCTTCTATCGTCTGCACGTCTTCCCGATCCATCTGCCGCCCCTGCGCGAGCGCGCCGCGGACATCATCCCGCTCGCTCGCTCCTTCGCCCAGAAGTACGCCCAGCTTGGCGGCGGCTGCGGCGCAGACTTTACCCCCGAGGCGGAACGGCTGCTCATCCAGCACCCATGGCCGGGCAATGTCCGCGAGCTCGAGAACGTCGTCCAGCGCGCGCTGATCCTCGCCGAGGGCAGCGCCATCGATGCCGAGGCGATCCGTTTCGAGCCCGTCACCGTCAGCGCTGGTGCCGACGCTCCGAGCACCGGGGAGTCGGCGGGCGCGAGCGCTCCGGTCGCCGGGGTCGCCGCGGCGGAGGGCACCCCCGGCCCGGCGGTGCGGCCGGAGGCCGCTGCCGGCCAGGGCGCGGCAGCGACCCTCGAGGAGGATCTCAAGAGCCGCGAGTACCGCCGTATCCTCGAGACGCTCGACCGGGTCGGCGGCAACCGCAAGGAGGCCGCGGCGCGGCTGGGGATCAGCAGCCGCACCCTGCGCTACAAGCTGGCGCGCATGCGTCAGGAGGGCGTCGAGATTCCCGAGCGCTCCGGGATGCTCTACGCCTACGGCAACTGAGGTCGCGCCATGTCGGATTTTCGTATCGAGCAGGCCCTCGCGGAGATGCGCGCCATCGGCGGGCAGCCGGTGCAGCAGCCGGAGCAGGACGCGCCGCCGGTGGAGGAGTTCTCGGACCTCCTGCGCCAGGCGGTGGAGCAGGTCAATGACCAGCAGGTGGACGCCAAGGGGATGACCGACGCGTTCATGAATGGCGAGGACGTTCAGCTCACCGACGTCATGATGTCTGTGCAGAAGGCCGATGTCTCCTTCGAGGCTATGAAGGAGGTCCGCAACCAGCTCCTGGAGGCCTACCAGGAAATCGCCAACATGCAGGTGTAACGCGTGAGGGGTCGCCATGGCGGATAGCCAGGCCATGACCGAATCGAGCGGCTCCTCGCCGCCGTCGCCGCTGGACAGCGGCGGCCAGGGCGGTGCCGGAGCCGAGGCGGGTGGCTTTGCCGGTGTGGGCCGGTTTGTGCCTGAGGACTGGCGTGAGCAGCTGACCCGTGTCCTCGGCGACAACCCGCTGCGCAAGCTCGGTCTCGGCGCCGGGATGCTGGCGGTGGCCGGGCTGGGCGTGGCGATCTTCTTCTGGGCGCAGGAGCCCGCGGAGCTGCGTACGCTCTACGCCGACCTCTCCTCGGACGACGCCGCCGAGGTCATCAACGCCCTCGAGGAGCAGGGCGTGCGCGTCGAGTTCGACGAGCGCACCGGGGATATCAAGGTTGCGGAAGGCGCCGTACACCGGGCGCGCATCTTCCTCGCCTCTGAGGGGCTGCCGCGCGGGACCGGGTTCGGCTACGAGATGCTCGAGGAAGACCCCGGGTTCGGCGTCAGCGAGTTCATGGAGCACGCCCGCTTCGACCGCGCGCTGGAGACGGAGCTGGCGCGCTCCATCGAGACCCTGCGCGGCGTGGTCAGCGCTCGCGTCCACCTGGACGACCCCGAGGAGTCGGTCTTCGTACGCGACCGCCGCGATGCCAAGGCGTCGGTGGTCCTCGAGCTGGACCAAGACCGGCAGCTGCCCGACCGTCAGGTGGAGGGGATCATCCACCTGGTGGCCAGCGCGGTCTCCGATCTCGAGCACGGCAATGTCAGCGTGGTCGACCACCGCGGCCGTCTGCTCACCGCCGAGGATGAGCCCACCGAGGCGACCCGTTCGGCGCAGCAGTTCGAGCTCACCCGCCGGCTCGAGGAACGCATCCAGCGCCGCGTCGAGGACATGGTCGAGCCGATCATCGGCCCGGACCGCGTCCGCGCCCAGGTCAGCGCCCGGCTCAACTTCGACGAGCGCCGCCAGATCGAAGAGCTCTTCGACCCGGAGCGCAGCGCCATCCGCAGCGAGCAGATGAGTGAGCGCAGCGGCGGGGGCGGGCAGTGGCCCATCGGCATCCCCGGTGCGCTGACCAATCAGCCGCCCGGCCCGGGGACCCTCGACGGGGAGGAGCCCGAGGGCGGGGGCGGCACGCCGTTCAGCTCTGACGAGACCCGCAACTGGGAGGTGGGTCGGACGCTGAGCGAGGTGCAGCCGGCCATTGGCGTGATCGATCGGCTGACCGTCGGGGTTCTGGTCGATCACCGCTACGTCGAGAACGAGGACGGCGAGGTGGTCCGCGAGGCCCTCTCCGACGACGAAATCCAGACCCTGGAGAATCTCGTCCAGGATGCGGTGGGCTTCGACGCCGATCGCGGCGATGCCGTGAGCGTGGCCACCGTGCCCTTCGCCGAGATCGTCGAGCCGCCGGATCCGCCCGAGGAGGTCTGGGAGCAGGAGTGGGTGCGCGACTTGATCCGGCTGGCGGTCTTTGCTGCCATCGGATTGTTGATCTACATCGTCGCCATCCGCCCGATCGTCAACCGTATGCTCGGGGGCGAGGACGAAATGGACGAGGAGCGCGGCGGGGCCGAGACCGAGGGGCTGGAGCGCCCGGCCGGCGAGAGCCTGGAGAGTCCCGGCGGTGGGCAGGAGAGCGAAGCCGCCATGCGCCTGGCGGGGATCAGCGGCGAGCAGCTCAGCGACATGCGCGAGCGCCCCTACGAGGCCAAGCTCCAGGCCGTGCTCGAGCTCGTCGAGAACGAACCGGAGCTGGCGGCCAACGCCGTCAAGGCCTGGCTCGATGAAGACGACAAGCGCAAGGGCTGATGGCGATGATGAAGGGTACCGACCGCGCCGCGGTCCTCATGCTCACCCTCGGCGAGGACGCTGCCGCCGAGATCATGCGCTACCTCGGCCCGCGCGAGGTACAGAAGCTCGGCCTGGGCATGACGCAGATCGGCAACGTCAGCCGCGAGCAGGTCGACGAGGTCCTCGACGAGTTCATCCAGACCGCCGCCGAGCAGACCTCGCTGGGGATCGGCTCCACGGACTTCATCCGCAGCACCCTGGTCAAGGCCCTGGGCGAGGAGAAGGCCGGCTCGATCATCGACCGCATCGTCATGGGCGGCACCACCCGCGGGCTGGATCAGCTCAAGTGGCTGGATCCGCGGACCATCGCCGAGATGATCCGCCTCGAGCACCCGCAGATCATCGCCATCGTGCTCTCCTACCTGGAGGCGGATCAGGCGGGGTTGGTGCTCGCCGAGATGCCCGAGCGCGTTCGCCACGACATCGTCATGCGCGTGGCCACCCTTGAGGGCATCCAGCCCCGCGCACTGCAGGAGCTCGACGAGATCATGGAGAAGCAGTTCTCCGGTCAGCAGCGCCTGAAGTCCTCGACCATCGGCGGCCTGCAGTCGGCGGCGAACATCCTCAACAACATGGACGGGCAGACCGAGACCGCCATTCTGGACAACGTCAAGGAGCTCGACGAGGAGCTCGCCGACCGCATCCAGGAGCTGATGTTCGTCTTCGAGGACCTCAAGCAGATGGACGACCGCTCCATGCAACAGGTCCTGCGCGAGATCGACACCGGCTCGCTGACCCTGGCCCTGAAGGGCGCCAGCGAGGACCTGCAGGCCAAGTTCATGAACAACCTCTCGCGCCGTGCCGGCGAGATGCTCCAGGAGGACCTGGAGGCCATGGGGCCGGCGCGTCTGTCCGACGTCGAGGCCGCACAGAAGGAGGTCCTCGCCGTTGCCAAGCGCATGGCCGACGAGGGCACCATCAACCTGGTCAGTAGCTCCGACCAGTACGTCTGAACCCCACCCCCCGGTGCCGCTGAGCCCCGGGGCGTGTCGCAGCCGGGAGGGCGCGGATGGACAGTGGCGATCGACGCCTGCGGATCATCCCTGGAGAGTTCGCCGAGACGGCCGAGGCGTGGGAGACGCCCGACTTCGACCAGCCCGAGATCGACCGTCAGCGCCAGGCCGAGCAGGAGCAGGCCCGGCGTATCGAGCGCGAGAAGCGCCGCCGCCGTCGCGAGCGCCGCCGCCAGGCAGTGGCCGAGCGCCTGCGCCTGGAGGACGAGGCACGGCGCTCGCTGCCGACGGTCGAGGAGATCGAGGAGATCCGGGCCACGGCTCGCCGCCAGGGCCACCAGGAGGGCTACGAGGCCGGTCGTCACGAAGGCTTCCACGCCGGCTACCCCGAGGGCCTGCAGGCCGGGCAGAGCGACGGTCGGCGGGCCGGGGCGGTGCTGGTGCGCCGGCTGCGGGCCCTGCTCGATACCCTGGGCCGGCCGCTGGAGCAGCTCGATCGGGACGCCGAGGATGAGCTGCTGCACCTGGTCTTCTCCGTGGCCCGGCGGCTGGCCCTGGAGGAGCTGCGTACCGACCCGGAGCACGCCCTGGCGGCAGTGCGCCAGGCGCTGCGCGAGCTACCGGCGCAGGAGCGCGGCCTGACCATACAGGTCCACCCGGAGGAGCACGGCTTCATCACCGAGCAGCTGGGCACCGAGGTCGGCGACAAGGGCTGGTCGGTGGTGGCCGACGCCCACCTCACCCCTGGCGGGTGCATCGTCACCACCGAGACCTCTCGGGTGGACGCCACCGTGGAGCGGCGCCTGGACGCCGTCGCCGAGCAGCTGCTCGGCGACGCCCACGCCGGCGAGGGGGGCGAGGCCGTGCAGCGCAGCTATCGCGGTCGTGCCCCCGGCGCCGAGGAGGACGATACGGCGGGTGAGGCCGGTGGCGAGGGTGCCGAGGCCCCGGCCGGCGATGACGGGGGCGGTCGATGAGCACCGTTGCTGGTCTGGCCCAGGACTGGACCGCCCGCGTGCGCCGCCGGGTCGAGCACATCGAGCCCGTGCGCCCCCCGGTGGAGGGCGTGCTGCGGCGCATGGTCGGCCTGACCCTGGAGGCCGAGGGGTGTCGGGCGCCGCTCGGGGCGCGCTGCACCATCGAGGACGGCCAGGGCGGCGTCGAGGCCGAGGTGGTGGGTTTCGCCGGAGACCGCCTCTACCTCATGCCCACCGGCGATCTGCGCGGCGTCATGCCCAATGCCCGGGTCGTGCCCCGGGGCAGCGGCGCCCAGGCCCGGGTGGGCGAGGAGCTGCTCGGCCGGGTCATCGACGGCGGCGGGCAGCCCATCGACGGCGGCGGTCCGCTTAAGGCCCGGGAGCGCACACCGCTCATGGCCGAGCCGATCAACCCCCTCGAGCGCGCCCCCATCGCCGCGCCGCTGGACGTCGGGGTGCGCTCGATCAATGCCCTGTTCACCGTTGGCCGAGGCCAGCGCATGGGCCTGTTCGCCGGCTCCGGGGTGGGCAAGAGCGTGCTGCTGGGCATGATGACCCGCTACACCACCGCCGATGTCGTGGTGGTGGGGCTGATCGGCGAGCGGGGGCGCGAGGTGCGCGAGTTCATCACCGAGATCCTGGGCCGCCACGGCCTGGCGCGGGCGGTGGTGGTCGCCGCACCGGCCGACACGTCGCCGCTTTTCCGGCTCCACGGCGCCATGCGCGCGACCAGCATCGCCGAGTACTTCCGCGACCAGGGCTACAACGTCCTGCTGCTGATGGACTCGCTGACCCGCTACGCCCAGGCGCAGCGGGAGATCGGTCTGGCCATCGGCGAGCCGCCCACCACCAAGGGCTATCCGCCGTCGGTCTTCGGGTTGCTGCCGCGGCTGGTCGAGCGCGCCGGCAACGGCGCCGACGGGGGCGGCTCGATCACCGCCTTCTACACCGTGCTGGTCGAGGGCGACGACCAGCAGGAGCCCATCGCCGACTCGGCGCGGGCCATCCTCGACGGCCACCTGGTGCTCTCGCGCAGTCTGGCCGACTCCGGCGTCTACCCGGCGGTGGACGTCGAGGCCTCGATCAGCCGCGCCATGATGGCCATCACCAACGGCGCCCACCAGAAGGCGGCGCAGCGCTTCCGGGAGCTTTATACCGCCTACCGCCAGAACGAGGATCTGATCAGCGTGGGCGCCTACCAGCGCGGCTCGGACCCGCTGGTCGACCAGGCCATTCAGTACCAGCCCCGGCTGCGCGCCTTCCTGCAGCAGGATGTGAGCGAGGCGGTGGATTTCGACGAGTCCCTGGCATCCCTGGGACGACTGACCGGTGAGGTGAGCGGATGAGCAAGGGGGCCGAGCGACTGCGCCCGGTGGAGCGGCTGACCGACCAGCGCAAGGAGCAGGCCGCCAGCCAGCTGGCCCGGGCCGAGGGGGAGCTGCGCCAGGGCGAGGCGCGCCTGGAGGAGATCCTCGAGATGCGCCAGGAGTACCGCCGCCAGCTGACCCAGGACAACGCCATCGAGGCGGCCCGCCTGCGCGATTTCAACGCCTTCCTGACGCGCCTCGACGAGGCCATCGTCCAGCAGCGCCAGCAGATCGCCCAGCAGCAGCGCCGCGTCACCCAGCTGCACAAGGAGTGGCTGCGCCGCTGGGGCGAGCACCGCACCATCGAGAAGGTCGTCGAGCGCCGCGCTGAGGCCGAGCAGGCGGCGGCCGAGCGGCGCGAGCGCCAGGAGTCCGACGAGGTGGCGCGCATGCTCTACCAGGCCATCCAGCGCGGGGATCTGCCCGGCCAGGGGGGGTAGCCCCGGGGGCGCCGTGCTGGTTCGGATCTTGCACCTGATCCGGGGACGCGTTCGTCGCCATCGCTGGAGGAAGCCGCATGCCACCGATCGACCCCGCCACGCTCGACCTCGACGCCTCGGTGCGCAAGCGCCCGGAGGGCGCAGCCCTGAACGGCGGGGGCGAGGCCGGCGGGTTCCTTGAGGCGCTGCTGGCGAGTCCCGCGCTCAAGGAGGCGGGCCTTGATGAGGCTGACCTCAAGGGGCTGCTCGATGCCCTCGGCGGCAAGCTCGACGGCGAGGCCTTGCCGCTGGACGGCGAGGCACTGCCGGCCGAGCTGGAGGGGGTGGCGCCGGACCTGGATGAGCTCTCCGAGAAGCTGCAGGCCGTCATGGACGCCTTAGCCGGGGTGGGCGAGGGGGATGTCGAGCAGGCGCTGGAGGAACTCGACCCGGCACTGCTCAAGGAACTGGGCGAGGTCGACCCGCAGGAG
>NZ_JAJNRE010000014.1:0-76443 GCF_022228025.1 Halorhodospira sp. 9622 | reverse complement strand
TCACTACGTCGAAATTGCCCGTGCCCAAGAGGACTTCGGCAGCGTCCGCGCTGTCGGCATCGACGAGACGGCCTCGCGGCGCGGGCAGAACTACATCACCGTCTTCCAGGACCTTGATGCCCGCCGCCTGCTCTTCGCCTGTCAGGGACGCGATCAGTCGACCGTCGGGGCCTTTGTGGCCGATCTTCACCGCCACGGTGGCGATCAGGATGCGATCGAGGCGGTCTGCATCGACATGAGCAAGGCCTACATCGCCGGTGTGCAGAAGCATCTGCCTGGGGCCGCGATTACCTTCGACGCCTTCCACGTGGTGCAGCTGGCCAACCAGGCTGTCGACGAGGTCCGCCGCGCCGAGGTGCGCATCGAGCCGGCGCTCAGGCGCACGCGCTGGGTCTGGCTCAAGGACGCTGCACGGCACACGCTCAAGCAGCTCACCGATCTCCATTACCTGTCGCGGACACGACTGAAGACCGCCCGCGCCTGGCGGCTCAAGGCCCCTGGGTGTCAACCTGTCTGACGACACAGGCGGCCGAGAAACCTGTATAACGTAGGACAGGGCGCCCAGGAGATCAGAGCAATGGCCGTAGACACCGAAGTGGTAACCGACCCGAAGCTGGAGCGGCGCACGCGCCGGCAGTTCTCTGCTGCTGAGAAGCGCAGGCTGCTTTCCGAGTATGACAACCTCCCCCGGGGGGAGAAAGGCGCCTGGCTGCGCCGTGAGGGGCTCTATGGCGCCCAGCTGGCCAATTGGCGCAAGACGCTCAAGGAGCAGGGCGAACAGGGCCTGGAGCCGAAATCCGGCGGTCGCAAGCCCAAAGACCCGCGAGAGCGACGGATCGAGGAGCTCGAGCGGGAGAACGCACGTCTGCAGAAGCGGCTGCACTCGGCAGAGGAGTGCCTGTCGCTGCAAAAAAAGTTGTTGACGCTGGTCGAGGAGACCCAAGACAGCGAGAACTCGCTATGAGGTGCCTCGAGCAGCGTCCCCCGGAGCTGCCGCGCAGCCGTGCCTGTCACGCGCTGGGCCTTTCGCGTACCGGTACATATCCCCGGAACCGGCGGGTATCGCCACCGTCACCGAAGAAAGGCGTACAGCCGAATGCCCTCAGCGAGGCGGAGAAGCAGGCGATTCGGGACCAGCTCCACAGCCCCGACTACGAGGATCTCGGCCCCCGGGTGGTCCACGCGAAAGAGCTCAACGCCGGACGGCTGTTGGCCTCGCTCTCGACTTATTACCGGGTGTTGCGTGCTGCCGGGGAGACAACCGAGCGGCGCAATCAGCGCCCGCCTCAACGCCACGCGGTGCCGCGTTTGGTCGCCGATCGTCCCCTGGCTGTGGCCACGTGGGACATCACCAAGCTGCCCACCACGCAGCCGCGGCGCTACCTCAATCTCTACCTGGTCATCGACCTGTTCAGCCGCTTCCCGCTGGGCTGGTTGATCAGCCAGAAGGAGAACGCCGCGGTTGCCCGGCACCTATTCCACGGCGTGCTGCAGCGCTACGGCATTGAGCCGGGGCAGCTGATCGTCCACCAAGACCGTGGGGCGCCGATGATCGCCCACAGCTACCGAGAGTTCCTCGATGCCTTCGGCGTCCGGCGCAGCTACTCGCGCCCGAGGGTGAGCAACGACAACGCCTTCAGCGAGGCGATCAACAAGACCCTCAAGTACAGCCCCGGCTATCCGGGCCGGTTCGCAGACATCGGGCATGCCCGGCAGTGGACCGGTGCCTTCATGCAGGAGTACCAGCACCGGCCCCACGAGGGCCTGGCCGGATTCACCCCCTACGACGTCTTCCACGGCCTCGTGGAGAGCGTCGCTAGTCGGCGGCAGGCAGCGCTAGACGCCCATTACGCGGCGCACCGGAACCGTTACCCCAATGGCCCGCCAAAGGCCAAACGGCCGCAGTCAGTGGTCACCATCAACGCTGATGCACACCAGACCACCGCCGAGGAACTGCTCAATGGACCCGATGAGCAGCTGACCACTCAACCCCCAACCGTGGAGGTGCCCAGCGTGGGCTTACCGTAATCAGGAAAAATCGCCTCAACCGTCGGATAAAGGTTGACACATTCCGCCCCCCGATCCCCCGAGAGCCTCAGCCGTATATCCGTGCTCGCCGCAAGATCCCCGTTCGGGTAGCGGTAGGTCACGGTCTCCCCGGACGGACTCAGCGACACCCCGTCCGCAAGTGTGCGCTGCCTATGACCGCCCCCGGGGCAGTCCTCCCAAGTTAAACAGGTAACGGCCGTTTGACCCCGGGTCAGAGCGGTCTGTTTCTTGGATCATCAGAGGCTTATCGCGCCGAACCCGGCGAGACGCTGTAGTGCCAAACTTTGATCGCATTAGTTTGCTGGTCCGGAGAGAACCGCGGCATAATGTGAAGCCACGTGCGTCGAACGCCTGGAGTCGAGCATCGGAGATGCGTTTCAGTGGCCCTAGAAGCCATGCAGATGCAACTTCAGGCATCGACATGGGCCCACACCGAGGTGTCGACCCAGCGGGCGCCCCCAAAGCCCCCTCAAGAACTGGAGGTGAAGCCGCCGACTCAAGCGAACAGTAGTCCGTAGTGCCAAATTTAAAGCGCACTCCTGGCGCATCAATGGGTTATACGCGCGGCTGTTTAACTTGGGAGTCCTCGCCATCCACTTCCCAGCCGCCGCCCGTCAGCACGACATCCACCTCGCGAGCCCCATCCTCGAACCCGCAAACCATCGCGCGTGAACGCGCGGCCCGCAGATCCGACATCAGCTGATCCCGCGCCTCCATCACCGTCGCAGCGCCAGCCGAACCGCCAAGGCCGGAAGCGGCCATCCCGGCCACGATGCTGAGGATCACCAGGACGAGAACGATCTCGATGAGGGTGTACCCGCCGCCTCCCCCCCTGCCTACTTTTGTCACCACCTCCCCCTCGCGCCGCCCACCACACCGTGCTCCACGCACTTGCCGGGACGCGTATCTCTAGGCGCAAGTATACCCCGGTTTACACGTCCCGGCCCACTTTTCGCGTTCCTCGCTGGGTCGCGTAGATGGATCACCCAAGACCCGGCAAGGCGATCATCTGACCAACGTGCTCGGCACGGGCGGTGAAGCGGCGAAGGCAAGCGCCGAAGGCTCACGAGAGAGATGAAACAGGACCCCCCCCCTACAAGAACAACCTCAAAATGCCGTCAGAGCGACGCTACGGACTCATGAACGTGCTCAAAAGACGAAATGCCAACCGGCTCTTTAGCCGAGCAATATTGAGCCAGCGGCGATTAACCGCTCTCTGCCAAAGGATTACACGGAGCACGACACCACCAAGAACTATGCTTCGTTACAATTCACTGCGAATTTTTGATATTTTTCATCCGGAGACTAACACCAGCCCAGAACTTTCCAAAATACGCGGACAAAATAACAATAATAAAGGCGCTCGCCCATCCGACCACTGTGTGCTCATATAAAAACTCTGGCCAGACCCACAACACCAACAAATGAAAGATATAGACAGCTAGCGCCGCTTGACCAACCAGCACAAACCGATCCAATCTAAAAAGTGAATACAGCGGCCAGTAAACAAAGGGGATCATCAATGCTAGCCCGCACATGACCACCATCGTTGAAACCGATGCTCTGAATACGGAAAGCTCCCACGGGACAAGCCGAGCGTCACCTACACTAATCGGCCAACCCATCTGTCCCGCCAACCACTCAAAACCGAGGCCTAGCAGCACCAGGACACCGCCAAATATAAACAAACGCAGTCTTTCGTACGTTTCACCCAACCTCACTTCAGAGATTGCAACCCCAATAAGAAATGGTATGATCCAGACCACAAGCGGGTAGAATCCCTTGCTGACGAGACCAAATGCAGCTTCGACAACCCCACTAGCGCCAGCGCTAAGCGGGTCTATGACCCCTGGCGGAGTATCGCACACACAAACACAACCGAAAAAAATCGCGAGAAAAAAACACCCGAGGGATGCGACAAAAAACGCACCCATAATACCAAACAAAACTTGACGCTGCGGGATCGGCCCTACTACCGCTGATAAAATCAATAGAGCGCCGAGTGTATGTAAGACTACTGGAATTTCAAAAGAAGGCGCATGGCGCGCCACCTCCTGAAGAACCCCACCTAGGACAATCAGTAGCGCACCACGTACAAATAGCTTCTTCCGCGCCCGCTCCCTCTTCTTCAAAACCCAGGCAGTTGTCATTCCGGCCAAGAGTGCGAAACCAAAAGCTAGCCAAAGTGCACCCCATGCAACGCTCCCTAAAACTCCTTCACCCAGGCGGGGCGCGGCATGCACCCATACCATGACGAGAATCGCGATCCCCCGGGCGGAGTCAATAACAGGATCACGATTCGTGCTTTCCACCTTTTGCTTACCCCGCCACCACCGCCCAAAACATCATTGGCGGTGTCATTTTTAATGATCCTGGCACTTTTACACAATACGCACAAACAGCTTGCGCGCAACAGCTACCTTTATTTAGCCGCCCCCCCCCGATAGCGCCATCTCTCTACCTCTGCAGATTCTGGATATTCTTTATGATCCGGGACCTTATCTACCCAATCATTCCGAGTGCTGCCAAAACGAGACTGGTGGCCCTCGGCGAATACAGCCCACTCTTCGTAGTCATTTTTATCGCGGGGAAGACCCCCGACATAAGTATTGACTGATTCTGGGTGGACAACATTTTCCTTCTCACCACCTTCATTGCACGTATCTTCTATATCACACCAACCATCATTAGGATTGTATGTCTCCCCACCCCCATTTTTACCAGAGCCTCCCTCCGACTGACACTCCGTGCAATCGACATAACGTTGGGTCTCGATATCGTTTTCCTGGGCATAAAAGGGATTCTGGTTCTGATCCAAAAACTCTTCTTCTGTCACGCCAGCATATACATCGGGTACATCATAATCCTCAAAATTAACATCACCAAAGAAGTTAACTCCAGAGTAGCGCCCTGCTTGCGTTGTGTCTCGGCTTCTACCTATATCCTCGACCACCGGCCAGTCGATACCTCCTCCTATATACACTTCGTCATGAAACGTATATGAAGCATAATGGAGCTCTGCGTAATCAGACCCAGAACCCAGACCTATTCCACTTGTAAAATGTTCTTTCGGGTCGTTAGGCAGCGACGCATGTCCGCGTTCGTCCGCTATCTCCGCATACCGCTCATTCGAGAACCCCACATCACCAAGGAATGCTGTCCGGCCCTCAAATTCTAAGGCTGTCCAATCGTCGGCATCTCTCATCACACCATAAATGACAAAATTAACGTCCAGCTCACCATTTTCCATGGTGGGGTCACCAAAACGGACATCCTCCGAAAACAGGATATCACCACGTATATCATCGGCAAAATGAGAGTCAAAGAGAATGTTAAGTTCCGTATGGTCACCGGTCTCATCAGGAGGCGCAAAGGTCACCGCTTCACCAAAACGGACACCATCATCTTGGAAAACACCCGCAAACTCCGTAGAATAATTCTCCGGAATCCGCAATTCATTAGGCGCAAAGACAATATCCTCGCCCTCTTCATTTTCCGCGCAAGGATAGCACCTATTATCGATTACATGTTCACACTTCCCCTTAGGACAACCATCACTCCCGGGCTCAGGAAAATCGTCCTTCGCTTCGATCTCAAAACGTACTGGGTCTTCGAACTCATCAAAACCCTGCTGTATTTGATTCGCCACTTCCTCCCAAAGCGGGTCGCCTCGGCACACTTGGCCAAGATCAACATCCTGAGCGCAGTCAACATTTTCATCCAGCAACTGGCTAAAGAAACTGAGCGAATAGCGAACCGGAATCTCACCTACGATATAGTGCTGTACATCAGAATCGACAGAATCTTCACTGTAGCCGATGAAATAAATTTCACCAACACCGCTCCCACGCTCTCGTCCTAGCCGGACAGGGCTGTCCTGACCAGATGGAAACTCATCATCTAAAAGATCATCGAAGCTGCCATTGCCACCATCCCAGAAGAATTGGTATGCGGTTTCCGCGGCAAAGAAAGCGCGCGTATCTTCCAAAAGAGCGCTACTGGTCTCGGCACGGCCACTTACAAGCTGAGTGATGCTCACTACAATCGTCGAAACCGCAACGAGCACAAATACCGCGATGATCAGCGCGCCCCCGCGCTGATAACGCTCGCTGTTCAATAACGCGTTGTGGTGTACACTATTTCGGTTCATGGCTTTTCTCCGCCCGGTGCGGGTTGCTCTTGCAAACTAGTTACGCGGCGCTACGACCGTCCCCAAAATGTCACCAGTAGCAAGCTCGAACTCGATCTCGCTAAGGTCCCGACCGCTGCCACTGATCTCGTACGTTTCACATTCCAGACCCACGACGCGAAAATCATCTCCAGGGTCCTGTTCGATAAATAAGGCGCCGTTGCGTTCTATGACGCCCGCGCTCGACATCTCCCAGGTCGTGTCCTCGTTTTCGTCGTATTTAATAACGAAGGAGTCGCTGTTGCAGTCAACGTCGTTTGCCATCCTAACCTCACGGCTCATCCGCTGAAGCGCGTAATTCAGCTCCTCCCTCGCAGCAACTTCATCTTGGAAAAATGCTCGAGTTTCAAAGACAGAGGCCAAAGGTCGCGCTATCAAAACGGCCAATACGGATGACAGGGCAAGCACTATAACCAACTCCAGGAGGGTAAAACCCAAATCCTTTTTTTGGGTACCCACTCTAACAAGTGCTTGCTGTTCGTTTACGCTCATTGCTCTAATCTCGCGTAATATCGCATTTTTCGTATTAGTTTCCGCTTGGGCTCAGATCGCTCGGAACCCCGAAGTAAATTGGACCTAACTCAAAGCTTTCGGCGTCACTTCCAATCTTAAAAACTGTGTATTCATCTTCGCCTTTACAGGCGACGTTTGATCGATCATTTGCATCAACGCTGCCGCCACAATAACGATAGATATCAAGTTCATCTCCGGTTTCCGTCCCATCGTCGATATCACACGAGTCGAGAAAACCATCAATGTCATTTACAGTCTGGTTTAGATTTCCAGTGCATGTTCCGAGCGCGTCTGCCCCGGAGACCCGATAACACGCAAGAATGATTTCAGCACAGCCTTGTGCCTTGAGCGCAAAGCGATCTACTTCTTCGACATCGTCAAGAGACTGAAACAGCGGGTAGACCGCCGATAGTCCAGCCATCGCAAAGCTAAGCACTAAAATTGCGACTATGAGTTCCAGAAGGGTTAACCCCGACTGCTGGCTATGAACACTGCCCGTAATCTTAATCATTCGCGCCACACTCGCCGTTCGCCATCACACCCCTTGCCGTCATAAAACCGCTGGACTCGGCACTTATAGAAACCTCTATACAGGCTTCGTCATCCGATAGGGTGATCACCTGATCGTCGTCGGACGAGAGCTGTCCGAACGGGTACTCAAAAGAAAAAGCATCATCTCCGCTGATTTGAAAGCCGCCCCCCATACTATCTCGATTCAGATCTGGTATCGCGGAGCAATCATTGCTTTCAATTTTCCAGCCATCACCATCGAAACTGAAAGCGGGGTACTCGTCTCCGTCGCTCGGATCAACACCGCCGCAGCCCATCGCTGCTTGGCGCATAATTCTCAGATCGGAGACCAAACGACTCTCGATCTCCTCGAGCTCTAGCTGCTCCTGCGCCCCACCAAAGTTCGGCACAGCGATGGCGACGAGTACGCTCGCGATGATGAGAACAAGGGTGATTTCAACAAGCGTGACGCCCCGCTGCCGCCGGCGGAGGGCCGGGGCATGCGGAGCCGATGGAAGGCGCGGCACTTCGTTTTTCATGGTCTACCTCATTCCCCCCGGCTTGCCCGGGGGGCGGACTGTCTTTCCGCTGACGGGACTACGGCCCCCTAAAGGGCTTCGGTCCCCAACTGCCACATGGGCAGGAAGATGCCTGCGGCCAGGACCAACACCAGCAGGGCGATGAAGCCGATGACGAACGGCTCGATGTAGGAAGACAGCTTCTCCAGGTCCGCCTCGACCTCGCGCTCGTAGAAATCGGCCACCTGATCCATCATGTCTGCCACCTGGCCAGTCTCCTCGCCCACGGCTAGCATCTGAAGCACCAGGGGGGTGAACAGCCCGCTGCGCACCGACACCTGGTGGAGGCTCTCGCCCTGCTCGATGCCGTCGCGCAGCGTCCGAATGCCCCTTCCGATATAGGCGTTATCCGTGGCTTCTGCCACGGAGTCCATCGCCTGCAGCAACGGCACGCCGGAGCGCACGGCCATCGAGAAGGTCCGGCCGAAGCGGGCGAGCAGCGCCAGCTGCAGGATCTTGCCGATCCCCGGCAAGCGGAGCTTGAATCGGTCCCAGAGGTAGCGGCCGTTTTCCGAGCGCAGGTAGGCCCGTGCGGCGAAGTAGGCCCCAACGGCCCCGATGAGCAGGTAGAGCCACTGCTCCTCCATGAACTCGGAGGTGGTGATCAGCGCGACCGTGGCCGTGGGAAGATCCGCCCCCATCTGCTCGAAGATGTCGCTGAAGGCGGGGATGACGAAGATGTTAACGACCACCAGGGCGATGGCGATGGCGATGAAGACAAAGGTGGGGTAGCGCAGCGCCTGCTTGACCCGCTGCCGGGTGACACGCTCCTGCTCCAGGTTCTCGGCCATGCGATTGAGCGACTCCTCCAGCTGGCCGGAGTCCTCGCCGACGCGCACCATAGCAATGAGCAGGGTCGGGAAGATGTCGTCGTGCCGCCCCATGGCCTGGCTGAGCGACTGGCCGCTCTCCAGGCTGGCGGCGATCTCCTCCAGCGCCCGGTTCAGGCGCTTGTTGCTGCCGCTCTCCGCCAGCCCGCGCAGGCAGCGGATGATGGGCACCCCGGCGTGGAGCAGCGCGCTGAGCTGGCGGACGAACGTAACCAGCTCCTCGAGCGTGACCTTCTGCCCGATATTGTACTGCTCAAGCAGCTCGGTGAGGTCCATGTTGAGGCCACTGCCGCCGCCCCCGTCACCGCCGGCGGCTTCCACCGCGATCGGGGTCACGCCGCGTGAGAGCACCTCGTCAATGGCGCCGTCGCGGTTCGGGGCCTCGATACGGCCCTGGATCTCGCGGCCGTCCTGTGCGCGGCCCCGGTACCGGAAATTCGGCATGCCCCCTCCCGATCAGTCCCCTGCAGTGGTCTCCGAGGGCCGCGCCTGGGGCGCGGCCCCCGTCCCGGCGGCGCTGCTCGCCCCGTGGGCGTTCTCCTCGGCGGCCTGCACCTGAACCGCCCGGTTCTCGTCGCGCATGGTGCTCTCGTCCATCTCGCCGAGCACGCGGAAGACCTCCTCGAGGGTGGTCACCCCCTGCTGTGCGTAGTCCAGGGCGACATGGCTCATGGGCCGGTACCCCGGGTCCGCAGCGCAGGCGGCGGCAAAACCCGACTGGTCGCCCTGGCGCAGGGCCTCGATCATGTCGGCGTTAAGTTCCAGCAGCTCGAACACGCCGATCCGCCCGCTGTAGCCGGTCTGACTGCAGGAGGGACACCCCCGCCCGTGGTAGAGCTGGACCCGGCTGGCGTCCTCGCCAAAGACGCTCTGCAGCCAGGCGTGCTCCTGATCGTTGGGCGTGTAGGGCTGCCGGCACTTGGTGCAGATCCGGCGCAGCAGGCGCTGGGCCAGGATGGCGCGCAGCGCGGCGACGAGCATGTACGGCTCAGCGCCCATGTCCAGCAGGCGGTTGGCGGTGGAGACGGCGTCGTTGGTGTGCAGGGTGGAGAAGACCAGGTGGCCGGTGATCGCCGCCCGCATGCCGATGTCCACGGTCTCCTCGTCACGCATCTCACCGACCATGACGATATCCGGGTCCTGGCGCAGGGTCGTGCGTAGCACCCGTGCGAAGGTCAGGCCGATGCTCTCGCGGACCTGGACCTGGTTGATCCGCGGCACCCGATACTCCACCGGGTCCTCGACGGTGATGATCTTGACGCCGGGCCGGTTGATCTCCGACAGCGCCCCGTAGAGCGTCGTCGACTTGCCGGAACCGGTCGGCCCGGTGACCAGGACCATGCCGTACGGCATGTGGATCAGCCGCCGCAGGCGCTGGAGCAGGTCCTCCGGCATGCCGGTTTCACCCAGGGAGCTCACGCCGCCGGTCTGGTCGAGCAGGCGCATGACCACGCCCTCACCGTGCTGCAGCGGCAGCGTGGACAGGCGGACGTCGATGCTGCGGCCGTGGACGCGGACCTGGAAGCGGCCATCTTGGGGCAGGCGCCGCTCGGTGATGTTCAGCCCGCACATGAGCTTTAGCAGCGAGACGAGCGCGGCGTGGATGTTCTGCTGGCGGAAGATCTGCTCCTGAAGGACGCCGTCGCGCCGGGTGCGGATGCGCAGCGAGCGCTCCTCGGGCTCGATGTGGATGTCCGAGGCCCCCACCTGGACCGCGTCCTCGAACAGCGACTGGAGCAGGCGCACCACTGGCGCGCTGGCGCCGCCCTCGCCCACCGGCAGTGTGGAGAGGTCGATGTCATCGGCGCTGCTGAACTCGCGGCCGAGCTCCTCGGCGATGTTGCTGATCTCTTCAGTACGGCGGTAGACGAGGTTGATCAGCTCGCGGACCGAGGACTCCCGGGCCACCGCCACCCGGACCGGCTTGTGCAGCACCCGCTGGAGTTCGTCGTAGGCGATCAGGTCGCTCGGGTCGGCCATGGCGACGAGGAAGTCTTGCGCCGTCTCCTCAAGCAGGAGGGCTGCAAAACGCCGGGCGTAGTTCTCCGGCAGCTGGCCGGAGACATCCGCGTCCAGGAAGTAGTCGTTGGGATTGACCCAGGGCACCTCGAGCTGCTCGGAGAGCACTCGCAGGATCTGATCCTCGCTGACGAACTCCAGGTCGATGAGCTGCCGGCCGAGCTTTTCACCGCTCTGGCGCTGTTGTTCGAGGGCGGTCTGCAGCTGTTTCTGGCTGATCAGACCCTGCTCAACGAGCAGATCCCCTAGGCGGATCTTCCTGCGCAGCATGGCGCCCTCCTGCCGCTACGATTCGGCGTCGGTTTCCGTTTCCAGCGCTTCGAGGCGCGAACGTGCGTGCCCCGCCACCTCGTCGCGATCCGGGCCGGCATCCACCACCGCCTGCCAGGCCGCCCGTGCGCGGTCCGTGCGCCCCGCGGCGTCGGCGGTCACGGCCACGCCCAGCTGCCAGCGCAGGTTCACGGGCTCGTGCTCGAGCAGTTCCTCGTAAAGCGCCAGCGCCTGCTCGTGCTGCCCGACGCTGCGGTGCATCCCGGCCAGCTGCGCCTCAACGCTGCCCGGCGGGCGGTCTGCGGCCTCGCGCACCTGCTCCAGCGCCGCGATGGCTGACCCGGGGTCGCCCAGTTCGTGGGCCAGAGCGGCGTAGAAGCGCGCCATGGCCTGATCCCCGGGCGCGATCTCAATCCCCGCCCGGAGCACCTCGCGGGCGCGCTCCTGCCGGCCGCTCGCGACAAGGATGCGTGCATACCCCTGCCGCGCCACGTGCTGCTCCGGATCCAGATCCAGGGCGCGGCGGTAGGTACGAGCGGCGTCGTAGACCTCCCCGGCCTGCAGGTGCTCCCGGGCTTGATCGACCAGCACCCGCGCCCGCTCGCCGGGGTTGCGCTCGGTGGGGCGGCGACTGAACGCGCCCGCTTGTTCCTCCGCTTCGACGTCCGCTTCGGCGCCCCCTTCGGATACAGCCTCGTCCAGCTCGGCCGCTGCGCCTTCGTCTGCGGTGCGGGCCGCGCCGTCCGGGGCGTCCTCAACCAGCGCGTCGAGCTCGTCCTCGGGGATTTCGTCAGCCAGCTCCTCGATGAACCCAGCCTCGGCCGGGTCCAACCCCTCTGCCGGGGCGGGAACCGCCGCGCTCTCCGCCAGGACCGCGCTGGCGCCGGCGAGGCCGAACACCGCGGCGGTAAGCCGGGCGCCCCGGCGGCGCATCCGCCGCTTGCTATTGAAGCCTGTAGAACTCATCGAGGCGCTCCATCTGGCTGTCGACTTCGCCGCTCCAGGCCCCTTCTTCCACCAGGCGCGGGCGGAGCAGGATGACCAATTCGTACTTGCTCGTGCGCTGCTCCTCCTGCGTAAAGAACCAGCCCAGCAAGGGGATACTGCCGAGCAGCGGCACCTGCGAGGTCACCTGCCGGTCGCGCTCCTCGATGAGACCGCCAATGACCACCACGTCGCCATCCCGGGCCCGGACGATGGCGTCCGATTGCCGGACATCAATCCGGGCGAGGTCGAAGGAGATGTCCTCGGTATCGCCACCATCTCCGGTCGGGCGACTGACGCTGCGCGTCACCTGGTCCACATCGGTGACCGCCGGCTGGACGTGCAGGGTGATCCACCCCTCCTCGGTGATGTTGGGGGTGACGTCGAGGGAGATCCCCGAGAAGAAGGGCTCGAACTCCGGATCCACCTCGGTCAGCGCCTGGTTGTCGCTGATTCGGGTATCGATGTCCACGTCGGTCTGGAAGTAGGCGTCGGTCCCGACCTTGATCAGCGCTTTCTGATTGTTCAGCGTCGACACCCGCGGCGAAGAGAGGACCTGCAGGTCGCCCTGCTGATCCAGGGCCCGCAGTAGGCCGTCGAAGCCGCGCGTATCGCGCGCAACATCGATTCCGAAGTTGTCATCGGCATCCAGCCCGAAACCTGAGCCGGGCGAGACACCGATATTCAGGTTCTCTCCGCTCATGCGCCCGACGAACCCCCAATCGATCCCGGCCTGGAACTCGTCGCGGAGTTCCACCTCCAGGATCCGCGCCTCGAGCACCACCTGGCGATTGAGGCTGGTCTGCAGGCGGTCCATGAACCGCTCCACCTGGCCCAGGGTGCTCGGCTTGGCGCGCACCACCAGCGAGCCGGCCTCGGGGCTGGCCACCACCGAGGCACCCTCCTCTTCCTCGTCGGCGATCATCCGCTCGATCACCGACTCGATGTCCGCCCAGAGCTTGGAATGCGACCGGGTGCGCAGCTGGCTGCCGGCGACGTCATCGTCATCATCAGTGATGTCCCCGGCCGAGATGCGCGTGCCCGAGTCGCCCTCGCGGTCGACGTTGAGGTAGTCGAGGTTGAACATCCGCGACTCGAGGCGCGCCGGCAGGACCAGATAGGCGACCTGGGTACGCTGGTACTCGTAGCCGTAGGACTCGCGCAGGGTATCCATCACCTCGGGGACCGAGACGTCGTCCAGGCTCAGCGAGATCTCGCCCTCCACCTCCGGATGGACGACGACGTTATACGGGGTGTCCTCGACCAGGCCGTGGAAGAAGGCCCGCGCGGGAACCTCGTCGGCGGTGATGTCGAAGCGCGGCTCCTCGGCCTGGAGGTCGAGCGGATGGATCGGTGGTGCCGCGGAGAGCGCGGCCTCGATCTCTTCCGGCACCGCCTCACCGTCATCGGCCTGGGGTTCGCTGCGATCCTGTGGATCGAGGCGCTCCTGGGCCTGCTGGCTGCGTTCCGCGGCGCGCTCCTCGTCGTCATGCACGCTGGTGCTGGCACATCCGGTGATCAACACCAGGGTGGCGGCGACCGGGGCCGCGTGGCGAAGAAGGTTCCCTGCGCTCATTTGGCTTTCTCTCCTGGCAAATCCCTGGGCAGGCGCCGGGTCTTCTCGACCCCGTGATCGACCACCGGCACGTAGTGCCGCCCGTCCTCGTAATCCACATCGGCGCCGTGGCGACGCGTGCCGAACAGATCGGCCTCGCCCACGGCCTGGCCGGGCACGTACCAGGCATCGCGGAAGAACGCCGCCGATCCGTTCACCTCCGGGTGATACGTTCCGCTCTGGATGACCATGCGCAGATCCTCGTGGACCGGCGTGGCCGGCTCCTCCTGCGCGCCCGCGGGGGCGCCGGGCATCTGCACACGGTCGCGCAGGTGCGGCGGGAGCTGACCCGGCGTCATCGCCGGCGGCTGGGTCGGATCGAACGGCCCGGCCGTCGCCGCGGTTGTGCCGGCGCCGAGGATGACAAGCCCCAGCACCGACCCGGCGAGCCTAGAGATCCAGCCAGGCCTCGTGCCCGCTGAGCGTGTGCAGGCGGACTTCCACCCGCCCGAGCGGGTACTCTTCGACCTCATAGGTCAGCTCCTCCCACGCAAACTGCCACTGCAGGTTCTCCACGTCCTCGAGCAACCGGAGCGTGGCGTCGTAGTCGCCCTCGAAGATCATCCGCACCGGGTGCCGATACGCCTTCAGCGTCTCGCCATTCTCATCTTCGGCCTCCATGGCCACTTCGGCGGGCAGGCGCTCGAACGCCCGCAGTTCGGTATCGTCGCGGCGCGCCAGCAGTGCCTCGAGCACGCCGCGCATGTCACCGGGCTCGATGAAATCGGGCATGTCCTCAGCCATCCGGCGCTGAACCGCCTCGAGCTCTTCCTCCAGCGAGGCGATCTCCCGCTCGATGGCCTCGTCGGGGTCGGCGTCGCGCTCGGCTTCCAGCTCCTCGATCTGCGCCCGCAGCTGCGGGATCTGGTTCTCGGCGTTCTCCGCCGAACTCCGCGCCTGTTCCAGCGCCTGACGCTGCGGCTCATGGAGGTAGAAGTACCAGAGCGCGGCGATCACCGCGAACAGCGCCACGCCGACCAGCACCCGCTCGCGGACGGTGCGCTGCCAGAGCGCCTGGTTCAGCCGATCCCATGCACCCGTGACCTGCGCCACCACCGGGCTGCGCGCCAGCGCCCTCTTCATGGCTCACCTCCCCGCTGCGCCGCTGCGTCGAAGCGGTAGGCCCGCATGCCGGCCGCCTCGCCGTTGCGACCGGTGACCCGGTCGAGCGCAAGGTGGTCGAAACTCCACCCCTGGAACTCACGCTGCATCCCGAGGTGCTCGAAGAACTGCGTGACTTCGGCGGCGTCCAGCGCGTACCCCTGGAACTCGCCCGCCTGCGGCGAGAAGTGCATGCGCGTCAGCCACAACGCCTCCTGCTCCTGGCGTCCCACCCCCTCGAGCGTCTCCGAGAAGCCGGCCATGGCTTCGGGGTGGATCCCGCGCAGCTCCTCCAGGAACTGTCGCTGCGTGCCGAGCTGCGCCTCCAGCGTATCCCGGCGCTCGACCAGGGCCTCCGAAGGCGCCAAGGCCTCTTCCACTTCCTGCTCCAGGGCCTGAACCTGCTCGAGCAGCGCCTCCTGCTCGGCCTCGACTTCGGCCAGACGGTCCTCGGCACCGCTCAGCACCCGCCCCTGGACCAGACTGACCACACCGAGGAGCACGGCCGCCGCAGCGGCATAACCGATGATCGAGGCCGGGGCTAGCGGGTCGAACTGCCGTACCGGCGGGTGGTAGAGCGAGACGTCGCTCTGGCTGGCGCGCGGCAGCGCGGCCCCGGCAGCGAGCAGGCAGTGGCCCTGGGTGGCGTCGTCGAGCCGCGTCGCCCCGTCCACCTGCGTCTCAAGCACCTGCTGGAGCTGGAGCCGGGCCACCGGTACGGGGAGCGACTGGCTCAGGTGCTCGAGCAGTTCGCCCAGCTCCGCCTGTCCACCAGCTGGGACCAGAAAGATCCGGTCAATCGGTTGCTGCGAAAGCTGCGAGTCGTGGTAGTCCAGCGTACGCTGCAGTTCCCGGAGCAGGGCCTGGACCGCCTCGTCGCCCTCCTCACGCAAGCGGCGCAGGCCGACCCCCTGGGAACGCGCCAGCACCAGCTGCCCGGCGCGGCTAAAGGTCATTACGGTGTCGTATTCGGCCAGGTGGACCATCAGCACCGGGTGCTCGGACGCCGGCACATGGGTAGCGATGTCGTGGAGCACGGTCTCCCGGCCAAGCACGGCGCGCGGCACGAGATCGGCGTACGCCACCAAATCCACCAGTTCCTGGACACGGCTGCGCCGGGCCACCATCGCCAGGGCCAGGCGATCCGGCTGCTGACGCCGGTTGGCGTACTGCCGCTGGCCGGCGACGGCCATATCAGAGACAGGCACCGAGGAGACATCGCGAAGGCGGAACCGCAGCGCCTGGTTCAGCTCGGCGTCGGGGATGCCCGGGGCATCCACCTGCTGGATCTCGTAGTCCTCGCCGTCGAGGACGATGTAGGCCGGATCCCCGCGCAAGCCGTGGGCCTCGACCATGGCGGCGAGGGTGTCGCCGACCTGCTCCGGCCCGCAGGTGCGCCGCTCGCAGCCGAGCAGCCGCTCACCATCGGGCGAGCACGCGGCCAACGTGACCTGCCCGGTGCGGAGAATCTGGACGCCAACCCGGGGGTCCTGCCTGCCGGAACGCAGGCGCGCCAACAGGCCACTGAGCCCGCTGCTGCGCGGCTCCTCTCCTCCCTGAACCAGCTGCTTTCCCTTCATGCGAGCATTCCTGCGCTGAATGGTGGCGCGCCTGAGCCAAAAATCCGACTAAGCTGGCGAGTAAATCTGAGGTTAACCCAGGTCACTGTGAGGGAAAAGCTCCGGGGCGGGGTTGTCTGCCGATTTGGACAGCTCAAATGGTCGCACCCCGCCTCCGCCCCGCGGCCGCCAACACCCCCGCCCCCGCCGTCAGCACCGCCAGCCCGCCGATGACCACACCCACCGGCACCCCCCAGTCGAGCAGCAGGCCCGTGGCCGGCGGCGAGAGCGCGGTGGCGAAGGACATGGCGGCGTGGGCCAGGGCGCGGATGCCGCCGAGATTGTGGATGCCGTAGAGCTCCGCCCAAAGGGCGTTGATGGCCGGGGCACCGACGCCGGCGGAGAGGCCGGCCAAGAGCATATAGACCGGCACCACCCAGGCCCCGGTGAACAGTGCAGCCAGCGTCAGGCCGGTGAGCAGCGGCAGCAGGGCCAGCGGCAGGGCGCGGCGGGCGGTGATCCGATCCACCCACGGCCCGCCGACGAGCAGCCCCACCACGTGGGCGGCGGCGAAACCGAGGAACGAGGCGGCCATCAGCTCCAGCGGCCAGCCCCGAGTATCAGCGATGTGGACCTGATGGAAGAAGAGGAAGGTCACCGCCGTGGGGGCCACCAGGACACCGGGCAGGTAGAGCCACATGCGCCGGTCGCGGAGCACCTCGCGCCGCCGCCAGCCGGCACCGGGGGGCTGCTCGTCGGCCAGGCGTTCGATGCGTCGGCGCCGGGTGCTGTGTCCGCGCAGCAGCACCAGCAGCGCCGGCAATCCGATGAAGAGCAGCAGCGCGGCCACCAGCAGCCACACCTGCTGCCACGCCAGGAAGGCCATCAGCACCACGGCACTGACCGGCAGCACCGCCTCGGCCGCCGGCAAGCCCAGGGCGGCCACGCCCAGGGCGCGGCCGCGCCGGGCGTCGAAGTAGCGCGCCATGCTGCTGAAGGCCATGTGGGTCATCAGCCCCTGGCCGCTGAGTCGCAGCAGCAGGAGTGCCAGCAGGAGAACGGCCGCGTGCTCCGCCACGCCCAGCAGCAACGCCCCGGCGGCCAGGCCGATTACGGTGGCGGCGGCGAAGACGCGCAGGTCGATACGATCCAGCGCCCGGCCCAGCCAGACCACCGCCGCGGCACTGCCCAGGGTGGCGATGCCGTAGTAGAGGCCGAAGCCACCGTGGCCCAGATCGAAGGTGGTGCGGATCGGCTCGCTGAACAGCGAGACGAAGAAGGTCTGCCCGAAGCCGGAGAGGGCCGCGGCCAGCAGACCGAATCCGAGGAAGCGGCGGTTCTCAACAACGAACCGCAGGTATTCGGATCCGGCTGACACGGCCGCGATGCCTTCCTCCGTTCAGGCGGTTGCGTAGGCCCCTTGCCGGAGCCGGGCGCCGTTCAGCGCCCGGTCGGCTTCTGCGGGTCTGCCGGTTCACCGTCGATGGCCGGCTCCTCGCCGTCAGCCAGGTGCATCGCCATGCGCGGCGCGTACCACAGCGACGGCAGCAGGATCAGCGACACCGGCACGGCGGTGACCACGATGAACGACTGCAGCGCGGTGATGCTGCCCTCGCCCATGAGCATGAGGATCATCGCCATCACGCCGAGCACCAGACCCCAGAAGACGCGCAGCCAGGTGGCCGGCTCGTCGCCCTCGCTCATGGTCAGCGAGATGGTGTAGGTCATCGAGTCCGAGGTGGTGGCCACGAAGATGGTGGTCAGCACCAGGAAGAGGACGGCGATGATCGCACCGAAGGGCAGCTGCTGAGCGATGGCCATCATCGCCGCAGGCAGCCCGGCCTCATGGTACGGCTCGGAGACGGCGCCGGGCGTGGCCAGCTCGAAGGCGATCCCGGAGCCGCCGACGATGGCGAACCAGAAGCAGGTGGCCACCGGGGCGAGCACCGACATGGCCAGCACGATCTGGCGGATGGTGCGCCCGCGCGAGATCCGGGCGACGAAGATCGCCATCAGCGGCCCGTAGCCCATGAACCAGCCCCAGAAGAAGACGGTCCACCAGTCCAGCCAGGCCGGATCCTCGCGGAAGGTGGCCATGGGCACCAGGTTGTCCACGTAGGCGCCCATACCCTGGACGAAGCCGTCGATGATGAACGCCGTGGGGCCGAAGAGCAGGATAAAGGCGGCCAGGAACAGCGCCAGCATCACGTTGAAGCGGCTGAGCATGCGGATGCCGCGGTTCAGGCCGGTGATCGCCGAGAACAGGTAGATGGGGATCACCGCCAGCAGCACCGCCGCCGGCAGCCACACGCTATCCGGCAGCCCGAAGAGATCGCTCAGCCCGTAGGCCACCTGCAGCCCGAGGAAGCCGAGCGGCCCCACCGTACCGGCCACCACGGCGATCACGCAGAAGGTGTCGACGATCGCCCCCGGCGTGCCGTGCATGATGCGCTCGCCAAAGAGCGGGTAGAGCAGCGTGCGCGGCTTGAGCGGCCAGCCCCGGTGGTAGTGGAGCTGCATGAGCATGCCGCCGGTCAGCGCGCCGAGGATCGACCAGGCCAGGAAGCCCCAGTGCATGAAGCTCTGCGCCAGCGCGGGGACGGCCGCCCCCTCCTCGCCGCCCTCGATGCCCAGCTCGGCGGCGAACAGCGGCGCCGGATCCATGAAGTGGGCGATGGGCTCGGCGGCCGCCCAGAACACGCCGCCGCCGGCGAGCAGCGTGGCCATGATCATGGCCAGCCAGGAGAAGTTGCTGTAATCCGGCTGGTCGTTGCCGACCCGCAGCCGGCCCAGCGGGCTGAAGGCCATGACCAGGGCGATCAGGAAGGTGGCGAGCATCAGCAGCTGCCAGTACGCGCCGAAGTACTGCGTGGCGTAACCGAAGGTGGTGTCCACCGCGGCGCTCAGCCAGTCCAGATCCAGCGCCGCCATGGCGATGAAGGCCAGGACGAAGCCACCCGAGAGCACCATCACGGTGCGCTCGTTGCCGCGAATCTCGCGTTCGGGCACAGCCTGGCGGTTACCCGCCGTTTCGGGTTGGGACATGGGGAATCAGGCTCCGTTTCGTCGTGCGAAGGGCCACGACCACCCCGCCTGCACGGGCTCGGACGCACAAAACTGGGGCAGCCCCGGGGGAAAGGCGCTGAACGGTACCGCTTCGATTGCACAATTTCAAGGCACCAGCCCCAGGGAAACCGGGCCTTTGGCCACCGAGAGCGGCGCCACACGGGGTTCTCGGGCGCCCCGGGCCCTGCACCACCGTCAGCCGCGGCCGGTGCCGCCCCGGCGGACCCACTCGAGCACACGCACGAGTTCGTCGCGGTCGAGGGGCTTCGTCAGGGTGGCATCACTGCCCTGGCGGGCGCAGTCCTCCCAGACCTGCTCCACGGCGTGGGCGGTGCACATCACCACCGGCGTGCGGGACCAGCCGCGCTGCGCCTCACGCTCGCGCAGGATCCCGAGGGCCTGGCACCCATCCATGCCGGGCATCTGGACGTCCAGCAGGAGCAGATCGGGGCGCTCCCGCTCCCACTGCGCAACCACCGCCTCGCCGTCTTCGACCACCGTGACCCGGCACGTCTGCTGCTCCAGAAGGGTTCGGATCAACAGGGCGTTGGTTGGCTCGTCCTCGGCCACCAGCACCTGCAGCGGCGCGTCCGTCGCGGCTCCCTTGGCCGTCGGGGCTGCGGCCGGCGCAGCGTCACCATCCGCCGGGGGCTCCGTTGCCGGCAGACGGGCGGTGAAGTGGAAGGTCGCCCCGGCCCCCGGGGTGCTCTGCACCCCGAGCTCACCGCCCATCAGGCGAACCAGCTCCTTGCAGATGGTCAGTCCCAGCCCGCTGCCCTCCTGCCGGCGGAAGACATCGTCGCCCTGGGTGAAGGCGCGGAAGATGCGCTGCTGATCCGTCTCGGAGATCCCCGGCCCGGTGTCGGTAACCGCCACCAGCAGCCGGTCATCGCCGTCCGCCGGGGCCACGGTGATGGTCACACTGCCCTGCTCGGTGAACTTGATGGCGTTATTCGCCAGGTTGTAGAGCACCTGACCGAAGCGTACGGCGTCCCCCTCGACCCACTCCGGGACCGCCGGGTCGACGGTCAGCGTCAGCGCCAGCCCCTGCTCGGCGGCCAGGGCCTCCAGCAGCTTGCTCTCGTCGGCCAGGTAGGCGCGCAGCTCGAACGGCTCGCGCTCGAGCCGGAGTTCGCCGGCCTCGAGCCGCGACAGGCTGAGCAGGGTGTCCACCAGCCCGAGCAGGGTCTGGCTGGCGGTGCGGCACAGCTCCACGTAGCGGCGCTGTTCGTCGTCGAGCCGGGTATCCTCGAGCAGCCCGGTGAAGCCAACCACGGCGTTGAGCGGCGTGCGCAGGTCGTGGCTGACCGCAGCGAGGAAGGTGCTGCGGTCTCGGTCCGCCTGCTTGCGCGCCCGCTCAAGCTCCATGCGTTCGGTGATGTCGTACAGCGCGCCCTGGAAGACCTGGCGCCCGTTGGCCGGCAGCTCCACCATCTGCCAGATATCCCGGACCCAGCGGGTGGAGCCATCCCGGTGGCGGATCCGATAGCGCAGATCCCCCACCCGTTCCCCCCGGCTCCGGATGGCGGCGTCCTCGACATCGACGCGTTCGCGGTCATCCGGGTGGATCAGATCCGACCAACGGCTCGTCCGATCCAGCAGGTAGGCGCGGTCGTAGCCGGTGATCGACTCCACGGCCCCGCTAAGCAGAAGAATCCGGCAGTCCTCCGGATCGATCTGATAGGCAATCCCCAGAAAGCCCTCGAGGAAGCGGCGGTAGCGCTCCTCACTCTTGCGCAGCGCGTGCTCGGTCTCTTTCTGTTCGGTCAGCTCGCGGATGATGGTCGAACAGCGCTGCGCCTCACCGTGCTCATCCCTGTGGACGATCAGCGTCTGCAGCACCGGGATCGAGCGGCCGTCCTCCACGCAGAGCACCGCAGTCTCGCCCTGCCAGACCCCGTCGCGCCGCGCCGCCGGAAGCCCCTCATCGAGGACGCGCCGGGTCGCCCACTCCGGGTGCGAATCGGCGATGCGCTGCTCCAAGGGCTTGTCCGGGCGCGGCTCGCCCATGATCCGGCGCATGGCCGGGTTTCGGTAAAGCTCGCAGCCACCGCGCAGGTCCGCAACGCCGACCAGCTCGGGGGCGGCCTCGACCATCTCCAGCAGCTCCGCCGGCGCGATGTTGTGTCCGCCGATGCCGCGCTCCACGCCCCCACCATTGCCACTGGCCATCCGAGACTCCGCTTGCTCAAAGCATTCAAAGGTACCACGCCCCGGGGCCCACCCGGCGCCGGCGGCCCCGCGCGGGTCAGTCGTCCGCTTCGATCAGGTGCACGTCCACACGCCGGTTGCGGGCGCGCTGCTCGGGGGTGTCGTTGGGCTCCAGCGGCCGCGTCTCGCCGTGGCCCTGGGCGATCAGCCGTTCCGGCGTGATCCCCGCGTCCTTGAACACGTGCACCACCGAGATCGCCCGGGCGGTGGAGAGCTCAAAGTTGGAGCGAAAGCGGTCGCTGCGGATGGGGATGTCGTCGGTGTGTCCGGTCACCCGGATCAACCCCGGGGTATCCGACAGCACGCCGGCGACCCGCTCGAGCACCGGCACGAAGGGGTCGCTGATCTCCTTGCTGCCCAGCGCGAAGGCGGCCCGCTCGGGGAAGCGCAGTAGTACGCCGTCCTCGCCCTCGCCCAGCTCCACCTCGCCGGCGGCGAGTTCCTCGGCCAGGGCGTCCTGCAGCGCCTCGAGGATCTCCGCCGTCTCGTCGTACTCCGGATCCGAAGGCGGCAGGTCATCCCGGACCTCCTGCTCCGGGGTCGGTGCCGGCCCCTCCAGGTCGACCACCGTCGGCGCGGCCTGCGGCGTGTCCTCCTGCACCACCGCGGGCCCGAGGACCTGGCGCAGGGACTCGGCGAGCTGCTGGTAGCGTTCGTTGTCGATCACCGACATGCTGTAGAGCATGACGAAGAAGACCACCAGCACCGCCATGAGGTCGGCGAAGGTGGTCATCCAGGCGGGCGAGCCGCGCGCGGTGGCCTTGCTGCGGTATCTCATCCCTGGTTCCCGGAACCCTCCGCGGCCGTCTGCCCGGCGGGGGCGGCCACGGCCCCGCGCTGGCTCGGCGGCAGGTAGTTGGACAGCACCTCGTCGATCAGCCGCGAGTTGTAGCGCTTGTGGATGCAGGTCACGGCGTCGATGATCAGCAGGTTGTTGGTGTACTCCCGCTGCGCCCGGACCTCCAGGTTGTCGGCGATGGGCAGGGCGACGAGCTGGGCGAACAGCGCGCCGTAGAGGGTGGTCAGCAGCGCCACGGCCATCCCCGGCCCGATGGCCTCCGGGTCCTCCAGGTTGCCGAGCATCTGCACCAGCCCGACCAGGGTGCCGATCATGCCGAAGGCCGGGGCCTGCTCGCCCATGCTGCGGAAGATACGCTGCCCCTCCTCGTGGCGCTGCATGGACAGCTCCAGCTCCTCGCGCAGGATGCGCTGCACCAGCTCCGGCTCGACGCCGTCCACCGTCAGGTCCAGCGCCTTGCGGAAGAAGGGGTTGTCGACCTCGGCGTCCTCCAGGACCAGGAAGCCGTGCTTGCGGACCTGAGTGGCCAGCTCCTTGGTCTGGGCGATGAGCGCGGCGGGGTCGTCCTGACGCCGTTTGAAGGCCTGGCTGGCTACCTGCACCGAGTTGATGACTTGTTGGAGCGAGAACTTGATCAGCGTCGCCGAGAAGGTGCCGCCGAAGACGATGAGCACCGCCGGCAGGTAGAGGAACTGTGCCGCATCGCCGCTGGCGGCGATGGCCGTGACGATGATGGTGATGCCGACCAGCAGCCCGCCGAGGGTCGCTTTATCCAAAATTCGCCTCCAAGGTGTGCGCCACCGTGCGCTGCGACGGCTAACAGGCGGTTAACGCCCTATTCTGCCGCGCTGCCCGTCCACGTCCACCCCTGCGGCGGCGCAGCGGCTGCGCCGTTGGCGCGCCGTAGGCCGCAGCGCGGGGCGCGCGTGCGCTCCGCAGGCCTTGTCACGCCCGCCGCTGTCGCCAACACTACGCCGGCCCCACACACAGACCCGACAACCGCGATCGATGCCGTACCTGCTCCTGGTCACCCTGCTCTGGGCCTTCTCGTTCAGCCTGATTGGCGAGTACCTCTCCGGGCAGGTGGATGACGACTTCGCGGTGCTGAGCCGCGTGGCGCTGGCCGCGCTGGTCTTCCTGCCCCTGGCGCGTTTTCGCGGCCTGTCGCCGTCGCTCGCCGGCGGGCTGATGCTCCTCGGCGCCCTGCAGTTCGGGGTGACCTACCTGTGCCTCTACCGCTCCTTCGCCTATCTGACGGTGCCGGAGGTGCTGCTGTTCACCATCACCACGCCGCTGTACGTCGCCCTGCTCGACGATGCACTGCACCGACGCTTCGCGCCGGTGGCGCTGCTCGCCGCGGGTCTGGCGGTGATCGGCGCCGGGGTGATCCGCTACGACGGCATCACCGATGAGTTCCTGCTCGGCTTCCTGCTGCTGCAGGTGGCCAACGCCGCCTTCGCCGCCGGACAGGTGGGCTACAAGCACCTGCTGCTGCGCCACCCCATCGACACCCCGGCCTACCGGGTCTTCTTCTACTTCTTCCTGGGCGCGCTGCTGGTCGCCGCCCCGAGCTTCGCCCTGTTCGGCGACCCGAGCCTGATGCCCGACAGTGGGCTGCAGTGGGGCGTGCTGCTCTGGCTGGGCCTGGCGGCCTCGGGGCTGGGCCTCTATCTGTGGAATCAGGGGGCCCGCGTGGTGGACGGTGGCACGCTGGCAGTGATGAACAACCTGCTGGTCCCCGCCGGCTTGCTGGTCAACCTGCTGCTCTGGGACGCGGACGCCGATCTGCTGCGGCTGGCCATTGGTGGGGGCATCATCGTCGCCGCGCTGTGGATCAACGCACGCTTCTCGCGCTACGCCGTGCTCGGCGCCGGGAGACCAACATGATCCATGCGCTCCGCCGGCGACGGGCGCTGCACGTGGCGCTCGCGCTGGTTTTGTTGGCCGCCCTGGCCGGCTGCGCCCCGGTCTACCAGGCCCCGGAGACGCCGCAGCAGCCCCCCCGCCTGCCAGCCAACGAGGGCCCCCTGGCCGAGTGGCTGCGTGAGGTGCCAGCGGCCCGCGAGGGAGCCACCGGCTTCCAGATGCTGACCAGTGGCCTGGACGCCTACCAGTGGCGGGCACACAGCGCACGCCTCGCCGAGGAGCGGCTCTATCTGCAGTACTACATCTGGCGCAACGACGAGGCCGGCCGACTGCTGCTCGCCGAACTGCTCCATGCTGCCGAACGCGGCGTGCAGGTGGCCCTGCTGCTCGACGACATGGACATCCGCGGCGACGACCGCGCCCTGGCCGCCCTGGATCAACACCCGAACGCCGAGGTCCGGCTGTTCAATCCGTACCGCTCTCGGGCCGGTGCCCTGCGCGCCGGCGTGGAGCTGCTGCTGCGCGCCAGCGACCTCAACCACCGCATGCACAACAAGGCGTGGATCGCCGATGGCCGGCTGGCCATCGTAGGCGGGCGCAACATCTCCAACGCCTACTTCTACACCGGCGAGCCGTTCAACTTCATGGACATCGACCTGGCCATGGCCGGCCCCCTGGCCCACCGGGCCGAGCGCGCCTTTACGGATTACTGGAACAGCCCGGCGGCGATCCCCATCGCCCAGCTCCAACGCGGCCGCTCCGGCGCTGAACCGCTCGAGCAGCTCCAGGAGGAGCTGCGCGCCTGGCACCGCGCGCGCACCGATCACCCGCTGTATCGGCCCGCGCCGAGCAGCGCCCCCGTGGCGACGTTGCTGAAGACCGAAGCCTACACCTGGACCCGCGACGCCGAGCTGGCCGTGGACAACCCGAGCAAGGCGCTGGGCCACAGCGGCGAGCCGAGCACCCGGGCGGTACTCAACGCCCTGGGCGAGCGCTTTGCCGCGCTCGAGGAGCGCGTGACGCTCGCCTCGCCCTACTTCGTGCCCGGCGCCGAGGGCACGGCGGGCCTAACCGACCTGGCGCAGCGCAGCGTGGCGGTCTCGGTGCTCACCAACTCGCTGGCCGCCACCGATGTGGCCCTGGCCCACAGCGGCTACGCCCGCCGCCGCCACGCCCTGCTGGAGGCTGGCGTGGCGCTCTACGAGCTGCGCCCCAGCGCCTGGCAGCACTACCAGGCCGACGCTGCCTTCGGCCTGGGCGCCTCGCGGGCGAGCCTGCACACCAAGGGGGCGGTCTTCGACGGCGACGAGATCTTCCTGGGGTCGTTCAATCTCGATCCGCGCTCGGCGCACATCAACACCGAGCTCGGCGTCTTCGTCCGCGACTCCGAAATGGCCACGGCGCTGGAGACCATCTTCGAGCAGGCCACCGACCCGCGCTTCGCCTACCGGGTGCGCCTCTCCGAGCGCGGGGCCCTGCGCTGGGAGGACGACACCAGCACGTACCGGCGCGACCCCAAGGCGGGATGGTGGCGGCGCTTCGTGGCCGGTTTCGCGCGCCTGCTGCCCATCGAGTCGCAGCTTTAGCCGCCGGCCCCGGGCCCTCGCGCCCTGCTTCCCTTTCGACGGTTGCGGTTTTGCACCCCGGTGTGCTTAATTGAACGGAACTGCTTACAAAGAGGTCGCCCGACGTGCGTGCGCAAGGACTGCCGCCCGCCGAGTCCCCTTCCGCGCCCTTTATCGTGGGCGTTGCGGCCTCGGCCGGGGGGCTGGACCCCCTCCGCGGCCTGCTCCGCGAGCTCCCGGGCGATCTGGGTCTGAGCATCGTCATCGCCCAGCACCTCTCCCCCCACCACCGAAGCATCCTCACCGACCTGCTCAGCCGCGAGACCGCGCTCAGCGTCCACACCGCCGAAGACGGCGATCAGCTGGCCCCGGACACCGTTTACGTCACCCCGGCCAATAAGGACATCACCATCTCCAGGGGGCGCATTCAGCTCACCGAGCCCCCGGACCCGGTGCGACCGAAGCCCTCGGCGGACCGCCTCTTCCACTCCATGGCCGAGGCGTACCACGAGCTGTGCGCCGGGGTGGTCCTGTCGGGCACCGGTACCGACGGCGCCGCCGGCACCCGCGCCATCAAGGCCGCCGGCGGTGCGGTGTTTGCCCAGGAGCCGGCCAGCGCCGCCTACGACGGCATGCCGCGGGCCGCGCTGCAGACCGGGTGCGCGGACAGCGTGCCGGACAGCCGCGGGCTGGCCGAGCGCCTGGCGCGCCTGGCCCGCGGCGAGCCGGCCGACGACCGGGAGCCGGCGCTCGGCGACGCCCTGGAGCGCATCGGCCAGCGCGTCTACCGCGAGCGCCAGATGGACCTCGGTGCCTACCGGGAGGCCACGGTGCAGCGCCGGCTGCAGCGACGGCTGGTGGCCACCGGGGCACGGGACGCCGCGCACTACGAGCAGCTGCTCCAGACGGACCCGGGCGAGGTGGACCGGCTGATCCGCGAGCTGCTCATCTCAGTGACCGCCTTCTTCCGGGACCGCGAGGCGTTCCAGGCTCTGGAAACCGTCATCGGCGAGCTGGCCCGGCAGCGCTCCGAGGACGCCGAGCTGCGCATCTGGGTACCCGGCTGCGCCACCGGCGAGGAGGCCTACTCCATCGCCATCCTGGTCCAGGAGGCCCTGGCGCAGCACGAGATCACGGGCCCGGTTCAGATCTTCGCCACGGACCTCGACGAGGAGGCGCTGACCGAGGCCCGCAGCGGGATCTACCCCGCCGGGGCGGTGGCCGACCTGCCCGGCGCCTGGCTTGAGCGCTACTTCGTGCGCGAGGGCGATCGGGTGCGCGCCGCCAAGCCGCTGCGCGACATGATGGTGTTCGCCCGGCAGGACCTGCTCAACGACCCGCCCTTCACCCGCCTGGATCTGATCAGCTGCCGCAACCTGCTGATCTACCTGCGCCCCGATACGCAGAAACGGATCCTGGAGCTGTTCCACTACGGGCTGCGCCCGGTCGGGCACCTGTTCCTGGGGCGGGCCGAGGGGATCAGCGGGCGGGAATACCTCTACACCGCCATCGACGGGGCGCAGCGGCTCTACCGCAAGCGCAACGATGTCCGTGCCACCCCACCGAAGTTCGGCAACGGCGGCCCAGCCCCGGAGCGCAGCAGCCCCCCACCGCCGGCCGCGTCCAGGCGCACGCAGATGGATCAGCGCATCGCCGAGGGGCTGCAGGAGCTCTTCGCGCCGGAGCACGTCGTGGTCACCGCCGCCGGGACGGTGCTGCGCAGCCGCGGTGCGGGCAACTACATGCACTTGCCCGACGGCGACGCCAGCCTGAGCGTCCAGGCCCTGATCCGCGAGGAGCTGCGCTCGGAACTGATCACCCTGCTCAATCGCTGCCACCGCGAGGGCCACCCGCAGATGGGCACCGCCCTGCGCCTGCGCCCGGAGCTTGAGTGGGTGCGCCTGCGGATCACCCCGCTGCCGGCGGCCACCGACGAGGGCTCGGTCTGCTACCTGATCCTCTTCGAGCGCGGTGCCTACGAGGAGCCGCCGCCGGAGATCGCCGAGAGCGACGAGCGGACGCAGCGGACCGTCGACACCCTGCGCGGCGAGTTGACGGCCACGCGGGAGCACCTGAGCGTCGTCACCGAGGAGCTGGAACGGGCCAATGAGGAGCTGCAGTCGACCAATGAGGAGCTGCAGTCCTCCAACGAGGAACTCCAGTCGACCAACGAAGAGCTGGAGACGAGCAACGAGGAGCTGCAGTCCACCAACGAAGAGCTGACCACCGTCAACGAGGAGCTGAACCGGCGCAGCGAGGAACTCAGCGAGGCGTACGACGACCTCGCCTCGGTGATGGACAGCCTCAGCGAGGGGCTGGTGGTCTTCGACGCCCACGCACGGATCAAGCGCTTCAACGCCGCGGCGCAGTCCCTGCTGGAGCTGCAGGAGGACTGGCTGGAGCAGCCGGTGAGCATCCTCTCCGGGCAGCTCGGGCTCTACGACTGGGGCGACCGCGTCCAGCGGGTCCTGCGCGAGGGCGACACGCTGGAGGAGTGGCTGGATTGCCAGGGGGAGCACCACCTGCTGCGGCTGCTGCCCTACTGGAGCCGCGCCAGCCGGCTGCAGGGCTGCATCCTGCTGCTGGTCAACTACACCAGCGTCGTGCGCGCCGAGACCCAGGTCCGCCTCCAGGCCCAGGCCCTCGATGCGACTTCCGAGGGCGTGGTCGTCGCCGATGCCCAGGTCCCCGGGCTGCCGGTGACCTACTGCAACCGATCGTTCAAGACCCTCACCGGCTACGAGCCGGAAGAGGCCATCGGCCACAACTGCCGCTTCCTGCAGGGGCCGGACACGGACCCCGCGGACGTGGACACCCTGCGCGCGGCCCTCTCCCGCCAGGAGCCGGTAAGCGTAGTCCTGACCAACTACCGCAAGGACGGCTCCCCGTTCCGCAATTACCTGCGTATCGACCCGGTCCGCAACGCCGCCGGGACGGTGACCCACTTCATCGGCATCCAGGGCGACGTCACCCGTCAGGAGGCCTACCAGTCGGAACTCCTCGCCGCCAAGGCGGAGGCCGAGCAGGCCAGCCAGGCGAAGACGGAGTTCCTCTCCTCGATGAGCCACGAGCTGCGCACGCCGCTCAACGCCATCGTCGGCTTTACGCAGCTGCTCGCCGAGCACTCGGAGCCCTCCGCCGAGTCGCGGCAGCGCTACTACGGCGACATCCTCAGGGCGGGCTGGTACCTGCGGGATCTGATCAACGATGTCCTGGATCTGGCGCGGATCGAGGCCGGGGAGATGCACGTCGCGCCCACCGCCGTGCAGCTGTGTAGCGTGGCGGAGGACTGCCTGGCGGTGTGCAGCGGGGACGCCAGCGAGCACCGGATCGCCCTGACCGCCGAGGTCCCGGACGATCTCTGGGTGCAGGCCGACCCCATGCGACTGAAGCAGATCCTGCTCAATCTGCTCACCAACGGCATCAAATACAATCGCCCCGGCGGCACCGTGCACCTCGATGCCCGCCCGGAGGCGGACGGCGACGCGGTCTCCGTGGTGGTCAGCGACAGCGGCATCGGCATCCCGCCGGAGAAGCGCGAACGGCTCTTCCTGCCCTTCGACCGGCTGGACCAGGACCGCGGTACCATCGAGGGGACGGGCATCGGCCTGCTGATCGCCCAGCGCCTGGCGACATTCATGGCGGGGACCCTTGCGCTGCTGGACTCCAGCCCCGAGCGGGGCAGCCGCTTCCAGCTGCGCCTGCCCGCGGCGGACCCGCCGACCGAAGAGGCCGCCAGGCCGTCCCGTGCGGCGGAGTCGCCCATGGCGGACCATCCCCCTATCCGACCGGTGCGCATCCTCTACGTGGAGGACCAGTTCCTCAATCGCCTGCTCGTGCGCGGTCTGATCGACAACCGCAGCGACGCCGAACTCACCGAGGCGGAGGACGGCGCCTCGGCGCTGGGCATCGCGGCGGAGCAGGCCTTCGATCTGATCCTGCTCGACCTGCACCTGCCGGACATGGACGGCTTCCAGGTCATGGAGTCACTGCGTGGGCAGGGGATCGCTCCGGCGGTGCCGGTGGTCGCGGTCAGCGCCGACGCCCTGCCCGCCCAGCGTGAGCGCGCCGCGGAGCTGGGCTTCAGCGATTACCTGGTCAAGCCGTTCCGGATCCAGGATCTCGAGCGGCTGATCCGGACGGTCGGCGCGGGGTTCGCCGACGAGGCCTGAGCCGACTTCAGGGCGAACCCGCGTCCAGCGCGGGATCCAGCGCCTCGAGCAGCGCCCGGCGGGCCTCCGGCGTGCGCGCCCGGATCGCCTGCTCGACCACCTCTTCGGTCAGGTGCGGCGCGAAGAGGTGGATGAAGGCGTACATGAATCCGCGCAGGTGGCTGCCGCGGCGGAAGCCGATGCTCGTGGTGCTCGGGGCGAAGAGGTGGCTGGCGTCGCGGGCCACCAGCCCCTCGTCGGCATCGGGGTCGAAGGCCATGCTGGCGATGATCCCCACCCCGACCCCCAGCTGCACGTAGGTCTTGATCACCTCGGCGTCGGTGGCGGTGAAGGCCACCTCCGGCGCCAGCCCGGCGCCCTGAAAGGCCTCATCGAGCTGCGAGCGCCCGGTGAAACCGAAGACGTAGGTGACCAGCGGGTGGGCCGCCAGGGCCTCCAGGGTCAGCGGCTCCGCCTCGGCCAGCGGGTGGTCGGCGGGGACCACCACGCTCCGGTTCCAGCGGTAGCAGGGCATCATCACCAGATCCTCGAAGTGCTCCATGGCCTCGGTGGCGATGGCGAAATCCGCCTCGCCCCGGGCGGCGAGCTCGGCGATCTGCATGGGCGTGCCCTGGTGCATGTGCAGGCTGACATTGGGATAGCGGGCGCGGAAGCGCTGGATGACCCGCGGCAGGGCGTACTTGGCCTGGGTCTGGGTGGTGGCGATGGTCAGCTGGCCACGCTCCTGGCCGGCGTAGTCGGCGGCGATGGCGCGGATGTTGCGGGCTTCCTCGAGCAGCCGGGCGGTGGCCTCGATGATGCGCTCGCCGGCCGGCGTCAGGTGGGAGAGGCTCTTGCCGCTGCGCACGAAGATCTGGACGCCGAGCTCATCCTCGAGGGCCTGGATCTGCTTGCTCACCCCGGACTGCGACGTGTACAGGGCGTCCGCCGCCGCCGAGATGTTCAGGTTGCGGTGAACCACCTCGTGGATGAACTGCAGTTGCCTGAGCTTCATGGCCGTCCCTCGTGGCGCCTGATGATCGCGGGCCGGCCCCGCGTCGGCACCGGGCCGGCCCCTTCCCAGCGTACACCCGCGGACTCCGCTCAGCAGGAGGCGGGCTGGCGCGGCTGCCGCGACTCGTCGCCGAAGAACCAGGGCCGCAGGCGCACCCCGACCACGTTGCCGAGGAAGGCGAAGATCAGCCACACCCAGCCGTGCAGGCTGCCCGAGGCGATACCGCCGAAATAGGCGCCGATGTTGCAGCCGAAGGCCAGCCGCGCGCCGTAGCCGAGCAGCAACCCGCCGATGATCGATGCCGCCAGGGCCCGCGGCGGGATACGCAGGCTCGGCGCCAGCCGCCCGGCGAGCACCGCAGCGAGCAGCGCGCCGAGGATGATGCCGAAGTTCACCACCGAGGTGGCGTCAGCCAGCACGCTGGCCTCCAGCGCCCGGGCGTTGCCCGGCAGCTGCCAGTAGCCCCACTGCGCCACCTCGATGCCCACCGCCTCGAAGCCCTTGGCACCCCAAAGGGCGAAGGCGGCGGTGATCCCCCAGGGCCGCCCGGAGAGGATCAGCGTCAGCGCGTTGAGCACGGCCAGCGCCACCGCCCCCCAGATCAGCGGCCAGGGGCCACGCAGGAACCGTTGCCAGCCGGCATGCTCAGCGGCCGCCGGCTGTTCCAGCGCGCCGTGGCGGCGGCGTTCGAAGTACACGGTGCCGGCGTAGATGGTGGCGAACAGCGCCAGGCTCAGGGCCAGGCCGCCGGTCACGCCCAGCCCCTCGACCACCGAGACCGCCTCGAAGGCCGGCAGATCCCACCACCAGTCCACGTGATGGGTGGCGATCACCGAGCCCAGGATGAACCCGAGCAGCGTGATGACCATCCGGGCATTGCCACCGCCGACGGTGAACAGCGTCCCCGAGGCGCAACCGCCGCCGATCTGCATGCCGAGGCCGAAGAGGAACGACCCCACCACGACGGCCACGCCCACCGGGAAGACGTAGCCGCTGAGCTCGTTGCCGAACGCCGACCCGGCATCGAGCAGCGGGAAGAAGAGCAGGACCGCCACCGCCAGCATGATCATCTGCGCCCGCAGCCCGCGACCGCGGCGCTCGTTGATGAACACCCGCCAGGCGGCGGTGAACCCAAAGGCGGCGTGGTAGAGCACCACGCCCAGGGCACCGCCGACGATGAGCAGCGCGGCCTGCGTGGGGCTGATGAATGCCCCAAGGTAGAGCGCCCCGACGGCAAGCAGGCCGAGGCTGGCCCAGCCGGCGATCGGGGCCGCACTGCCCCGCGCGGTCAGGGTGATGGATGACGACATGGTTGCCTCCCGTCTCGATAGGTACCGGCCCCGCCGGATCCGGGGCCGTCTGAGTCGAGAGGCTACGCCGCGCGCAACAGCGCCGTGAAAGGACGCTTCGGCCTATGCATATTCCGCTGCGGCGGTGGCACGCGGCAGCGCCCCACCCCGGAGACCGTGTCAAGACAACCGCAGCGATCGGATTGCCGCACCCGGGCATTCCCCTGTTTCGTCGATGTGATAGCGTATCAACATCACGGATCGCCGGGTTCCTGGCCCGGCACTGGCACCAGCGAGGAACCGCCCTTGCCGAGCGGTCGGAACCCCCAGCATCAACGCAGTGCCGTCCTGGCAACCCCGGTGACCATCGCCGCCCAGGGGGCGGAGGCGTGCGACTGGCTGCGCGCCCTGGACGCCCTCTCCGAGCCGGTGTTCATCCACGACGAGCACTACCGCATCCTCGCCGCCAACCGGGCCTATGCCGAGCGGGCCGGGCTGGCCCCGGAGGAGTTCCGGCTGCGCCCCTACTGGGAGGTCTTCCCCCGCCGGGACGGCCCCTTGCCCAGCTGCCGCGCCGCCATGGAGCAGGGCCGCTGCGGCGAACGCCGGGGCAGCGGCGAGATCACCGAGGAGCTGGCCCTGCCCACCGGCGAGATCCTCATTTCGCGCTCGTTCGCCGTCACCGACGCCGAAGGCCGCTATAGACAGTCGGTGCACATCCTCGAGGACATCACCGAGCAGCGCCGGCGCGAGCACCGGCTGAGCGTCGCCGAGTCCCGCGCTCGCGAGCGCGAGCACCAGCTCGACCGGGTCCTGAGCAACACCGCCGAGGGCATCCTGGTGGTGGATGACCACGGGCGGATCGTCTACGCCAACGCCACCGCCGGCACCCTCACCGGCCACCCGCCCGCCGAGCTGATCGGCCAGGTCTTCGGCTTCCCGGTGGCGACCGGAGCGCCCCAGGAGATCGAACTGCGGACCGGCGAAGGCGGCAGCCGGATCGTCGAGATGCGGGCGCGGACCATGCGCTGGGAGGGCGATCCGGCCTTCGTCCTCAATCTCCACGACGTGACCGAGCGTAAGCGCGTCGAGCGCGAGCTGCGCCAGGCGGCCATCGTCTTCGAGGAGGCCCGCGAGGGGGTGATCATCACCGACGCCGAGGCCACCATCGTCGCCGTCAACCGGGCCTTCACCCGCATCACCGGCTACGAGGAGGACCAGGCCCTCGGCCGCAACCCCCGCTTCCTCGCCTCCGGCTTCCACAGCCAGGCCTTCTACGAGGCCATGTGGGAGGCAATCCGCAGCCACGGCTACTGGACCGGCGAGATCTGGAACCGCCGCAACGACGGCACCACCTTCGCCGAGCTGGCCACCATCCGCGAGCTGCGCGACGAGTCCGGCCACCCCACCCACTACATCGGGGTGTTCTCGGACATCTCGCGGATCAAGGAGTACCAGAGCCAGCTCGAGCGGGTCATGCACCTAGATCCGCTCACCGAGCTGCCCAACCGCCTGCTCTTCCAGGACCGCCTGGAGCAGGCCCTGCGCCAGCACCAGCGCCAGCGCCGGCGCGGCGGCGATAGCACGGTGGCGGTGCTGATCGTCGATCTGAGTGATTTCCGCGCCGTCAACGACAGCCTCGGCCACGCCATCGGCGACCGCACCCTGCGGATCATTGGCGAGCGGCTCGACGCCGCCGTGGGCGACTCGGCCACGGTGGCACGGCTCAGCGGCGACGAGTTCGGCGTGCTGCTGCCCCAGCTGGTCAGCACCGACGATGCCGCCGGCACCGCCGAGCGGCTGATCGCCGCCGCCGAGGCACCGCTGGAGATCGAGGGCCACCAGATCCCCATCACCCTGCGCGTCGGCCTGAGCACCTTCCCGGACCAGGCCCAGGGCGCCAGCGTACTGCTCGAGCAGGCCGACGCCGCCATGTACGAGGCCAAGAGCGAGGGCGTGGGCTACCGCTTCTTCAGCGAGGAGCTGACCGAGCGCGCCCGCGAGCGCATCGAGCTCGGCGCCGAACTGCGCCAGGCCCTGGCCAGCGACGCCCTGGACCTGCACTTCCAGCCCCAGGCGGACCTGGCCAGCGGGCAATGGATCGGGCTCGAGGCGCTGTTGCGCTGGCCGCACCCGGAACGCGGTCCGATCTCGCCGGCGCGATTTATCCCGGTGGCCGAGCACGCCGGTCTGATGGGCCAGCTCGGCGCCTGGGTTCTGCGCCGTGCCTGCCGGCAGTACCAGGCTCTGCTCCGCAACGGGCGGGACTGGGGGCGCCTGGCGGTCAACATCACCGCCCCCGAGCTCGCCGATCCCGGTTTCGTCGGCCGCGTGCTGAGCACCCTGGACGAGACCGGGCTGCCACCCGACCGCCTGGAGCTGGAGATCACCGAGAGCCTGCTGGTGAACACCGACACGCGGGTCATCGCCCGCCTCGACGAACTGCGCCGCCACGGCGTGCGCGTGGCCGTGGACGATTTCGGCACCGGCTACTCGGCGCTCAGTTACCTCAAGGATCTACCCGTGGACCGGCTGAAGATCGACCGCTCCTTTGTCGACAACGTCGATCAGCCCTCCCGCGGGGCGACGATCACCCGGGCCATCCTCGCCCTCGGCCACAGCCTGGAGCTGGAGGTGATCGCCGAGGGCATCGAGACCGTGGCCCAGCGCGACGCCCTGCTGGAGGCCGGCTGCCTCCAGGGCCAGGGCTACCTGCTGGCGCGACCGGCGCCGCTGGAACAGCTCACCCCGCCCGACCCGCCCTCCTAGGCTTCCGGTCCACGGTTCGCGGCACCGGACGGGGATGACGACGGGGTCACGCATAAGGCCTTGCACAACCCGAAGGAGGTGCGCCAAAGTGAACCTAATGGATCCGTCAGCCGTTGACATCGCCGATTACCAGGCCGCCATCTTCGACATGGACGGCGTGGTCACCCGTACCGCCACGGTGCACGCCCGGGCGTGGAAGGAGATGTTCGACGCCTTCCTGCAGGCGCATGCCGAGCGAACCGGCACCCCCTTCGCCCCCTTCGACGCAGAGACCGAGTACTGGGAGCACGTCGACGGCCTGCCGCGCCAGGAGGGCGTGCGCCGTTTCCTGGCCGCGCGCGGCATCGACCTGCCCGAGGGCGAAGAGGACGACCCACCGGAACACGACACCATCCACGGCCTGGGCCGCCGCAAGGACGCACTGATCCAGGCGGTCATCGAGCGCGACGGCGTGGAGGTCTTCCCGGACTGGCTGGAGCGGGTCCGGCAGTGGCGGGCCGCCGGGGTGCGCACGGCCATCGTCTCCTCGAGCCGCAACTGCCGTCGGATGATCCAGGCCGCCGGAATCGAGACCCTGTTCGACGCCCGGGTGGACGGCGAGACCGCCCGCGAGCTGGGCCTGCGTGGCAAGCCGGATGCCGACATCTTCCTGGTCGCCGCCGAGCGGCTGGGGGTGGCCCCGGGACAGAGCGTAGTCTTCGAAGACGCCATCTCCGGCGTCCAGGCCGGCGCCGCCGGGCCCTTCGCCCTGGTGGTGGGCGTGGCCCGCCACGACAATCACGATGTCCTGCGTGCCCACGGCGCCGACGTCGCCGTGGCGGCGCTGACCGAACTGAGCTGAGCCACAGGAGGCGCAAGCGATGCAATCCCCCCCGGAGCTGTTCGAACCGGCGGTGCTCGATGAACTGCGCACGCGCATGGAGGGGCGGAGCACGCCGCTGTTCCTCGACTACGACGGCACCCTGACGCCGATCGTCGACGACCCGGCCGAGGCGCGGCTGGATCCGGCCATGCACGCGGCGCTGGAGCAGCTGGCCGCCCGCCACACCGTGGCCCTGGTCAGCGGCCGCGACCTGCAGGCGCTGCAGGCGTTCGTCGGTCTGGAGTCGGTCTATTACGCGGGCAGCCACGGCTTCGAGATCGTCGGCCCCGGCGGCGTACACCGCTGCAACGAAGAGGCCGAGGCCGGCCTGGACGCCCTGGCCGCGGCGGCCGAGGAACTCGACGACGCCCTCGCGGCGGTCGAGGGCACCCTGCTCGAGCGCAAGCGCTTCGCCCTCGCCGTGCACTACCGGAATACGCCGGAGGATCAGGTCGAGCGCGTCCGGGCCGCCGTGGACGGGGTGCTTGAGCGCCACCCGCAGCTGCGCTGCGGGCCGGGCAAGTGCGTCTTCGAGCTGCAGCCGGACGTCGCCTGGGACAAGGGCCGCGCGGTGCTCTGGCTGCTTGAGGCGCTGTCGCTGAACAACGGCGACACCCTGCCCATCTACATCGGCGACGACTGGACCGATGAGCACGCCTTCCGGGCCCTGGAGGGCCGCGGCGTGGGCATCTTCGTCGGCGAGCCCGACCGCGCCACCGCCGCCGACTACCGGCTGGCCGACGTGGCCGCCGTCCGCCAATTCTTCGAGCAGATGCTGTGAAGGGGCTTCAGCGATGACGCTACCGGAGACCGAAGGCTGGCAACTGACCTACCAGGGCTGGCTGCCCGAGGAGCAGCAGCATCGCGAGGCGATCTGCGTGCTGGGCAATGGCCGTTTCGCGACCCGCGGCGCCTTCGAGGGGGCTGCCGCCGGCGACATCCACTACCCCGGCACCTACATGGCCGGCGGCTACAACCGGCGCACCAGTCTGGTCTCCGGCCGCGAGGTGGAGAACGAGGACTTGGTCAATCTTCCCAACTGGCTCTGCCTGAACTTCCGCCCGGCCGAGGGCGACTGGTTCGACTTCGACGGCGTGGAGTGGCTGGACCACCGGCAGACCCTGGACATGCGCCACGGGGTGCTGACCTGGCACCTGCACTTTCGCGACCCGCACGGGCGCGAGACGCGGCTGACCAGCCGGCGGCTGGTGCATATGGGCGACAGCCACCTGGCCGCGCTGCACTGGGAGCTGGAACCGGTGAACTGGACCGGCGCGCTGCACATCCGCTCAGGGATCGACGGCGGCGTCGAGAACCTCGGCGTGGCCCGTTACCGGGCCCTGGAGACCCGCCACCTGGATGTCCTCGCCACCGAACGCTGCAGCGACGAGGCGGTCATGCTGCGCAGCATGACCAATCAGTCGCGCATCGACCTGGCCCACGCAGTGCGCACCCGGGCCTGGCAGGCCGACGGCCGCGGGCCGGAGCACCGCGAGCGGCTGGAGACCGACGACTACATCGGTGACGACCTGACCCTGCAGGCCGAGCCGGGGCAGCCGATCCGCGTCGAGAAGGTCGCCGCCTTCTACAGCGGCCGGGACCGGGCCATCTGCGAGCCGGGCATCGATGCGGCTTCCGCGGTGGAGCGCGCCCCGGCCTTCGACGAGCTGCTGCGCACCCACGCCAAGGCGTGGGAACGCTACTGGCGCGGCTGGGACGTGACGCTGCATACCGACAACAACGGCGAGGCCGAGGAGCAGACGGTCCTGCGCCTGCACATCTTCCATCTGCTGCAGACCACCTCGCTGCACACCACCGATCTGGACGTGGGCGTTCCGGCGCGCGGCCTGCACGGCGAGGCCTACCGCGGGCACATCTTCTGGGACGAGCTGTTCATCCTGCCGCTGCTCAATCTGCACAGCCCGGAGATCAGCCGCGCCCTGCTGATGTACCGCTACCGCCGCCTGCCCGAGGCGCGCCGGGCGGCTGCCGCCGAGGGGCTGCGTGGGGCCATGTACCCGTGGCAGAGCGGCAGCAGCGGCCGCGAGGAGACGCAGACCCTGCACCTCAACCCGGCCTCGGGGCGCTGGCTGCCGGACAACACCCACCGCCAGCGCCACGTCAACGCCGCCATCGCCCACAACATCTGGCGCTACTATGAGGTCTCCGGCGACACCGACTTCATGGCCTTCGCCGGCGCCGAGATGATCCTGAGCATCGCCCAGTTCTGGGCCAGCCTGGCCACCTACAACCCGCAGCGCCAGCGCTACGAGATCCGCGGCATCGTCGGCCCCGATGAGTTCCACACGCGCTATCCGGGCAGCGACGAGATCGGGCTGGCCAACAACGCCTACACCAACGTCATGGCCGCCTGGTGCCTGCGCATCGCCCGCCAGGCCCTGGAGGTCATCGGCCCGACGCCACGCAGCGAGCTCCTCGACCGGCTGGCGATCGACGAGGCGGAACTCACCCGCTGGCAGGAGATCAGCCAGCGGATGTTCATCCCCTTCCACGGCGACGGCATCATCAGCCAGTTCGAGGGCTACGACCAGCTCGAGGAACTGGACTGGGCCGGCTACCGCGAGCATTACGGCAACATCCAGCGGCTCGACCGGATCCTTGAGGCCGAGGGCGATGACGTCAACCGCTACCAGGCGAGCAAGCAGGCCGACCTGCTGATGCTCTTCTACCTGTTCTCCCGGCAGCAGATCGAAACCCTGTTCGCCGACATGGGCTACGAGCTCGACGCCGAGGCCATCCCGCGCAACATCGCCTACTACGAGGCGCGCACCTCCCACGGCTCGACGCTGAGCAACATCGTCCACTCGTGGGTGCTGGCGCGCTCCGACCGGCAGCGCTCCTGGGATCTGTTCGGCAACGCGCTGATCAGCGACCTGGGCGACATCCAGGGCGGCACCACCAAGGAGGGCATCCACCTCGGGGCCATGGCCGGCACCGTGGACCTGGCGCTGCGCGGCTACACCGGCATGGAACCGCGGGACGGCATCCTGTGGCTCGATCCCATGCTGCCCGATGGGCTCCACGAGGTGGAGCACAAGATCCATTATCGCGGCCACTGGATCCACCTGGTGGTCAATCACACCCGGCTCACCCTGCGCTTGGAGGAGGGGCCGTGGCCGCCGGTGCGCATCGGCTACCGCAACGAGGTCCACGACCTGCACCAGGGCGAGACCCTGGAGCTGGCCTACCAGCGCTGATGGCGGCGGGGCTGGCCTCCCGCCGCCCGGCTCGCTACCTTGGGGATCCGGACCCTGCGCGGAGGCCCCATGGACCCGATGAACGACCCGCAATCGGTGTGGACGGTATGGCTCACCCTGGCGGTGGTGCTGCTCGGCGTCGAGATCCTGCTCGCCGGCGGTGGCGCCGGGGTGCTGCTGGCCCTGGCGGTAATGGCCTTCGCCGGCATGGCCATGGCCCTGCTCGGCGCGCCGCTGGTCGCGCAGATCGCCGTGGCCATCCTCGCCGGGCTGGCCTCGCTGCCGTTCATGGTCTGGGTCTTCCGGCGCATGGGCCGCGGCGGCGGCCCGCCCTCAGCGGATGACAGTGCCCTGCGCCGCACCGCCTTCGAGGCCTACTACGACCTGCGCGGCCACCTGCGCGTGCGCGCCTTCGGCGACCACCTGATGGCCATCCCCGACCCCGCCGACGACCCCGAGATCGCCCCGGGCAGTGCCGTGCGCATCGTCCGGCTGGAAGGCACGCGGGCCATCGTCCGCCCGGTGGACGCCCCGGTCGGCGCACGGCTCGACGACGCCGAGGCCTGACGGCGAGCGGCAGGCCCTTCCGGGCGGCGGCCGTGAACCCGAGCCGGGGTGGCATTGTCCCAACCGCCAGGCGCATGCCAGCGTCTGCACCATGGAAATGCACCAATCAGGGGGAGTCACCCATGCCCTACAAGCTTGGAATCATCGCGCTGTTCGCCCTGCTGCTCGGCGCCGGCTGCGCCGGCACCGGCGACGAACCGGAGCCTGCCGAGGACCCGTGGGGCGAGCCGGAACAGCAGGAGCCGGCACCCGCACCGGAGCCGCAGCCTGAGCAGGAGCCGATGCCTGAGCAGGAGCCGGCGCCCGAGGGCGATATGGGCTGGTAACCCGCGGGGGGCGGGGACCCGGTATGCGGTTCACGGAGACGGGGTTCGGGTCAATGCTCGGACCCCGTTTTTATTGACCTATTGAGGGGGCGGGGGCTTGTGGTCCACCTTATGCGCTCTTCGAACGCTGATGGAGGTATCCATGGAGTCTTATCGGCAGCGCATTGGACTGTTCCTGGGGCCATTGGTGGCCCTGGCCGGCTTGCTGGTCGGCCCGCCCGGCGAATTGACCCAGGCCGAGTGGAACGTCGCCCTGGTCGCCATCCTGATGGCCATCTGGTGGATCAGTGAGGCGCTGCCCCTTGCCGCCACGGCGCTGGTCCCCATCGTCGCCTTCCCGCTGCTCGGGGTCATGGAGGTCGGCGATGTCACCGAGGCCTACGGCAACCACCTGATCTACCTGTTCCTGGGTGGTTTCTTCATCGCCGTGACCATGCAGCGCTGGAACCTCCATCGGCGCATCGCCCTGCACACCATCAACCTCGTCGGTCCCTCGCCCCGGCGCATCATCCTCGGCTTCATGCTGGCCACCGCCGGGCTGTCCATGTGGATCAGCAACACGGCCACGGCGATGATGATGCTGCCCATCGCCCTGGCGGTGCTCAAGCAGAGCCAGGAGGAAGCCGAGCAGAACGGACAGGAGCTGCCCCGCGGCTTTGGCGTGGTGCTCATGCTCGGTGTCGCCTACGCCGCGTCAATCGGCGGCATCGCCACACTGATCGGCACGCCACCGAACGCGGTGCTCGCCGGTCAGGCCCAGGAGCTCTACGACATCGAGATCACCTTCGCCAGCTGGATGGCCTTCGGCCTGCCCTTGTCCCTGCTCTTTCTCGGCATCGCCTGGGTCTATCTGGCTTTCAGCCGCCACTGCCGCGGCATCGGGCATCTGGTCAGTGGCCGCGAGACCATCCGCCAGGAGCTGGCCGAGATCGGTCGCATGGACCCCGCCGAGCGCCGCGTGCTGAGCGTCTTCGTGCTGGTGGCCCTGGCCTGGGTCCTGCGCGGTTTCCTGCCCGAGGGCGTGCTCGATGAGTTCGGCGACGCCAGCATCGCCATGGCCGGTGCCCTGGCCCTGTTCCTGCTGCCCTCGGGCAAGGAAAAGGGGCAGCGGCTGCTCGACTGGGACACCGCCGTGAAGATCCCCTGGGACATCGTCCTGCTCTTCGGCGGCGGCTTCGCCCTGGCGGCGGGCTTTGGCGCCAGCGGCCTGTCCGAGAGCCTGGCCGAGGCCCTGCAGGTGCTCGACGGCGTCTCCATCTTCCTGATCATCGCTGCCTGCGTGGCCCTGGTGGTCTTCCTCACCGAGGTGACCTCCAACACCGCCACGGCGACGGTGTTCATCCCGCTGATGGGCGCGCTGGCCGTGGCCACCAACTTCAACCCGCTGGTGCTGATGGCCGCCGTGGCCGTCGCTGCCTCCTGCGCCTTCATGCTGCCGGTGGCCACGCCGCCGAACGCCGTCGTCTTCGGCAGCCGGGCCCTGACCGTGCCGGATATGGCGCGCGCCGGGCTGCTGTTGAACCTGGTCACCATCGTGCTGACCACGGTGTTCGTCTACTTCCTGCTGCCGGTGGCCCTGGGCGTGGAGCTGACCACGGTCATCGAGAAGCAGTAACCCCAAGGGGATCGTTCCGCCATCCCCGCGGCAACGGGCCGCCGATCCACCGGATCGGCGGCCTTTTTCGTTGCGGGATGCCTGCCTTAGTCGAGACGGCGCCGGAACGGCGGCAGGGCGTCGAGGAGTTGGCGGCCGTAGCGCTGGGTCACCACCCGCCGGTCGAGGATGGTGATCCGCCCGCGGTCATCCTCGGAGCGGACCAGCCGTCCGCAGGCCTGGGTCAGGCGCAGCGATGCCCGCGGCAGGCTCAGGGTATGGAACGAGGAGTGCTGCTGATCCTCCAGCCACTCGCTGAGGGTGGCGGTCACCGGTTCGGTGGGCACCCCGAAGGGGATGCGCTCGATGACCACGTGATCGCAGTAGCGCCCGGGCAGATCCACCCCCTCGGCCATACCCGCCAGTCCGAAGAGGATACTGCCCTGCCCGGCATCCACGGCCTCGCGGTGGCGCTGGAGCATCGCCTCGCGGGAGCGCTCACCCTGGCACTGCAGCCGCTCCCGCAGGCCCTCGGGCAGCGCCTGGGCCACCCGCTCCATGCGCTGACGGCTGGTGAACAGCACCAGCGCCGCCTCGTAGGGGTCGAGGAGCTCGGGCAGCCACTGGCAGACCTCGGCCAGGTGCGCCTCGGCGTCGCGCGGATCGCTGCGCAGCGCCGGCACGTGCAGCAGGGATCGGCTGTAGTCGAAAGGCGACGGCAGGCAGCCCTGGCGGATGGCCTCCCCGTCGGTCAGGCCCAGGTCACTGCGCAGATGATCGAAGCGCCCCAGGGCAGTCAGCGTGGCGCTGGTAATCACCGCACCGGCGCACCGGTCCCACAGGCGCCGGGCGAGCTCGCCGGCCACCGAGACCGGCGAGACCGAGACCCGATGGTCCACGGCACCGTCGGACTCCGCCTGGCGTTCCACCCAGCGGGCCACCGGCGGCGTTCCGGCATTGTCCTGCTCGGCGAGGAGCTCCCAGGTGGTGGCCAGGTTCGCCGCCCGCTCACGCAGGAAGCCAAGCCGCGGCAGCTGGCGCTCCAGCTCCTGGGTGTCGCCCCGCTGCGCCTCCAGGGCGGCGTAAACCCGGTCCGAGAACCCCTGCAGGGCGTCGTGCAGCCCCCGCGCCGGGCCGGCCACGCGCCCGGCCAGCTCACGCACCGGCTCGGGGGCATGACCGGCGCGGAAACGCCAGCGTTCACCCTCGGCATCGGCCCGGTAGTTGTGCTGCAGGAAGGTATCCGCCTCCTGCAGCGCGGTGGCCACCTCGCCCAGACGCTCCTGCAGCCGTTGCGCCTCGGCGTCCGGCGGCTCGCCGACCGCATCGTCCGGCAGCACCGCCGCGGTGTCCGTAGCAACGCCTTCGCCCTCCTCCAGCCACGTCCGCGCCGCCTGGACGCGGGCACTGGCAGCGAAGCGCTGCACCGCCTTGGCGGCCAGGTGGTGGCCCTCGTCGATGACGTAAAGCGCCTGCTCGGGCGCTGGCAGCAGGACCCCGCCCTCCTCCTCGCCGAGCTGCAGGTCGGCGAGGAGGAGGTCGTGGTTGGTGATCACCACCTCGGCGCGGGACACCCGGTCGCGGGCGGCGTAGACGGGACATCCCTCAAAGTGGGCACACCGCCGTCCGGAGCAGGAGTGACTGGTGGAGGTGACCATCGGGCGCAGGTCGTCGGCCACGCCGTCGGCCCACTCGTCCAGGTCACCGCCCCAGCGCCCCTCGGTTAGGGCCTCGGCCATGGACTCCAGCTGCTCGGGCTCGCCCGGCTGAGGCGGGCGCGGCCAGCGGGCGCTGCCCAGGATGTCGGCGGCCAACGCCTGCTGCGCCCCGGCCTCGACACTGGCCGACTGCCCGACCAGCTCACCCAGGTTGCGCGGGCACAGGTAACGACCACGCCCCTTGGCCACCGTGGCATCCACCTCGATGCCGGCGTAGCGGGCCAGCTTGGGCAGATCCTGGTGCAGGATCTGCTCCTGCAACCCCACGGTGGCCGTGGCGATGACCAGCGGCAGCCCGCGGCTGCGCGCCGCCGGGACCCCGCCGAGCAGGTAGCTGAGGCTCTTGCCGGTGCCGGTGGGCGCCTCGATGGCAAGCAGGCGGTGGTCCTGCTCCCCTGCGAGGGCCTTGGCCACCTCCCAGATCATGCGTTTCTGCGCGGCCCGCTCGCGGAAGCCGGGCATCTCGTCCCGGACGCGGCGGTAGGCCGTGGCGATGGCGTCGGTGATGTCGGAGTCTGGCATGGCGCCAGTTTACCTGGGGGGCGGGGGTGAGCGGGAGCAGTGCGGGCGGGCCACCGGGCCCGCCCGGGCAGGGTCATCACGAGCGGAAACGGTTCAGCGCATCGCGGAAGGCCCGCGTCATCGCCTCCCACGCGCTCTCCGAGCCCTCGCGCATGTCGCGGAAGGCCTCCTCGCTGGCGTCCTGCATCTCGCGCAGCCGCTGCTTGCCCTCCTCGTACTTCTCCTCCAGCTCCTGGAGCTGCTCCTGATAGCGCTCGCGCATCTCCTCGCCGGCCTCCTCGGCCTGGGCACGGACGCGGTCGATCTGCTCCTGCCACTCGGACAGGCGCGCCTTCATGTCCTCGACATGCTGCTCCTTGCGGTTCTGATCATCGTCGGCCATACCGGTCTCCTCCTTTCTGGTTCTGGTTGCCGGTCCTCCCCGGCAAGATAGACCGGGATGGGCTTGTTCACAAAACCTGTGGAAAACCCTGCGGAGAAACACCGCAGCCCCCCGGCGTGATGCGGCTCCGCAGCGGCCGGCCACTCACTGACCACCCCGCTCACCGGGGGCGCGCCGGTCGCCGCACGGCGGATTGGGAATTGACAATAGCGGTGCCCCCTGCGATAAAGCGCACTGCGCCCCGGTCACGGGTGCGGGTTATGCCAACCACCGAAACGCCCACCAAAGGGCTTCCCCGGGCTCTGGAGGAGGAGCAAACAGAATGAGAATGAAAACCTGGCAACTCGCCATCTGCGCCACCTCGGCGCTGGCCCTGTCGGCACCGGCACTGGCCGACCGCGACGACTGGCCCCGCAGCTTCACCGTGGGCACCGCCAGCCAGGGCGGCACCTACTACATCTACGGCAGCGGCTGGGCCGACATGGTCGCCGGGATGCTCGACATCCGCGCCGGCGGCGAGGTCACCGGCGGGCCGGTGCAGAACGCCACCCTGGTCGAGACCGGCGACCACGAGTTCGGCCTGGTCACCATGGGACCGGCCCGCGCCGCCTGGGACGGCGAGAGCGAGCTGGCTCCGGGCATGGAGCATCGCAACATCCGCGCGGTCTTCCCCATGTACCAGACCACCTTCCACATCATCACCCGCGAGGGCGACGAGCTCACCTCCATGGAGGATCTGGAGGGCAAGCGTGTCGGGGTCGGCCCCTCCGGCGGCACTGCGGATATGTACTTCCCGCAGTTCTTCGATGAGCTCGGCATCGATGTGCGCGTCCGCAACGGCGGCGCCTCGGATCTGGCCGGGCAGCTGCAGGACGGCCTGATCGACGCCTTCGCCTTCGCTGCCGGGACGCCGATCTCGGCGTTCTCGCAGCTCGAGGCGGAGATCGACACCAACATCTTCTCCGTCGACGAGGCACAGCGGGAGCAGCTCCTGGAGGCCTTCCCGGCCCTCTCGCCGGCGGACATCGAGGCGGACCTGTACGGCTCCCTGGATGCGGATATCCCGGCGATCTCCATCTGGAACTTCGCCATCACCCACCAGGATATGCCCGAGTCGCTGGTCTACGAGGTCACCCGGGCGGTCATGGAGAACCACGACCGGATGATGGACATCCACCGGGCCTCGCGCGAGACCCTGCCGGAGAACCACCAGTACAACGACTGGATGCCCTGGCACCCGGGCGCCGTGCGCTGGTTCGAGGAGAACGGCTACGAGATCCCCGAGGACCTGCGCGGCTGACCCCGAGCGGGACAGCCCATTGATCCCCCGCCCCCGCGCCGCATCCGTGCGACCGGGGGCGGGCTGTGTCAGGGGGCCTGCCCGGTAGCAGGTCCCGCACCGGTATCACCGAGGCCGAGGCATCCCCATCGATGAGCGATCGATCCACGAATCCGGAGCCAACGATCGAGACCCAGGGCGAAACGGAGATTCCCCTCGGCAGCAACGAGCGCGCCCTCACCGGCTGGCAGAAGCAGCTGTTCTTCTGGGCGTGCGCGCTCTATACCGCATTCCACATCTTCACCCTGAACGTGATCCCGCTGGAGACCTGGACCTTCCGGATCCTGCACATCGCCGGCGGCCTGTTCATCGGCTTTGCGCTGACCTCGGCGCGGACCCTGGACCGCGACGCGCCGGCCGCGCCCACCGGGATGCTCCAGTGGCTGCTGATGCTGGCCAGTACCGCCCTGATGCTATGGGCCCTGGGCGCACTCGGCTACATCGCCTACCTGCTGCAGGTGGATGGCATGTCCTCCACCCAGCTCCCGCCGTGGCTGGCCCAGCAGTTCGGCTACACCCTGTTCGCCAGCGTGGCCGTCGCCACCCTGGCCGGCTGGTTCCTGCGCAGTCCGGACAACCGTGTGCACTGGCCGGACTGGATCCTCGGCTTCGGCGCGCTGATGGTCGGTGCCTACATCATCCTGGCACTGACCCGCTGGCAAATGGCGGCCGGGACCCCCTTTGCCGGGGCCCAGGAGCTGTGGATCTCGGCCGCCGGCGTGCTGCTGATCCTGGAGCTGACCCGACGCATCGCCGGCCTGGCGCTGGTGATCATCACCGCCATCTTCCTCGTCTACTCCTTCGTCGGGCCTTGGCTGCCCGGCTTCCTGGAGCACCGCGGCTACTCCTTCACCCGCTTCTTCACCTACCTCTACACCGACAGCGGGATCCTCGGCCCGACCACCGCGGTCTCCTCGACGTACATCATCCTGTTCATCACCTTTGCCGCCTTCCTGCAGGTCTCCCGGGTCGGCGATTACTTCGTCAACTTCGCCTTCGCCGTGGCCGGCTGGGCCCGCGGCGGCCCGGCCAAGGTGTCGATCTTCGCCTCCGGGCTGATGGGGATGATCAACGGCACCTCCGCCGGCAACGTGGTGGCCACCGGCAGCCTGACCATCCCGCTGATGCGCAAGGTCGGCTACCCGGCCAAGAGCGCCGGCGCCATCGAGGCGACCGCCTCCACCGGCGGGCAGCTGGTGCCGCCGATCATGGGCGCCGGCGCCTTCATCATGGCGGAGATCACCGGCATCCCCTACGTGGAGATCATCGCCGCCGCCATCCTGCCGGCCGCCCTCTACTTCCTGTCGGTCTACTTCATGGTCGACAACGAGGCGGCCAAGATGGGCATGCGCGGGCTGCCGCGGGCGCAGCTGCCCGGACTGGGGCGGATGCTGCGGCAGATCTACCTGTTCATCCCCATCCTGGTGCTGATCTTTACCCTCTTCCAGGGCTACTCGGTGATCCGGGCCGGCACCGTGGCGATGATCTCGGCGGTGGTGGTCAGCTGGCTGACCCCGGAGGCGATGGGCATCCGCCGCATCCTCCGCGCCCTGGAGATGGGCGGGCGCATGGTCATCCCGCTGGTGGCGGTGTGCGCCTGCGCCGGCATCATCGTCGGCGTGATCAGCCTCACCGGCGTGGGCACGCGCTTCTCGTCCATGCTGCTGGGGGTGGCGGACGCCTCCATGCTGCTGGCGATGTTCTTCGCCATGTGCATCTCCATCATGCTGGGGATGGGCATGCCGACGACCGCCGCCTACGCCGTGGCCGCCTCGGTGGTGGCGCCCGGGCTGCAGCAGCTCGGCGTGGAGCCGCTGATCGCCCACTTCTTCGTCTTCTACTACGCAGTCATCTCGGCGATCACCCCGCCGGTGGCGCTGGCCGCCTACGCCGCCGCCGGCATTGCCGGCACCGATCCGCTGCGCACCTCGGTGACGGCGTTCAAGATCGGGCTGGCGGCGTTCATCGTGCCGTTCATGTTCTTCTACAGCCCGGCCATGCTCGGTGAAGGGACCTGGACGGAGATCGCCCGGGTGGGCGTGACCGCCTCGGTGGGCATCTTCCTGCTGGCCGCCGCGGTGCAGGGCTGGCTGTTCGGCCACGTCTCGTGGCTGCTGCGCGGCGTGCTGCTCGCCGGTGCCATCTCGATGATCTACGGCGGGATCTACAGCGACCTGGCCGGGATCGCGGTAGGCGCGGTGCTGATGGCCTGGCAGTACCGCTTCGCCTCACGGCAGCCGCTGGTGCCGAGCCAGGGCGGCTAGGCCGGCTTGGCGGGCGCCCTGGCCAGCGCCCTGGCGGCGGTCTTCGGACTCATCGCCCTGGGCCACGTGCTGCGCCGTCAGGAGGTCGTTCCGCCCCTGTTCTGGGACGGGGCGGAGCGGCTGACCTACTACTTCGCCCTGCCGGCGCTGCTGGTGGTGCGGCTGGCCGAGGCACCGCTGCGCGAGATGCCACTGCTGCCCGTAGTGGCCATCCTCGCCGGCGGCGTGGCGATCGCCGGCGCCCTGCTGCTCCTCGCCCGGCCGCTGCTGGAGCCGGACGGCCCCGGCTTCACCTCGGCGCTGCAGGGCACCTTCCGGCCCAACACCTACGTGGGACTGGCCACGGCGGCGGCACTGTTCGGCACCGAGGGGGTGACCCTGGCGGCGATCAGCCTGGCGGTCCTCGTCCCCCTGGTGAACCTGCTGGCGGTGGCGGCCCTGATCCGCTACGGCCGGCGCACCGGACGCCAGGCACCGGGTTTCTGGGCGAGCCTGGCGCGCAACCCGCTGGTGCTCGCCTGTCTGCTCGGCGTCGCACTCAGCCTGCTGCCGGTGGGCTTGCCGGCACCGCTGGCCGCCTTCCTCGATGCGCTGGGCCAGGCCGCGCTGCCGCTGGGCCTGATGGCGGTGGGCGCCGGGCTGTACTGGGGGCAGATCGGCCGCCATCCGCGGCTGCTGATCGCATCATCGGCCATCAAGCTCCTGCTCCTGCCTGCCGGCGTCGGCGCCGTAGTCCTGGCCGCCGGTCTGGACGCGACCACCGGGGCGGTGCTCGTGCTCTTCGCCGGGGTACCGGCCTCGGCGTCGTGCTACATCCTCGCCCGCCAGCTTGGCGGCGATGCCCCGCTGATGGCCTCGATCCTCACCGTGCAGACCGTCACCGCCGTGGCCACCCTACCGTTGGTGGTCGGCGGTTTTCTGGCCATCCGCGGCGGCTGAGCGCCGCGCCTGGTGACCCGATCACGGGGCAGCGCCCTCCTGAACCAGGCGCACGGCGCGGCGGCGGTTCTGCTCGGCCAGCGCGTAGTAACGCGGATAGAGTTCCAGCGCCCGGTCGAAATAGCGCAGGGCGGCCGCGCCATCACCGCTGAGCAAGGCGATGTAACCGACGTTATTCGCCGCCTCCGCGCCCCCGAGGGCTGGCTCCATGACCTCCAGGGCGTCCTCGTAGCGTGCCTGCCAGGCCAGGGCGAGGCCCAGGTTGTTGCGCAGCCGCGGATCCCGCGGCGCCCCGCGCAGCCCTTCGCGCAGGACGGTCTCGGCCTCGGCGTAGGCCTGCGCCATGAGCAGGGAGTAGCCGAGGTTGTTGAGTACCGACGGATTGCCGGGCAGCACCTCGAGGGCCGCCTCGTAGTGCGCCCTCGCGTCAGGGTGGCGGCCCTGCAGATCGGCGGCGATACCGAGGGCGTTCCAGGCCATCCAGCGAACCGGCTCCGCCGCCACCGCGGCCTCCAGGTCGGTCATCGCAGCCTCCAGCTCGCCCAGCTGCAGCCGCGCCTTGCCGCGCCCCTCCAGGGCATCGCTGCGCGTCTCGTCGACCTCCAGGGCGCGGGTGAACAACGCCTCGGCCGCCCCGGCGTCACCGCCGCGCAGCGCAATCCGACCCATGCCGACCAGCGCATCCGGGTGGGCCTCGTCCCGCTCCAGGATCTCGCGGTAGTAGAAGGCCGCCTGGTTCCGTTCCCCGGCCTGTGCGGCGCCGCGCGCCTCGGCGAGCAGCGCGTCGATGTCGTCCTCGAAGGCGGCGCCCTCGCGACCGCCGGTGGACGCACACCCGGCCACGAAAACCAGCACGGCCAGCACGCCCGCAATGCGGCTCACTCCCTTGCCCATGGTCATTCCCCCCCACCCTCGAAGGCGCTGGCATGAGCCAGCAGATCGTGTCCAAGAACCAGGCGCACCCCGGCGCCCGGGCGCATCGTTTCGCTCGCCTCCATGCGCACCGCCAGCGGCAGGGCCGCAGCCACCGCCTCGGCGGCGGCCCGCGCCACCGGGCGGTAGTAGAGGGTGGTCTCGGCCACATCGAAGCCGGGTTGGTTGCTCAGATAACCAACCACCTCACCCTCGGCCCGCAACCGCTCCCCCACCCGGGCGGCCATGCCGCGCTCGCCGTTGCCGTTAACCACCTCGACGGTGTAGGCCGCCGGGCCGGCCTGTCGGTACTCTGCCTGCATCCGGTTGGCCGCCACCCGCGGGTGCGCCGCATCCAGCCGCCCGGCCGTTGCGAGGACCGCGAGGGCGGCGTCGTAGCGGCCCTCGAGCAGCAGCGAGTAGCCGAGATTGTTCAGCGTCTGCACCGAGGCCGGCTCTCGGGCCAGGGCCCGGTAGTAGTGGGCCTGGGCCAACTCGTGATAGCCGAGCCGATCGTAGGCCACTCCGGCGGCGTTCAGCGCCGGGATCGAATCCGGACGCAGCGCCAGGGCCACGTGCAGCGCCTCGAGGGCGGGGCCGTACTCGCCCTCGGCGAGCAGGGCGCGCCCGCGCTCAAGCTCGCCGCCCAAGGGCTCGACCACCCGGCCGTTGAAACGCTCCAACGGTTCCAGGTTGTCGGTGTACGACGGGCTCGCCGCACAGCCGACGACGCCCAGCGCCAGGCCCATTGCCGCGGCGCAGCGCGGCCCAGGCCGTGCGCCGCCTCGCCCCCCGGCTGCGGCCACGTTCACCCCCCCGCGTTGAGCAGCGACTCGGCAATGCCGATCACCGCCGGGCCGAGGACAACGAGGAACAGGGCCGGGAAGATGAACAGCAGGATCGGGAAGATCATCTTCACCGGCAGCTTCGCCGCACGCTCCCGGGCCCGCTGGATGCGCGCATGGCGCATGCCGCTGGCGTGCTCGCGCAGCGCCGCGGAGACGCTGGTGCCGAAGCGCTCGGCCTGGATCAGCAACGTGGTCAGCGATTTCACCGGGTCGATGCCGGTCCGCTCGGCCAGCCCGCGCAGCGCCGCCTCGCGCGTCTTGCCGGCACGCAGCTCAAGGCTCATCACCCGCAGCTCGGTGGCGAGCACCGGATGGGCGTGCATCATCTCCTCGCCCACCCGCTGGATCGCCGCGTCCAAGCCGAGCCCGGCCTCGACGCAGACCACCAGCATGTCCATCGCGTCGGGGAACCCTTCCTCGAAGGCGCTGCGCCGCTGCTCGATGCGCCGCTGCAGGAAGAACGCCGGCAGGTAGAAGCCGGCGGCCGCCACCCCGACCAGGCCGAGTGCCGTCAGCGGCTGGAACAGCGCGCCCCAGGAGGCCCAGGCCGCCACGGCCAGCGCCCCGGCCACCGGCAGGCCGGCGGCCAGCAGCACCTTGGCGCCGAGGTAAATGGGCAGCGCGCGGGGGCCGCGGTAACCGGCCTGGACCAGGCGCCGGTAGAGACGCGAACGGGCCAGGTCCTCGCGCGGCAGCAGCAGCCGGCCCGCCGGCTCCACCCAGCGCACCAGGAAGGTGCCCGACCAGTGCGGCTCCCGGGACTGCGTGCTGCCGCCGCCGGAGGCGGTCTCGATCTCCCGCAGCCGTCGCTGCACCGGATCCGGCCCGGACAGCGCCCAGGACAACAGGGCGAACGCCATCAGGACCACGGTGAGGAAGACCGCCACCAGGGCCAGCACTTGGGTGCCGGGCATCACCATCATCTCCCCCATCCCCCCACCCTCCTCTAGATCCGGAAGTTGACCATCCGGCGCATCACCAGGTACCCCACGCCCATCATCATCAGCTGCGCGCCGACGATGGTCAGCCCTGCGGGGTGTTCAAACAGCACGGCCATATACTCCCAGCGGAACAGGGAGAGGAAGCCGGCGACAAAGATCGGCAGCGCGATCAGCACGTGGGCGGAGAGCTTCATCTCCGCGGCCTGCACCTGGACCTCCTTGAGGGTGCGCTGGCGCTCGCGGAGCATCGCCGCGATGCGCACCAGCACCTCGGCGAGGTTGCCGCCGGTCCGCCGCTGGATGAGCACCGCGGTGACGAAGTAGGCCACGTCCTTGCTGGCCACCCGCTCCTGGAGGTTGCGCAGGGCCTGTTCGACCTCCAGGCCGTAGTTGATCTCGTCGAAGGCGATGCCGAGCTCGTCACTGACCGGCGACGGCATCTCGCGGGCGGCGTACTGCAGCGACGCGGTGAACGGGCTGCCGGAACGCAGGCCGCGGGCGAGGAAGTCCATGGTGTCCGGCAGCAGCTCGACGAAGCGCCGCTGCCGACGCTGACGGCGCTGGCGCAGGTAGAGCACCGGCCCACCCACGCCCAGCAGCGCGCCGGCGAGCACGGCCAGTGGCCCCACGGTCCCGGCCCCGAGAACGAGCACCAGCGCCACCAGCAACGTCCCCAACACCTGCAGGGCAAAGAGCTGCACCACCGTAGCGTCGGAGCCGGCCTGCTGCAGCAGCCGGTCCGCGGCCTTGACCCCGGGCGTGCGCACCAGGATCCGGTTGAGCACCGGATCGGCGCTGTACGGGTGCTCGCGGAGGATCTCCAGCTGCGCGCGATCGGACTCGCCGGCGGCCGCCAGACTGCGCAGGCGCCGGCGGATCTTGCTGCGCCCCTCCACCCAGGAGGTCTGCCAGATAAGGTAGATCCCCTCGACCAGCGCGACGACGGCCAGGAAGGCCAGCACGGAGATCAGGATAATGGTGGTGTTCACGGCTCGCTCCTCGGCGGGACCCTGCCCGCGGGATGGGTGGACCGGGTGCCGGTGGCGTCAGGCATAGACCCGCTCCGGGTCGAAGATCGACTCATCGATGGCGACGCCGCGCTCACGGAAGCGCTGGAGCAGCCACGGCCGGATCCCGGTCGCCCGGAAGTGACCCGTCACCCCGCCGTGGCCGTCGAGGCCCTGGCGGGTGAAGGTGAACAGCTCCTGGGTCGTGACCACATGCTCCTCCATGCCGGTGATCTCCTGGATGCTGGTCACCACACGGCGGCCGTCGATGAGCCGCTCGATGTTGACCAGCAGCTGCAGCGCCGAGGCGATCTGGTGGCGAGCCACCGGCTGCGGGATGGACACGCCGCTCATGCCGACCATGTGCTCGAGGCGGGTCAGCGCATCCCGGGCGGAGTTGGCGTGGATGGTGCTCAGCGAGCCGTCGTGGCCGGTGTTCATGGCCTGGAGCATATCCATGGCCTCGCCACCGCGGACCTCGCCGACGATGATCCGGTCCGGGCGCATACGCAGGGCGTTGCGCACCAGATCACGCTGGGTGATCTCGCCCCGGCCCTCGATGTTCGGCGGGCGGGTTTCCAGGCGCACCACGTGGGGCTGCTGGAGCTGCAGCTCGGCGGAATCCTCGATGCTGATGATCCGCTCGCTGGCCGGGATGTAACCGGACAGGGCGTTGAGCAGCGTGGTCTTGCCGCTGCCCGTGCCACCGGAGACCAGCAGGTTGACCCGGGCCCGGATGGCGCCCTCAAGGAACGACGCCATGCCGGGGGTCAGCGAGCGGAATGCGGTGAGATCCTGCATGGAGTAGGGATCGGCGCTGAACTTGCGGATGGAGAGGATCGGGCCGTCCACCGCCAGCGGCGGGATGATGGCGTTGACCCGGGAGCCGTCGGCCAGGCGCGCGTCGACCATGGGCGAGGACTCGTCGATGCGGCGGCCGACGGCGCTGGCGATCTTGTCGATGATGCGCATCAGGTGGGCGTCGCTTCCGAAGCTCACCGGGCTGCGCTCGAGCACGCCGCGACGCTCGACGTAGGTCTGCCGACAGGTGTTGACCAGGATCTCGGAGATGGAGGTATCGGCCAGCAGCGGCTCCAGCGGGCCGAGGCCGAGCATCTCGTACTGCATCTCCTCGATCAGGCGGTCGCGCTCGGCGGCGTTGAGCGGCACACGCTCCTCGCGCAGTCGCTCGGCGACCAGGGCGGCGATCTGCTGGCGCACGACTTCGGGCTCGAGCCGGTCGATGACCTCCAGGTTCAGCTGTTCCAGCAGGTGGTTGTGGATGCGGCCCTTGAGGGCGCGCACCGCACTGGCGTGATCCTCGGCCCAGTTGCGGGCAAGCTCTGCCATGTCCCTTTCCCTCGTTCAGATCCCGCGGTCCGCTCAGGCGCGACGGCGGAAGAGTCGATCCCAGAGCCCCGGGCTGCGTACCTGCTCGCCACTGAGGCTGCTGTGCAGGTAGGCGGCCAGACGCTCGATGTCCTGGGTCATCGCCGAGCGGCGGTTGACCTGGTCGACCGGTACACCCCGGTCCTGGGCAGCCACGGCGGTGGCGTAGTCGTTGGTGACGCGGTGGATGCACTCGAGCTTGAGCGTGCGCTTCATCGCCTGGATATCCAGGCTGGCGATGCGGCTCTGGGCGCGGTTGTTGACCACTTCGATCTGCTCGCGGGGGACACCGTTGAGCGGCAGCCGCTCGAGCAGGACCTTGGTGTCGCGGATGGTCACCAGGCTCTTCTGGGAGACCAGCAGCACCGGGTGGGCCATGCGCAGCGCCTCGAGGGTCCAAGGCACGAAGAGCCGCGGCACATCGACGATCACCACCTCGTAGAGATCCAGGGCGGCCTGGAGCAGCGCACTGGTGGCCCCGGGGCGGATGGTGTCCACCTCGGTGAGATCGCCGGGGGCCGGCAGCACGTGCAGCCCGCTGGCGTGCTCAATCATCAGCGCCTGGAGGAAGAGCGGGTCGATGCGCTCGGGCTGGAAGAGCGCGTTGGTGATGTCCGAGCCGACCCGCAGGTCGAGGCCGAGTGCCGCCGCCCCGAACTGCACGTCCAGATCGATCAGCGCCACCTTGTGCTTATGGCGCGCGGCCAGGGTGCAGGCGACATTGGTCGCCAGCGTGGTCGCCCCGCTGCCGCCCTTGGCGTTGACGAAGGCGGTCAGCGCCCCCTTGTGGGATCGGGCCCGCTGGACCCGCGAGCGCTTCTCCGACATGCACTCGATGACATCGAGAACCAGGCCCTGGACCTCCAGCGGCCGGGCGTAGACGCGCCGGACCCCAAGGCCGAGCATCCGCCGCGCGGTGAAGCTGTCGCTCTGGCCGCAGACGACGAAGACGGCTACCCGACCGCCGGTCTGGTGGAGGATCTGCTCCACCTCGTGGAGGTCCTCGGCCTCGTTGCCGCCGAGCTCGAGCAGGATGATATCCGGCTGCTCGTCGCTGGCCAGCTGGTTGCGGGGACGCTCCCCGGTCGCCACATGCCGGATGGCAAGATGGATCCCCTGAACCCGGGCCAGCGCCTCGGTGAGCTGATCGGCGGTGGCGTCCTCCTGGACGAGCGCTACCACATTGAGTGTTACGAGCATGGTTCTGTCCACCTGTCCGTCGTTGCCATGGCCCCGGCCCTAAGGCGCCGAAACCTCAAGATCCCGCAGGGACTCCCCGATCTGCGTGCTCGGGAAGGCCGGGATCGCGATCGCCGCCGGGATCCCCAGAAGCCCGGGCACCACCGGCTCAAACTCCAATCCCTCCACCTCGACGCGCACCAGGCGCACCGGCGTCAACCGTCGCGCCGCCCCCGTGATGGAGCAGGCGTAGGTGAGCCGCACGTTCTCAGCCCCGGCGATCAGTGGCTGACGGCGCTGCATGGCCGCCAGCAGCGACGAGTCGGCGTCGGGGCTGCAGACCACCGAACCGCCGGGGCACTCGAGGCTGCCGAGGTCACAACCGCTGGGTGGGGTTGTCACCACCGCCAGGCGCACGCCGGCCCGGGTAGCCTCCACCGTCCGCCCCCACTCCAAGAGCATCCGGCTGAACTCGAAGCCGCCGAAGACCAGCAGCAGGAAGAGCGTTACCCCAAGGGCGAACTCCACCATCGCCGCCCCCCGCTGCCGTTTAGGGCGCCCCACGACCGCCTGCGTATGCGAGTGCCTAGTCATCGCTCCAGCGCTCCTCGGTGCGGGCGTTGAGCATCACGCGCCCGATGCCGGTAAAGGGCACCACGCCCTGCCCGAAGAGGGCGTCGAACTCCACCTCGGCCGCCACCACCACCCGACAGACTGCCCGCCCCGGCACGGCGTCGATGCGTTCAGGCGCCGGTATCGTGACCAGGCCCGGATGCAGCCCCGGCACCACCGCCCGGCGTTCGCCGCAACCGGCGGCGTCCCCGCAGACAACCAGGTTGGCGGCGGCCTGCTTTACGGCCTCCCAGTCCGCCGAATCGTTGATCGAGCAGTCGCTGCCGTCGAGCAGCCCCTCGGTGCGGGTGATATGGCGGGCCCCAACCGTGACCGACTTGGTCAGCGTGTTCTCCTGATAGAGCACCCGCCCGAACTCGGTGATCCCGAAGACGATGATCATCAGCGGGATCAACACCAGGGCCAGCTCCACCAGGGCCGCACCACGCCACCGCCGGGGGCTATTCATAGAGCTGCACCTCGACGAAGTACTCGTCGTCGTCTTCATTGGCGAGGCCCATGAACTCCACAACATAATCCGCGGTGCTACCCCGTTGGGTCGCGGCCTGCAGAACAAAAAACTTGGCGAATGTATCGGCAAACACCCGACGTTGACCGCGTAGATTCTGTGCCGTGCAATCCACAATGGCTACAAAGATCACTCGACGATCAGCCATGGACCTTGTTTCGGAGATGTTCTCTTGGTTCGGGAGGCCTTCGACTATAGGATTGGCACCGCTGCTGCGGTCCGCCGGATCTGTGTAAAGAGCGCGACGGTCCGGCTCCGGGGTTGACCACGGATCCGAGTATCTACCAGACATCAGATCATAGTGAGAGATCGGCCCCGGCGGGCAGGCAATGTCATCACTAGTCCCGCGAATACCATCCGGGCCATTCGGGTCGCAGGGCATTAGTCCGCTGTTCAGCTCCCACTGATACACCTCATAGCGCGTCCAGCTATCCCACCCCAGCGGCTGCAAAGCTTCATGGTATCCGTGGAACGTATCCCAGTACCCCTCCCTATCCCAGTCCCCATTCCCAAAAAGTTCGTTGCCGTAACGTGAACCAATATCCTGCGGATACTCGATGACATTAGGCGCCGGAGAAAAATCTTTGGCATTAAAGCTTTTATAATAATCAAAGCGTGTATTCCATCCCCATACCGGATGACTCTGAGGGTTCCCTGGCCTTGTCCCCACCCAGCCTGTGGTACAATCATCGCGCTTTTCCTTCGGGTCAGCAATGTATTCGCCTACGGCACGGAGACCGCCGTTAGAGTTACCACCACCTCCTCCCGATCCCTTATTAACCTCTCCTTTTTTGCCATTCGGGATTTGCAAAAGACCGAAATTCCCCGGAGCCCAGATGTGACTCCCACCCACATTCTCCTGCCTTAGAACCACGGAATCCCCAACCTGGATATAACCTTCAGCCACGGCGTGGGAAAAGTTTTTACCAATACCCTCTAGAGGATTGCAGAGCATCATCGGCGGGTAATCGCAGGCAAAGAAGTGTCTCCCGGCCACGGCCCGCGCACTCACCGTCGCAAAACGCGCGACCTCGTCGCCGAGGACCTCAAGGGCCGGCAGGAAGAGCAGATCCACGGTGTAGGCGTCGGCGTTGCCGGCGCGCGCCGGGTCGAGCCAGATCTCCATGTAGCGTGCCCAACGATCGTCGGTGCTAAGGCAGCGAGCGCGCTCGGGTAGCCATTCGCCGTTCAGCTTCTGCTCGCAGTGCTCATTCGGCTCATCTACTTCAAGATCTTCGGCGCTGCCGATCCAGCTGTAGAAGACGATCGGGCTCGTGTCGGGATCACCCGGCTTGTAGACCAGCTGATCGAGGAGTTCCGGGTTGCGCGAGAACCGACCACGGTGGCTCAGCGTATCTTTTGCCGCTATCACCGCGCGCTTACGAGCATCGGGTTCGCCGTCGAGCTCCCAGGCCCCCGACCGCGCCGCGGCATCGGCGGCGTTCTGCATCTCGCTCTGCTGGACAAAGACCCGTCCCAGATCCAAGGCCAGCGCGGCGAAGCCGAGCAGGACGATGAACACCACCGCGCTGATCACCAGGAAGGCCCCGTTCTGCTTGTGCGGGTGCCGGATCTTCATTCTGCTTCCCTCGGACGGCCTCTGCCGTCGGTATGCCGTGTTACGGATTGATCAGTTGCCCGCTGGCCGCCTCGGGCCGGGCGGTGCGGTAGCGCTGTACCGCCGACTCGGCCTGGCGGCCGTCCAGCCCGGCGGCCTCGGTCGCCTGCTCGCCGGCCTCCGGATCGATGGTCTGCTGCGCGATGTTGTGGCGGACGGCATCGCCGAAGCCGTCGCGCAGCCCCTCCTGGCCGGTGCCGGCGCACCCGCTGCCGATCAGCAGTGCCGCGACCGCCCCCGCCATCATCAGTGAACCGTTCCGTGTCATGACTGCTGTCCTCCTAGAACTCGTGGCCGTAGGCGCCTTCCAGGCCGCCCTCGCGGGACTGCTCTTCGCGCTGCCGACCCTCGTCCCGACGGACGGCCCGCGGCGGCATCCCCTCCAGGCGACCCATCAGGTACTGATCGACGGCCGACGGCGGGATGAAGGTGTCCGTGGGCAGGCGCACCGTGCCGGCCGGTCCGGGCTGGACCAGGCGCGGACGGACCACGATGGCCAGCTCGGTCTCATTACGCTGGTAGGCGCTGCTGCGGAACAGGGCACCGAGGATCGGGATGCGGCCCAGTCCGGGGAGCTCGCGGATGACGCTGTCCATGTCGTTCTGCAGCAGCCCGGCGATGGCGAAGCTCTGCCCGTCGCCCAGTTCGATGGAGGTGCCGGCACGGCGGGTGGAGAGTCCGGGCACGGCGGTGCCCAGCACCTGGGTGCCGCGGTCGCGGTCGAGGGTGGAGACCTCGGTCTGCAGCTTGAGGTTGATGGTCTCGCTGGAGAGCACCGTGGGGGTGAACTCGAGCCCGACCCCGAACTCCTTGAAGTCGATGGTGATGGCATCCGATCCGCCGGACTGCACCACCGGCACCGGGAACTCGCCGCCGACCAGGAAGCTGGCCTGCTGCCCGGATATGGCCACGATGTTGGGTTCGGCCAGGGTCTTGGCCGCGCCCCGGGTCTCCAGCGCCTGGAGCCGGAGCATGACGTCGGTCCACTCAAACAGGCCGTCGACGAAGGCACCCGGCACCGAGGCGGCGGAGCCACCCGTGATGAGGTCGTAAGCGAAGCTGTCGGAGGAACCTCTGATCTGGCCCTGCACCCCCAGCTCGCGCAGGGAGTTGCGGCGGACCTCGGCGATGCGCACCTCGAGCATGACCTGCTGCCCGCCGCCGACGCGGAGCATGTTGCGCACGTCGTCGCCGGCGAAACTGCGCGCGGCGGTGAGCGCCGTCTCCAGGGCCCGTGCGTCGGAGACCTCGCCGGAGAGGATCACCGCGGCGTTGGAGCTGCGCACCTCGATCCCGGTCTCATCAGGCAGGAGCTCGTGGAGCTTGCGCTTGAGCCCCTGGGTATCGTGGGTGACCACCAGATCGAGCAGGGCCACGACCTGGTCATCCTCATCGCGCAGGGCGAGGTTGGTGCGCCCCGCGCCCCTGCCCAGCAGCAGGACGCGCCGGGACGAGAGCAGACGGACATCGGCGATGTTGGGGTTGCCCACCACCACCTGACTGAGGTCCGTCGGCGCCGTGACCACCTGGGACTTGCCCAGGGCCAGGGTCATCTCGCCGACGTCGAGATCGTCGCCGAACTCCAGGGTATTGGCGGCGGCCTGGTGGGCGGCCACGGCGGCCAGCAGGCAGCCGATCAGCACGCTCAGAACCGCTCTTGTTCGCATCGCCGTGGCCATCGCCCGGGCACTCCTTTGGTGGTAAATCATCTTCCTGTCCCTGTCCGTGCGCACCCGGCTCAGCCGGCTGCGTTGGCGGACGCGGGCTCGTCACCGCGCTCGACCTGCTCGTTCTCCACCTCCAGGCCGCGGATCACCTCGACCCGGTGGCGGTTCGGGGTGGCATTGCGGACGGCGGGGGTCACCGGCGGCGCGTCCCGGTTGATGAGATCGACGGTGCGGATCACCCGCGCCGGGATCTCCTTGTCGTGGTCGAACTCGCTGCGCAGGGCCAGCTTCACCTGGCCGACACGCTGGGCGAGGGTGATCTTCTGCGCCTGCTCGGGGGTGGCAAGCAGCGTCACCGCCCGGGCGATGCGCGGGTCGTCGCCGTTCTCGTCGCTGATCTGGTCGATGGCCAGCACCTGCATGTCCTGCATGAGCTTGCGGGTGACCAGGTCGTCGTTGAGACGGCCGGCCGTGGTGGTGTGGAGGATGTCCACCCGGTCACCGGGGAGGACGAAGCCGGCCACGCCCTGGATCTCGTCGGTGGAGATGGTGACCGCGCGCTTGTCCTCGGGGATGCGCACGGTCAGCCCGGCACGGGCGCCGGGCGGGGAGATGCGGTGCGGCAGGACCACCTCGCCCTGGCGCATCTCGCGGATAACCACCGGGCCGCGGTCCGCCTCCGGGCCGAGCCCGATGACGTCGGCGACAGTGCGGTAGGTGCCGCTGGGCACGGCCTGGGCGGGGAACGGGGCCGTGGTCAGGTGCTCCGGCTCCAGCCGACTGCCCACGGTGACATCGTGGGCGGCGACGACCACGTCCACCATCGGGGTGGCGGGCTCCGCGGCGGCCTCCCGCGGGATCTCCTCGGGGACCAGCGCGGTCTGCACCAGATAGACCGCCACGCCGCCGAGGAGCACGGCGATGAAGAGGATGAAGAGGGCTCGGGCTTGCATGGCGGGTCTCCTTGGGCCGTCCCTGGCCCGGGGCAAGATGACGTTAACCGCTGTTAGTCGTCACTTCCCAATCCACCCAATTCGTCGATAATGGTGTTAAACACGCCTTCACCGTCATCGCCGCCCCACAGCGCCCCGGCGACCGCTGTCAGGCCAGCAATTACAGCAACAGCGATCAGCCCCACCAGCAACGCGTACTCTACGAGGGCCGCCCCGCCCTGGCGGCGCCCCACACCGCGGCGCATGCGGCGCTTGAGGGCCTCGCGGGCCTCATCGATCTGGACGCGGGTGGCGATGGCCGCGTCGTGGGCCTGCTCGGTGACCTGCTCGATGGTTTCTTTCATGGTTCCGACTCCATTTGCGGATAAGCATTTTTGGGGGATGTCATCCACCCTGACGACACCACCGGCGTATGGGGCGCGCCGATTGGTCTTTTTCGGCCAGCGCCGCCAGGCTGCCCAGCGGTTAATTCGAGATTAGACCGGTCCGGAGGTTCTGCAAGCGCGCGGGCTGTAAAGATTTGCGACACTCGAGCAGGGTCGCGGGGCAGGCGGCACCGGGCCCGGAACGGGCCGCGGATCAAAACCGCCGGAGTCTAGCAGAGGTCCATGAACTTGCCAGTGCATCGAAGCGACACCGCAACCTGCTGATCTGATAAGGGAACGACGAACACATAGCCGAACTTTTTCAAGACGGAAACACTCCCGCCCCTGCTATTGAGGATATTATCTATCGAATCGGTGGACCGCTCCCTAAGGCTCCAGAATAAGCGCTATCACGTGTATCAAAACCGGTCCAAACAAAAGAAAAAATCGAACACCCGTCGCCAAAACCAATCAAAACCGAACCAAATCCCCGAACCATGGAGCGGCCCTGAAAAACATTATCTCCCCCTGGATTCCATTTCCTCCCGGGCATTCGGGTCCCGCTCCCAGCGCGAGCATCGAGACTGCGCAGGAACCACCCCATCCCACTCCCGCGGATCGGCCCAAGATGCTGTTTTTAGAACGATTCCATAGGGGCGCCGCCCATGGGGGGTCGCACCGATGGGCGCCGCTCCCGGCGCCGACGGCAACACCCCCGATCAAACGGGGGGAATCAGAGGACAATGCGGATCCGACCGACCGGCGATCACCAACTGGTAATCAGGCCCCGCCCCCCCCTGCTTCGGACCCGAAACAACCGTTCCAATGGACCGGTATTGTCCACGCTTGGGCGGGTGCTCCATCGGCATGCTGCGCTGCAAAATGGCGCAGGGGCGCAGGCATTTCCCGGCGGATGCTCGGCGGTTTTCAGAGCAGGGAATCGGCGGCCGCCGGCGGGCACGCAGGAGACCGCAACGGCCCTACCAGGGCAGCCCCATGGACTGCTGCTGGTAGGTCCGGCGCATCAGCTCCTCGGCGTGGGCCTCGGCCTGGCGCTGCTGCTCGTAGCCGCTGCCGTGGGCGATCCGGGTGCCGTCCCGGTGGAAGAGCTCGAAGGCCCAGCGCCCGTCGGGCTCGCGGTAGGTCTCGTAGTACATGGCTGCTCCTCGGCGCCGCCTCCCCTGCCGCCAAGGATAACGCGCGGCGCCGGGGTCAGCCGTCGCCGGCGATCCCCGACAGCATGGCCGCCAGCCGTTGCCGGTCCACCGGCTTGGTCAGGTAGTCGTCACAGCCGGCGGCCAGACACTCCTCGCGGACCTGGTCCACGGCGTGGGCGCTCAGGGCGACGATGGGGGTGCGCGCACACGCTTGCTCGGCCTCCTGGGCGCGGATGGCCCGCACCGCATCGGGTCCGTTGAGCCCGGGCATCTGCACGTCCATGAGCACCAGGTCCCAGTCCTGCTCCCGCCAGGCGGCCACCGCCTGGCGGCCGTCCTCCACCAGCGTCGGATGGACGCCGGCCAGCTCCAGCTGCGCCTGGATGAGCAGGGCGTTGGTGGCGTCGTCCTCGGCGACCAGCACGCGCAGGCCGGCGGCCTGCCCGGAGACCGCTGCGCCGGGGCCTTCGGCTCGGGGTGGCTCCGCGCGGGGCAGCCGCGCCGTGAAGGAGAACGTGGACCCCTGCCCCGGCTCGCTGGCCACCGCCAGGCGCCCGTCCATCAGTCGCACCAGCTCGTGGCAGATGCGCAGGCCCAGGCCGTTGCCGGGCTGGCGCCGGAAGGACGGGTTGCCCTGGGCGAACGCCTTGAAGATGTGCTCGCGATCCCCGGGGGCGATGCCCACGCCGGTATCGTGGACGGCGACGTAGAGCCGTCCGGTCCCCTCCGGTGCAACCTCCAGCACTACCTCGCCGCGCTCGGTGAACTGGATGGCGTTGCTGACCAGGTTGTGCACGACCTGCCCGAAGCGGGTGGCGTCGCCGCGCACCCACTGCGGGGTACCCGGCGCCTCGCGGACGCGAAGCGCCAGCCCGGCCTCCTCGGCGACGGCGCGCAGGACCGCCACCTGCCGCTCGATCACCTCGGCAAGCTCGAAGGGCTCGTCGCGCAGGGTCAACCGCCCCGACTCCATCCGCGAGAGATCCATCAGCGTGTCGATCAGCGCCAGCAGCTTCTCGCTGGCGCTGCGGCACAGGTCGAGGTACTCGCGCTGCTGCCCGGTCAGCTCGGTGGCCTGGAGCAGGTCGGTGAAGCCGTAGATGGCGTTGAGCGGCGTTCGCAGGTCGTGGCTGACGGCGGCGAGGAAGGTCTGGCGGTCGCGGTCGGCCTGGGCGCGGGCCCGCTCGGCCGCGACCCGTTCGGTGTTGTCGATGCCCACGGCCTGGAAGTGGCTGATCAGGCCGTCCTCGTCGAAGAAGGCCTGGCAGGTCCACTGCACCCAGCGCTGCTCGCCGGTGGCGGCGGTAACCGGCAGCTCCAAGGTACCCACCGGCTCGGAGCGGTTGAAACGGCACAGGAAGGCCTCGAGCTGCTCGCGCTGCTCCGGCGCCAGCCATTCGATCCAGCGCCGACCATCCATCTCTGGCGCCGGCACTCCGAACAATTCCGCCACCATGCGGTTGGCGTAGAGCAGCGTGGTATCCGGCAGAAAACGCTGGATCAGATGGGGATGGTAATCGAGAATCTCCAGCATCTGGTCGCGCTCGCGCTGGAGGCGCTTGCGCCGGCTGATGTCCTGGAAGGAGATCACCGCGCCGGTGATCCCATCGTCCTCGTCGCGCAGGGGCGCGGCGTAGACGAGCACGTCGAAACCGCGGCCGTCCATCCGCCAGAAGTAGTCCTGCCACGCCTCCAGGGGTTCGCCGGTGCGAATCACCCGGAAGATCGGGCACGCCTGCGCGGGGTACGGGCTGCCGTCCGGGTGGCTGTGGTGGGTCAGTGCGTGGGCGTCCCGGCCGAGGGCTGCCTCCTCCGAGGGAAAGCCGAGCAGCTGCCGGGCCGCGGGATTGAGGAAGGTGAAGCGCCCGGCCCGGTCGAGCCCGCAGACGCCCTCATTGATGGCCTCGAGCAGCCGGTCGCGCTCGCCCTGCAGGCGCACATGCTCGCTGATGTCCTCGACCATCCCGTCGAAGACGGTCCGGCCCTGCTCGTCCTCCACCCGGCGGACCGACAGCCGCAGCCACAGCGGCCGGCCTCGCAGCGTGCGGGCCTGCAGCTCGACCCAGCCGACGTGGCCGTGGCGCTCGATCAGGTCGCTGATCTCGGCCCGGCGCTGCGGATCGCGGTAGAGCGCCGACACCGGCGTGGCCAGCAGCTCCGCCTCGCTCTCGGCCTCGAAGAGCTCGACCATGGCCGGATTGACCTCGAGAAAGCGCCCCGCCGGGCCGGGGGTGTTGCGGTAGATGCCCACCGGCAGGGAGCGGAAGAGGTCGTGGAAGACCTCGAGCCGGCGCTGATAGCGCCGTATATCGGTGATGTCGTGGACGATGGAGTAGAGGTACTGCCGGCCGCCGAGCTCCAGCGGCCCGCTGTAGACCTCGACATCGCGGACCTCGCCACCCTGCACGCGGTGCTGGAAGCGGAAGTAGCGACGCTGCTCGGCCCGTGCCCGGGCCATCTCGGCGTGCACCTGCGCATCATCGAGGGTATTGATGTCCTGGATGCGCATGCCGCAGAGCTCCGCCCGGGGGTACCCGTAGAAGCGCACGGCACTGGGGTTGGCGTCGCGGATGGCCCCGGATTCCGGGTCGATGAGCAGTTTGACCGCGGTATTGTCGGCGAACATGCGGGCGTAGAGCCGCTGCGCCTCGGTCTGCTCCGATCCGTTCATGACAGTCCCTGCCAGCGCTGCCGCCCACCGGTTTCAACTCCGATGCACCATACCATTGCCTTGCGTTTCGTGGGGCTGCGCGACACCGTGTCGCGGCCGCCTCAGCCGCCGCGCCGGTCGCTTCCGGCGTCGATCAGCCCCAGGCCCTGCCAGACCGGCAGGCGCTCGCGCAGGATCCCCCGGGCGCGCTCCTGGAGCTCGCGCAGGTTGGCCCGCTCGCCTTCCAACACCTGGCCATCGCGCACCATGCGCCGACCCACCGGACGAAAACGCGACCAGACGGCCTCGGCCAGCCGCTCCGCACGCTGCGGGGCCCCCTGGCGCAGCGCCACCAGGGCGACGATCTCGGTGTCCGAGGCGGCCACGGCGCTGCCGATGGCCGGCGCGGGCAGATGGCCGTGGGCTTCATCCTCGAGGATGCGCTCGGCGAGCAGCTCGGCCAACCGCCCCGCGGGCCCGGGATCAACCGGTGGCTGCGCCGGGTGGGCCTGTCCGGTGGCGACCAGCACGGCGCACGCCTGGATCAGCGCCGGCAGCTCGACCCCGGTGGCCTGGCGCAGGTCGCCGAGGGTGGTCGGACCGCGGGCGATGCGATCCATCAGCGGCTGGTAGATCCGCGCCTGCCCGGTCAGCTCGCCGAGGTGGGTGTGGAAGACCGGGGTCATCTCAGCGCGGGTGAGCAGCGGCGCCACCGCGGTCTGGAGCACGGCGGCGTCCTGCTGCGCCGGCGTGCCACGGCGGCTGCCCTTGATGAAGACGTCCCGGCGGAATACCCGGTTCACCGCGTAGTCGCGCAGCAGCTCGCGGTAGTGGGGATCGGCGACGTCCTCCAGGGCCGCGCGTGCCGGCTCGGGAAGGCTCAGGGCGTCGTAGTTCTCCACCAGATCGGCGGAGCCGACGTAGTCCAGGCGGGCCGGCGCCAGCTCGGCGACCAGGTCGGTGAAATAGAGCGGCTGAGCGGCGGTGTTCAGATACTCGTGGGCGAGGTAGGTGGCCTCCCGGGCGGTGTCGCCGAGCCCGTCGAGCTTGGCCGGCGCCGCCGGATGGCGATCGAAGTAGGCGAGCCCGGCCTCGCGGAGCTGCTGCATGAAGGCCAGGCCGGACTCGACCTGCCGGTCGCTGCGCCCGGGGTGGCGGGCGGCGTGCTCGCGCAGCAGCCGCTGGAAGGGCAGCACCCCGGCCCAGCCGGGCATGGCGTTGTAGCTGACGTAGACCAGGCCGCCCGGCTTCAGCCAGCGCTCGAGCAAACGCACGATGGCCTCCCGGTTGGCCGGGCTGACCCAGGCGTAGATCCCGTGCAGGGTGATGTAGTCGAAGGGGGCCAGCGCGGCGTCGGGCCACTGCGCAGCCTCGGCGAAGCTCGCCTCGTGGAAGGTGACGTTCTCCAGCCCCGCCGCCGCGGCCTGGTCCCGGGCATTGGCGATCTGCCCGGGCAGGAAGTCGATGCCAACGAACTCGGCGTGGGGATTGGCGGCGGCGAGCAGGTTGGTGCCCAGCCCCTGGCCGCAGCCGAGCTCGGCGTAGCGAAACGGCCGGGCCGGATCGGGCGCTGGCTCGCCCTGGAGCCGGGCCACGAAGCTCAGATAGCCCGGGGCGAGTTCGCGGTAGAAGCCGCTGATGTAGTTGATATCCGAGACGTAACCGCCGCTCCAGTCCATGCTCTCTCCCCTTTTGGCGCGCCACGGTACCAGTTTCCGGGCAGCCTGCCTGCCCGACCGGCACAAGGGGGAGCCCGTGTGCCGCGGGCGGCGCTCGCCAGGGCGGCGCCGCGCGACTAGAGTGACGGTATGCGCCGTGGACTATTCGCCATCGCCCTGGTGGTCCTGATCGGCGCCGTCCACCCCCCGGCCGGCGCCGTGGAGATCCTTGAGCGGGATTTCCAGGTCGCGCGTCCCGACTACCAGCTGCGCGTCGTCGCCCGGATCGACGCCCCGCGCGAGGCGGTCTGGGCGGTGCTCACCGACTACGAGCGACTCTCCGAACTCTCTCCCGGCCTGCTGGAGAGCCGGATCGTACCGGACGGCGCCGGCGAGGCCGTCCTGGTGGCCACCGTCACCGAGGGGTGTCTGGTGCTGATCTGCCGCCGGGTGCGCCGCGTCGAGGCCATGGAGGAGGAACCACCGGAACGCATCCGGGCGCGCATCCTGCCGGAACACAGCGATCTGCGCCGCGGCGTGACCGAGTGGCTGCTCGAGGCCGACGGCGAGGCGACCCGCATCACCGTCGACAGCCACATCCGGCCCGACTTCTGGGTACCACCGGGCATCGGCCCGCGCCACATGCAGCGCACCTTCCTCAGTGATCTAACCGAGTTGATGGAGCGGGTTGAGCGCATCGCGCAATAAACGGGTCCGCTAGCACCAGCGCTTAGTCGTCATCCCGACGCAGGACCACCTCCGGCTCGTCGCCCCCTATCGACCAGCGCACCGCCACCTGGATCGGTGCGCAGCAGACCGGACAGTCCTCCACGTACTCCGTGTCCTCTCGATCGGTGTCGAGGAGCAGCTGGAATGGATCACCGCAGTAGGGGCACGAGACACTCCTTTCCGGCCGCCAATCGGAATACATGGCTCACCTCGTCGTCACTGCACGCCCCGGCGATGCGAGCATCACGCCGGCAGCCCTAACGATTCCCCAGCTCCATCACGCCCGGCAGCCGGCGCGGTCGCCACACGCCGAGAACGACATTGGCGATGCAGATGATCAGCACCACCCAGAGCACCAGCGGCTCGTTGTGGACGTTACGCGGGATCTCGTCGACGCCGATGCGACCAGCGGCGGCCGCATCGGCCGCCGCGGCGACCTGCACCGCATTGCCGTGGATGAAGGCCAGGGTGGCCGAGAAGATGCTGAAGCTGAGGATACCCTTGATCCACACCCAGCCGGCCTGCCGGAAGCCAGTGTAGAGGGCCATGCTCATCAGCCCGGAGAGGAAGACCAGGGCCAGCGAGGGCAACAGCAGCCAATTGCCGATGGCGGCGATGCTGCCGCGGATGACGGCGTACTCCTCGATGGCCGTCGGCTCCGGGGCCAGGCCGAGCAGGATCAGGTGCACGGCCACGGCCCCGGTGAAGCCGATGGCCCCGAGGGTATGGAGGATCTTGAGCGACTTGATCAGCATGGATGCTCTCCGCTGCGCGGTCCGGTGGCAATCCCGGCGCCCCGGCCTATCCGGTTGCTGCCTCCTCGGTGACCTCCGGCAGCCGGGCGGAAAGCCAGGCGCCGGCCAGGCCCATGGCCGAGAGGATGAGGATCACGCCGGTGATCGGCATGACCGCGGTCAGGGCCCCGATCAGACCGGTGAGCAGCAGGACCACGCCGATGACGGTGTTGCTGACGGCGACGTAGTCGGTGCGCTTGTTGCCGCCGGCCAGATCGACCACGTAGGTCTTGCGGCCCATGCGCACCCCGGCGTGGGCCACGGCGAGGAGGAAGAAGAAGACGGGGTAGACGGCAGCGTGGCCGGCGACCCCCGGCAACAGATGGACAAGCGCCACCAGCGCGATGCCCACCAGCGCAGCGGCCAGCCCGGCGCGGATCATCACCCGGCGGCTGGAGGCATCCGCAAAGCGCCCCCAGAACGGCGCGGAGAGCAGATCCGCCAGGCCGTCGGCGATGACGAACAGCCCCAGCGCCAGGGCGGCCGCCCCGGTCTGCTCGTAGGCGAGCATGACGATGAACGGGGCGGTCAGCGCCGAGCAGAGCAGCAGCGCGCGGGCCAGGACGAAACGCCGGAACGGCGGATCCTCGGCGAGGAGACTGAGCCGATCCACCGCCTCGCGGATGGCGTTGGCGCCGCCCGCGGTCTCGCCGGGCTCCTCGCGGATGGCGGCGTAGAACCCGGCGCCGAGTACCCACAGCGCCGCGGCACCGGCGAGCAGCAGGGCGTAGAAACCGGCTCCCCCGGCCTCGCCCATGCCCAGCCACAGCGCCAGGCCGACGCCCACGGTCACCAGTCCGGCGGCGGCCGCGGACCAGCCGTTGACCTGGCCGCGCCGGGTCTTGGGCACGGTCTTGCCGAGGACGTCCTTGGAGGCCACCGAACAGAGGCCCCGGGCCAGGCTGAAGAGCACCAGCGCGGCGATGATGCCGGCACCGGCGGCCGCCCCCTCGAGGGTCAGCGCAACCCCGGCCATGGCCAGCACCGCCCCGCCCTGCAGGAGGTTGCCGAGCACGTAGGTCCACTTGCGCACCGCCCGGCGCCGGACGAAGCTGGCGATCAGCAGCTGCGGCAGCAGCGAGCCGGACTCGCGCACCGGCACCAGGAAGGCCGTGAAGAGCCCCGGCGCGGACAGCGCGCTGAGCACCCAGGCGAGGACCGTCTTGGGGTTGGCGATGGCATCGCCGAGCTTGGTGAAGAACTGCGCGGCGATCTGCAGGAAGAAGTTGCCCGGGACGACCCGGCAGGCGTCCGCGCTGATATCGCGGCAGACGCGGGCGTCCTCCTCGTTGACCAGGGTTCGGTAGGCCTTGTCCAGGGCGCCTTCGGCAGGCGTGGCGGCCGGCTGCTGCTCCATGGTGACGGGTCGGCTCCGTGGCTGCGGGATCTCGCCTCGAACCGCCCAACCCTACCAACACAACCGCATCGCGGCGAGGCCCGTGGCGGTGCTCACAGCTGGCGCAGCCGCCCCCGGACCCACCCGAAGGCGATCCGCTCCTGCTCAAGACGGACCCGCCCACCCAGGCGGCCCCGGCGCAGATCCTCGAAAAGCGCCGCTTCCGCCGTGCCTGTTCGGGGTCACCGTTAGGCTGCATAATGCCGTTCTATGGAGAAGGAAGAACACCCCACGGCGCCCGAACATGACGGCACGCCGCCGACCATCCTCATCGTCGACGACGAGCCGACCAACATCCAGGCGCTGGCCCACCTGCTCAAGGACGACTACCGCATCCGGGTCACGGCAGCCGGCGAGAAGGCGCTGGCGATCGCCGCCGCGGATCCGCAGCCGGATCTGATCCTGCTCGACGTGGTCATGCCCGAGCCCGACGGCTACGAGGTCTGCCGCAGACTCAAGGCCGACCCGCGCACCCAGGGCATCCCGGTGATCTTCGTCACCGGCCGGGACAGCGCCGCGGATGAAGAGCGCGGGCTGGAACTCGGCGCCGTGGACTACATCATCAAGCCGTTCAGCCCGCGGATCACCCGCACCCGCGTGCGCAACCACGTCGAGCTCAAGCGCAAGACCGACGCGCTGGAGCGGCTCTCGCAGCGCGACGGGCTGACCGACCTGCCCAATCGCCGGGTGCTGGACCAGCGCCTCGGGGAGGAGTGGACGCGCTCCCAGCGCGGCGGTACGCCGCTGTCAGTGGTCATGATGGACATCGACCACTTCAAGCCGTTCAACGACCACTACGGCCACGGCGCCGGTGACGACTGCTTGCGCCGCGTCGCCCGTGCCCTGGCCGGCGTACCGGGGCGAACCACCGATCTGGTGGCCCGCTACGGCGGCGAGGAGTTCATCGCCCTGCTGCCCTACACCGACAAAGCCGATGCCTGGCGGATGGCCGAACGATTCCGCACCGCGGTGGCTGCACTCCAGCTGACCCACGGCCACACCACCACCGGAATCGTGACCCTGAGCGTGGGCGTGGCCACCCATAACGCCGGCGACGGGACCGCCAGCGCCGAGCAGCTTCAGCAGGCCGCGGACCGGGCGCTCTACGCGGCCAAGCAGGCCGGCCGGAACCGGACCCACCAGGCGCCGGCCCCCTGAGCAGGCGCCGCAGCCCCGCCCACACCCTGCGACGCACCGCGTCGGACGCTGTGTTAATCTGCCCTTAACCCCTCTTCCGACAAGGGTACGGCGGAGGGACGCACGGCACCGCAGCTTCGGGGGTGACAGCATGACAGGCGCTGAGGCAAACCCCGGTAGCACAACCGGCCGGTGCGGCGAGTGGCAGACCCTGTTCGCCCACCTCCCCGACGCCACCCTGCTCATCGATCCGGGCACCGGCCGCGTGCTCGAGGGCAACCCGGCCGCGGCCGAGCACCTCGGCTACCCGGTGGAGGCGCTATGCGGTCTGACCATCCCCGATTTCGAGGCCGTCGAAACCCCGGAGGAGATCGCCGCGCACGTTGAACGGATCCGGCGCCACGGGCGCGACGACTTCGAGAGCCAGCACCGCCGCCGCGACGGAACGCTGATCGATGTCCAGATCACGGTCTCGCAGATCGATTTTGGCGGACACCCCCGGCTGCTCGCCGTCTTCCGGGACATCACCGAGCGCAAGGAGACCATCCGGGCCCTGCGGGCCAGCGAGCAGCGCTTTCTCGATGTGGTCAACGCGGCCGGCGAGTATATCTGGGAGATCGACCGCAACGGGATCTACCAGATGGTGACCGCCCAGATCGAGCCGGTTCTCGGCCGACCGGTGGCGGAGATCATCGGTCGCTCCCCGGTCGATTTCATGCCCGCCGAAGAGGCTCAACGAATCCAGGCGATGCTCGCCGAGCGGGCCGAGACCGGGGCCCCCTGGCAGGGCCTGGAACATGAGTCGCTGCACCCGGACGGCACCCGGATCTGGCAGCGGGTCAGCGGGCTGCCGATCTTCGACGACCACGGGGCGCTGATCGGCTTCCGGGGCACCGGGCGAGATATCACCGCCGAGCGCCAGGCCCAACGCAACGAGCGGCGGCTCAACGAGCGGCTGCGCCTGGCCACCACGGCGGCCCGGATCGGCGCTTGGGAACTGGATCTGGAGACCGAGCAGCTGGAGTGGGATACCGGCTCGACCCGCATCTTCGGCTTCGACCCCACCGTTTTCCAACACCGCCTGGCGGGCTGGCGCGCCCTGCTCCCGACGGAGAGTCAGGCGATCACCCGGGACCTGGTCGAACGCACCCTGCGGACCCAGGAGCCGTGCGAGGCAGAATTCCGCTTTGAGCGCCCCGACGACGGGACCGTACGGCACATCCGCGCCGTGGGCCATTCGGTCCGCGACGAACAGGGCCGGGTCCGGCGCGTGGTGGGGATCAACGAGGACATCACCGACCGGGTCCAGGCCCGTGAGGCCCTGGCGGCGCAGGAGGCCCGCTTCCGCGGCCTGTTCGAACTCGCGCCGGTGGGGCTGGCGATGAACGACTTCGAGACCGGTGCCTTCGTCGACTTCAACGCCAAGCTGCCCGAATCGGCGGGCTATACCCGCGAGGCTTTCGCCGGGCTCACTTACTGGGACCTGACCCCGAGCGAGTACGAAGAGCAAGAGCTGGAGCAACTCCGGGCCATGGAGGGCACCGGTTACTATGGGCCGTACGAGAAGGAGTTCATCCACCGCGACGGGCATCGCTTCCCGGTTTTGCTCAACGGGTTCCGCATGACGGACCCGCAGACCGGGCGGACGGTGATCTGGTCGGTCATCCAGGATATCTCCGAGCGCAAGGCGGTGGAACGGACCCTGCGCCGGGCCAAGGAGCAGGCGGAGAGCGCGAACCGGGCCAAGAGCGACTTCTTGGCCAACATGAGCCACGAGATCCGCACGCCGATGAACGCCGTCATCGGCCTGGGACAGCTGCTGCTTGACACCGATCTCGCGCCCACCCAGCGCAGCTACGCGGAGAAGATGCACAACGCCTCGCGGATGCTGCTGGGGATCATCAACGACATCCTCGACTACTCCAAGATCGAGGCGGACAAGCTCACCCTCGACCCGCACCCGTTCGACCTCCACGAGCTCACCGATCAGATGGCGACCCTGTTCGGCGAGACGGCCGGCGAAAAGGGCCTGGAGCTGTTCCTGCGGGTGGAGCCGAGCGTCCCCTCATCCCTGACCGGCGACGCCCTGCGCCTGGGCCAGGTCCTGAGCAACCTGCTCTCCAACGCCATCAAGTTCACCCGCAAGGGGCAGGTCGGGCTCACCGTCGAGCGCATCGATGAGGACGCCGAGGGCGTGCGGCTGCGCTTCACCGTCGAGGACACCGGCATCGGCATCAGCGCCGAGCAGCGCCGCCACCTCTTCCAGGCCTTCTCCCAGGCGGACACCTCCACCACCCGCAACTACGGCGGCACCGGCCTGGGGCTGGTGATCAGCCAGCGGCTGGTCGAGCGCATGGGCGGTGAACTCCAACTGTCCTCGACGCCGGGCGCCGGCACGCGCTTCTCGTTCGAGCTCCGGCTACCCACCGCCGGGGCCCGATCGCCGGCCACGCTTGAACCGAAGGCGTTCGGGGGGCACGTGCTGGTGGTCGACGATCACCGGATCGCCCGGCAGATCCTGCGCGAACACCTGGAGGGATGGGGGTTCGCGGTCACCGAGGCCGACAGCGGCCCGGCAGCGATCGAGGCCGCGCGGAGCGCCGAGGGCAGCGGCCGGCCCTTCAAGCTGATGCTGATCGACGTGCACCTGCCGGGCGGACCGGATGGCCGGGATACGGCACAGCACCTGCGAACCCTACACGAGCACGGCGACCTGCCCGCCACCGACGCCCGCATCATCCTGGTCAGCGCTTACCAGCCGGAGGGCGAGGCAGCGGACGATCACATCGACGGCCACCTGGCCAAGCCGGTCACCGCCTCCACGCTCCTGGACATGATCCAGACCACCCTGGGCGGCGATGCCGACGGCGGAACCGCCTGCGAGACCGGGACGATCCCGGATCTGACCGGCCGCTCGCTGCTCCTGGTCGAAGACAACGCCATCAATCAGGAGGTGGCGCAGCGGCTGCTGGAACAGACCGGCGCCCGGATCATCCTGGCCAGCAACGGCGCCGAGGCGGTAGCGCGCTGCCGCGAGGCGCCCTTCGACCTGATCCTCATGGACCTGCAGATGCCCATCATGGACGGCTACGAGGCCACCCGCGAGATCCGCCGAGACCACCCCTCGCTGCCCATCCTGGCGCTGACCGCGGCCGTGCTCGACAGCGACCGCGCAGGCGCCCGTGAAGCCGGCCTGGATGATCACATCGGCAAGCCCATCGACCGGCAGCTGCTGTACCAGCGCCTGGCCTACTGGCTCGGTGAGAGCCGTCCGTCGTCCGCCGCAGCGGATGCCTCCACGCCGGTCGACGAAGGGGATGAAGCCGACACGCTGCCCGAGCACCTGCCGGGGATCGATCAAGCCCTCGGGCTACGCCACCTGGAGGGGGATCGGGCTTTCTATCGGCGCCTGCTGCAGCGCTTCACCGACCAGCTCGACGGCGAGCTCGGCCAGCTCCCCGCGGCCCTGGACCGGGGCGAGACCGCGACCGCGCAGAGGCTGGCGCACACGCTCAAGAGCACCGCCGCCACCGTCGGAGCCACCCGGCTGGCCGAGGCCGCGACCGCCGTCGACGGCTGCCTGAAGGCCAACGAGGCCGTGCCCGAGGAGCTGCACGAGGCCGTGCGCGCGGCCCTGGCCGAGCTGGCCGGCGGCCTGGCAGCGCTGGCAAAGGCGCCACCACCCCCTGCGCGGCCGAGCAGCCGGGACAAGGCCGCCGGAGGGAAGGCCCTGGCAGCACTGCAGAGGGCCCTGGACAGCCACGAACTGGTCGAGGAGGCGCTTCTGGAGGCGGCCCTGGAGCACCTGGCCACCTTCGCCGAGGCATCGACGATCGAGGCGCTGCGCGCGGAGATCGAGCAGTTCGATTACGAGGCGGCTGCCGAGCGGCTGAGCCGTCTGGCCACGAAGACCTCCCCGCTGGATGGAGGCCAGCAAACGCCCTGAGGGGAGGCACGACCGCCTGGCGCCGGCGTAGACGCGCTCAGACCGGACAGCCGGTGGACTGTTCCCGCAGCCTGCGGATGTGATCGATGAGCTGCTGCAGGACACCCAGTCCGACCCGCTCCTTGAACACCCGGTCCGCCCCGGCCTGCAGGCAGTCGCGCTGCACGTCGGCCAGAGGATGGGCGGTGATGATAGCAATGGGGGTGCGCGGCATGTCCTCCTCGGCTTCGGCCTGACGCACCAGCCGGGTCAGCCGGCGTCCGTCGAGATCGGGCAGGTGCAGGTCGAGGAGCATCAGGTCCGGGGGCCGGCGCTGCCACTCGTCGAAGGCGTCCACGCCGTTGTCCACCAGACGGGGTGCGCAGCCGATGCGCAGCAGGAGTTCGTAGAGCAGCCGGCCACTGGCCGCATCGTCCTCGGCGACCAGCACATCGAGTTCCACCGCACCCGGGGACGGGACCTCGTCACCGAGCAGATCGCCAACCATTGAGGCCTCGCCGTCGTTGTCGGCCTCCGGGAGCACGGCGGAGAAGCTGAAGACCGCACCCGCGCCGGGGGTGCTCTCCACCCGGATTTCCCCACCGAGCAGCGAGACGATCTGCTGGCAGATGTAGAGGCCGAAGCCACAGCCGGTTTCACAGGTGGGTGAGTTGCAGGCGCGCGTGAAGGCCTCGAAGATGCGCGCCTGATCCGCCTCGGCGATCCCCGGCCCGGTGTCGGCCACCGCCACCTCGATCCGCGCCCCCTCAAGCCGCCGCACGCGTACCGTCACCGAGCCATGCTCGGTGAAGTGGATGGCGTTGTGGGTGAGGTTGTTGACCACCTGGAGAAAGCGTACCGGATCGCCGCGCACCCGGCGCGGCAGCGCGCCGCCCCACTCCAGGTGCAGCTGCAGTCCCTTGCGCTCGGCGAGTTCGCGCAGCAGCGCCACCTGCTCCGACAGGCAGCGGCGCAGGTCGAAGGGCTCGGCGCGCAGTTGGCCTGCATCGGGCTCGGGCTGTGCCAGTCCAAGGATGGCGTGGACCTGGGCGAGGAGGGTCTCGCCGGCCATTTCCGCCTGCTCGAGGTCGTAGCGCTGCTCGGCATCCAGGGCGGAGGCCCGGAGACGCTCATGGGCCCGGCCCAGGGTCCGCAGCGGCTTGCTCAGCCCATGGCTGATCGCCCGAAGGGAGGCGCGGTGCTCCTGCTCGGCACGGGCACGGGCCCGCTCGGCCTGGCGCTGCTCGGTGACGTCCTCGTTGATCCCGAACATCCGGCTCGGCTGGCCCTGCTCGTCGTAGAGCTGCTGTCCGGCGGAGCGGATATCCCGCAGGCTGCCGTCCGGCCGGCGGATGCGAAAGGTCGTCTCCCAGGGCTGGCCCTGCTCCACCGCCGCCCAGATCCGCTCCAGCGCGGCCCGGCGGTCTTCCGGCAGCAGGCGCTGCTCCCAGGCCGCGAAGGTCAGCGGCGCATCGCCGTAGGGCACCCCGTAGAGGTCGTACATGGGCTGATTCCAGTGGAACACGCCGGCGCGCATGTCCAGTTCCCAGACCCCGATCCCGGCGGCTTCGGTGGCGACCCGAAAGCGCTGCTCGTTCTGATGGATGATGCGGTGATACGGGTTGGACATCCGGGCACGCCCCTAGCCTTCCGTGCATTGGACTACCCTCAGAATATACGCGCTTTTTGCGGCGCGACATAGCCTGCTGCCTGCAACGCCGGCGAAGAGGAATCCCGCAGGGAAATCACGTTGTGCAGTGCACCGCGCCCGGCAATATTGAATGGGCAGCGTTCCAGCACATTGCGGAGGTGGGGAATGTTTAGTGCGATCCAGAAGACCCTTGTCCTGATTGGCCTCGCCGTTATCGCCGTCGTCTATGCGGGCATGAATGTGCACGCGTGGGCCTGGTGGGAGACGGCGGGCACCCTGCGTGAGCAGTACGACGCAACCATCATCGGCCTCAACGGCCTCGCCGGCCTGCTCATGATCATCGGCGGCGCCTTTGGGGCCGAGAACTACTACCGTGACCTGCGCGGGGACAATCTCCCGGGCAGCGGCGGTATGGCGGCAAGCCTGCCGAGTTCATCGCTGCGGGTGGACCAGGAGGCATTCTTCAGCTCTAGTGGCAGCGCCGCCGGCTACGATCTGGCGATCAAGCTCGGCTTTGTGATCCTGCTCTGCGGCCACGCCTTGATCGTCTACTCCCGGGCCGTTAGCTGACCGGGGTAGCGAACAGGCGAAATCCCGAATAGCAAGGCGGGTTGACGCAACCGGTCATCGCCCCCCGGCCGGGGGGG
>NZ_JAJNRE010000013.1:0-86070 GCF_022228025.1 Halorhodospira sp. 9622 | reverse complement strand
CTGAACGGGTCCCGCCATACTCACGCGTTGTTTTATCAGATTGCTGCTTTCGCCTGGCAGCCTGCCCATTCCATTACGGCCGGGCCATTCGTGTCGGACACCATATCAGGCAGGCCGAGGTAGAGGCGACAAGCGCACCGAGACGAGTTCACACTTCGCTGTTGTTGTTTTATTAACGATCCACCCATGCAAGCCGCCTGTTGTTGCCGCGTGGACGCAGGAGACCTATAGGTTAGACGCCGTTGCGAGCTCTTTACTCCGCGCCGTGGCCTCTAGTGCTGTCCATTTTGTTCGACATCGTGGAAAGCATGTGTTCCTCGCCGCCCCGGGCTTTGCCTAAAATCTGGACGTAAAGACATTGTCGTACGCACACTGTGGGTATGGCCGCGATCATCCTGGCCAAGGAGGCCCCGTCTTGACCGAGCAGCTGGAACAGTTTGTCCGCCGACACGCGCAAAAGCAGCGCCTCTCACTGACTGAGCTTGCGCAGCGGGCCGGAATGAGTCGCCAATCCCTTTACGGACTTTGGCAGAGCGATCGCCACCCGAATCTTAGCAAAATGATCGAGCTAGCGGAGGCGCTCCGGGTCCATCCTTTACGCCTCATCGAGCATTACCTCGCCGCCACGGTTCCGCCCCGCACCGTGCACAATGGGCTGCTCGACGTTAATTGTGGCGATGATCGTACCCGCCTTCTTGAAGCGTTATTAAATGACGCAGACGAGGCTATTATCGGGTTTAATCATCACCGACAAATCGTCGTCTATAATTCGATGGCGGAGGTGCTGCTGCGCACGCCTGCTCACAAGGTGCGGCGCGCAACCATTGATTCAATCCTACCAACCGAGGCCGCGGAGCGGCTTCTTGAACGTGCACACGAGACTTACAACGGCCGACAGAACGCCAATGGACAGGTGCGCAGCCCCTTGTATTTTCAGGTCCGCTGCGGGGACGACGGGGTCCGGTGCACCTTGTCGGCGCGAGTCACCGAGCTGCGGTTTGAAGAAGGCCCCATTACACTGCTCTGGGTCAATACTGCTGACGCCAACGCATCTGCGAGCGACACGCCACCGACTCCCCATGGTCCCTACGGCGAGAGGACGCTCTCGCGCGAACCTCAAACCGGGCTGCCGGCTGCCGACCAAGTCGATGAGCTGCTCAGGCGGGGGGCAGTCTTCGCCAATTGGCTGGAGACGCACATGGCGTTGGTCATCTTGGACTTTGAGGCGCTGCGCCGAGCCGCGGGCACACTTGGGCCGGATGTCTGTAAGCAGTTGCTCCGTGCTGCAGCCGACGCCCTTCAAGGAAGCCTGCGCCGCACCGACCGCATCGCCTTGGCCGACGACCATGCGCTGGCCATTATACTGCCAGGGCTAACCGAGCAGTCCGACGCTCGGGAGATGGTAGACCGCCTCCGGCACTCGATAAACCAGTCCCCCGAGGCTAACCAATTCCATGTCGATATGACTCCAAGAGCCGGTGTCGCCCTGTTCCCTGACGACGCCCAGTCGCCTGACGTCCTGCGCCATCTGAGTTGGGCCGCTTTGGAAGCCGCCGGGCGCGAAGGTGAGATGACGCGGCTGGTCGATCGGCCCCTGGTAAACGGCGTGTCGGAGCAGGTCGCACTGCTTCGGGACCTACAAACAGCGCTGCACAACCGTGAGCTCGAACTCCGCTACGAGCCTATCCATGAGCTCAATGGCGGGCGCTGCGTGGCGCTTGAGGCGCTGGTCTGCTGGACCCATCCCGAGCAGGGTTTCATCGACACGCCCAGCCTGCTAAATACGGCCGGACAGGCAGGGCTGTTGGGTGAACTCGAGGCCTGGACCGTGGATCAGGTATTCCGCGATCTCCAGACGCTGGCGGGGGGGCGAACCCACTGGCCTCGGGTCGCCATAAACGTCACCGCCGAAGGCATCCTTCACGATGCCCTTGACCCCGATCGCCTGCGCCGAGGGTTGAACAGCATCAAGGCGCCCCGGGGGACGCTCGAGCTCGAGGTTGCCGAACGCGAACTCTCTGCGACGGATACCGCCCTGACCCGTCGCATGTCCGACCTGCGCAGCCACGGCATCCATATGGCGATCGACCATTTTGGACACGGCCACGCGCCGCTGTTCGAGATGCCGGAGCTTCCGGCCGACCGACTTAAGGTTCCTTGCCCCGCGCTGGGCACCCGGGGCACGGCAGATCAGGTCGGCCTCACCTCCATCGTGGCGAGGCTGGCGGTGCAGTCACGTTTGATGCTCAGCGCGACTGGCGTGGATTCGCAACAGGCCGTGACACAGCTACACAATCTCGGGTTTGACGAGGCGCAGGGCCCCTATTTCTCTACCCCAATGCCCGCCGGTGACCTCCCCGCTTATCTGTCCGTAGCGGCGTTGAACAACAACTAGGCGGGCCATTTATCTTGGCGCCGCGTCGGCCGCCACCAACTGCCGTTCGCCTCAGGACCCGCCAAAGAGCTGATCCAATGCGACTATGTCCTCGCCACCCAGGTGGCCCGCCGCGCGCCGGAGCTGGAGTGTATCCAGCAAGTACTGATGACGCGCCTCGGCCAGGTTGCGCCGCGACTCGAAGAGTTCGCGCTGCGCCTCAAGCAGGTCCGTGATATCCCGCGTCCCGGCCTCAATCTCGTCTTCCATCGCCTGCACGGTCCGCTCGCCGGAGCGAACCGCTACCTGGTAGGCCTCAATCTCGCTGCGCCCGCTCAAAATGCCTTGGAAGGCGCTACGCGCATCGCTGCGCACGCCGCGGCGAACCTGCTCGACCTGCTCGCGCTGGCGGTCATGTCGGCGCTCCGCACCACGGGCCCGGGCATTGATGGAGCCACCCTCGAACAGCGGCATCTGGATCTGGACACCCACGTATAGGTCATCGAGCTGGCGGGCATTTTGCTCGGCCTGATCGGCAGCATCCATATCTACCTCGGCAGCATCATCAAACCGCGTGTATCCGCCCACCAGATCCACTGTGGGATAGCGCTGTGCCGAGGCCGCCCGCGCCTGCCGCCCTTCCGCTGCCAGTTCGGCGCGGGCGGCGATCAGCTCTGGATTGCCTGCATACGCGTGCTCAAGCCATAGCTCCAACTCGGGCGGGTCGAGCGGTGGCAGCTCGGCGTCCGGGCGCAGCGTGGCCAGGTTGTAGTGGCGGCGGTCGGTGAGTTCGGCGAGCTGCTCGTGCGCGACCTCCAACTCCCCCTCGGCACGGATGAGTGCCGCCCGGACGTTGTCGTAACGGGCCCGCGCCTGCTCGTACTCGCTGGTGGCAATCTCCCGCGCATCGTGCAGGGCTTCCGCCTGCCGGAGGCTGGCCTGCACCGCTTCCAACTCGCGCTGCTGGAGCTCGACGTTGGTCTGGGCGTCGAGGACGCCGAGGTAGGCCTCGGCCACGCGATGAATCAAATCCTGGCGGCGCGCCTCCAGCTCGGCCTGCCCGGCGTCGGCGCTGCGCTGGCTGCCCTGCCACTCGTGCCACGCCGGCAGGTCGAACAGCGGCTGGCTGAGGTTAAGCATGTACTGTTCTTGGGTAAAGGTACGGGAGAATTCCGTCTCCACAGCCGTCCCTTCCACCCGCGCCCGCTCTTCGTCCCGATCAGTGTAGCGGACCTCGGCGCTGATCTGCGCACTCGGCAGCAGCGCCCCGAGTGCCGCGCGCCGGTCCTCGAGCAGGGCCTCGTACTCCAGGTGCTGCCCGCGCAGTTCCGGGTCCGCCTGCTCGGCCTGGCGGTAGATGTCGAGCAGGCTTTCGGCCGACTGGCCGGCGCTGGCCCCCATCGGTCCGGAGAACCCGACGAGCGTCGCCAGCGCGACCATGCCCTTGCGCAGCCGTACCGGCATGCTCAATCCTCCCGGAACGAGCGGGCGATGGCGTCGGTGATCGGCTTGGCCAGGTACTGCAGCGGCGTACGCTCACCGGTATTGATCATCACGTCCGCCGGCATACCCGGGCGCAGGTCCGCATCGCCGAGTTTCGCCAGCTCCTCGTCCTCGACCACGGCGCGGACCTTGTAGTACGGCTCCTGGTCCTCCTCCTCGATGCGATCCGCCGAGACGAAGGTCACCTCGCCCTCGATCACCGGCGTGCGGCGGAAGCTGAAAGCGGTGAAACGCACGTCGGCGGTCATCCCCGGGTGGACGTTGTCCACGTCCTGTGGCCGAACCTCGCCCTCCAACACCAGGGGCTCGTCCTCGGGCACCAGGTCCAGGACCGGCTCGCCACCCTGGATGACGGCCCGCTCGGCGTGGACCTGCATGTTCACCACCTCGCCGCCGACCGGGGCACGGATCTGCTTGCGCGCCAGGGTGTCCTCCAGCGCGCGCAGCTCCTCCTCAAGCTCATCGACTTGATCCGAGGCCTCGCCAAGGTCAGCAGCCACCTCGCGCTGGAATTCCCGCTGCGTCTGGATCATCTGCAGCTGCGCCTCGCCGATCTCGATCCGCGAGGCGGCAATGGAGGCGCGCAGCTCGCCGGCCTCGCCCTCGAGGCCGGCGAGTTCGCGTTCAAGCGGGCGCAGCTCGGAGCTGGGGATCGCCTCGCGCTCGACGAGTTCTTCCTTGGTCACGATCTCCTCTTCGAGCGAGTCGATGCTGCGCAGCTTGGCCTCACGCTGCGCCTCCATGCCCTCGATGCGCTCGCCGAGTTCATCGATGCGCTGCTCGAGGACCTCGATCTCTCCGTGCAGGGCGTCGCGCCGGGTCTCGAACTGCCGCGCCTGCATGCGCCGGACGCGCTCGATGGCCTCGCTCTGCTCAGCGCTCTCCTCAACCTGCTCGGGGAAGGCGAGCTCCTCTTCGCCCTCAAGCTCCGCCTCGAGCCGGGCCTGGCGGGCCAGGGTGGAAACGTAGCGGTGCCAGGTCATCAGGTACTCGGCCCGGGCCTGGGTCTCGTCGAGCTGGATGAGCAAGTCACCTCGCTCGACCACATCACCGTCGCGCACGTGCAGCCGCTCGACGATGCCCCCCTCCAGGTGCTGCACCGTCTGCCGGTACGAGTCGACGGTGACCGTCCCCGGGGCGACCACGGCGCCGTCGATCTTGGCCGTAGCCGCCCAACCGCCGACGCCGAAGAAGGCTACGAGGATCACCCCCAACCCAAACATCCGCGGGAAGCGGTCGTTGGTGGGCGGCGGGCCGGCATTGCTGCCGCCGTTGCCGCCGGCCGGCTGGAGCTCGCCTTCACGCGTCTCAGCGCGCTCGACCACCTCTCCCTCGCGAGTGGAGTCGGCGTTGCCGTCATCCCGACGGGCCGGATGGTCGCCGCGCTCCGGGTTTTCGTCTTCGGATCTACGTTCCGTCATGTCTGAGAACCTCAGGCGCTGCTCGCGCGGGTCAGGCGATTGAGGACATCCTGGCGCGAGCCGAGGGTGGCAACCTTGCCGTCACGCAGTACCAGGACCTGCTCCACGGCGCTGAGAATGGCCGCGCGGTGGGCGATGAGCACCACGGTGCAGCCGTCCTCGCGCAGCTTGCGTATGGTGTCGACGAGCGCCTCGTCACCGGCCTGGTCCAGGTTGGAGTTGGGCTCGTCGAGGACGACGATCTTGGGGTTGCCGTAAACGGCGCGCGCCAGGGCCACGCGCTGACGCTGCCCGGCCGAGAGCGCCCCGCTGTTGATGCCGATGCGGGTGTCGTACCCCTCCGGCAAACGCAGGATCATATCGTGCAATCCGGCCTTGCGCGCCGCCTCGACCACCTTGCGCGAGTCCACCTCGCCGAAGCGGGCGATGTTCTCGGCCACGGTGCCGTCGAAGAGCTCCACGTCCTGCGGGAGATAGCCGATGTGGGCGCCGATCTGCTCGCGGTTCCAGTGCTCGATCTCGGCCCCATCGATGCGCACCGTGCCCGCGTAGCTCGGCCAGACGCCGACCAGGGCACGGGCCAGCGTGGACTTGCCGGCGGCACTCGGGCCGATGACGCCCAGTGTATCCCCGGGGTTGAGGTCCAGATCCACGCCGCGCAGGGCCGGGGTGCGGCCGCCCGGCGGGACCACGACCAGGTTCTCGGCGGTCAGCCGGCCTTGGGGCTCGGGCAGTTCCATGTGCTCGCCGCGCTGCGGCGTGCTCTGCAGCACATCCTCGAGACGGCTCCAGGCGTTACGGGCGCCGATAAATCCGCGCCAGGCGTGCATCGCCTGATCCACCGGAGCCAGCGCACGGGCCATGATAATCGAGGCTGCGATCATGACGCCTGGGGTAATCACCTGCTCCACCGCCAGGTAGGCGCCGAGGGCGAGGATGCCGACCTGGGCGATCAGGCGCAGCGACTTCGAGGCGGAGGTGAGATTGGCGGAGCGATCCGAGGCCACCGCCTGTAGGCTGAGCACGTCGTTATGCATGGCGCGCCAGCGCTGGCGCAGCCGCCCGGTCATGCCCATGGCCTCGACGACCTCGGCATTACGCAGGTTGGTGTTGGTAAAATCGGTCTCGCGGTTATACTGCGCGTTCGCCGCGCCCAACGGCTGACGGGTAATAACCTCGTTGACATAAGCTAGGACGAAGAGGATGACCGCAGCCACGGTGGCGAAGATACCTAGCCATGGGTGGAGCAGGAAGATCACCAGCAGAAAAAGCGGCGTCCACGGGGCATCAAAGAAGGCGAAGACGCCCTGGCCGGTCATAAACTGACGCAGCGTGGTCAGGTCCTGCAGCGGCTGCGCGTTGGCGCCGTCCGGCCGCCGAAGGGCGCGGAAGAAGGTAGCATCGAATAAGCGGCTGCCCAGCATGCCATCCAGCCGTCCGCCGGCGCGGACCAAGACACGGTTGCGCGACCACTCAAGCAGGCCGAGGACGATGAGCAGCCCCACAGCCACCACCAGCAGCATAACCAGCGTCTCTACGCTGCCGCTGGAGAGCACCCGATCGAACATCTGCAGCATGAACATCGGGGGCACGAGCATAAGCAGGTTGATGAAGAAGCTGAACGCGGCCACCGCGATGATGGCCTGCTTGAGCTGGCCCAAGCACGCTCGCAGTTCGCCCTGTTCCTGCGCTTGCCCGGAGGCCTGGGATTGCGATCTACTCACGATAATCAACTCAGCCTTTGGTCACGCGTGGGCTCAAGGGGACACACCCTTGTAAGATAAGTGGCGCAGCCTAGCACTTCGCCGCGTCGTGTCAAAGGTGCTGGGCGTAACAAGCATGCTCCCCACCCGGCTGACCACGTCAGTGGCGCAGAAGGTACAACCACCTGGTCTTCGGCTAGCTTTTCGCCAATATCCGCGGCAGACTGGAGGGCTTGCACAGCACCCTGTCTATCAACTGAGCTACTCTACCTCCGCTCGGGATGGTCGCAGGCAAGAGGTGAGATTTTGAAGAGCATTGGCTACACGACCGGCGTCTATGACATGTTTCATATAGGACACCTGAATCTGCTTCGGCGGGCCAAGTTCGAATGCGACTACCTGATTGTCGGTGTGACCACTGACGAACTCTGCGAGCGCGTGAAAGGGAAAAAGCCAATCATCCCCTTTGCAGAGCGTATGGAAATCGTTAAACACATTGACTTTGTCGATGAAGCCCTGCCTCAGACATCAATGGACAAGATGGAGGCGTGGAACAACCTAAAATTTGACAAAATATTCGTGGGCGATGACTGGCGTGGTAGTGACAAGTGGAACCAGTTAGAGAAGGAGTTTGGCGAGGTGGGCGTCGAGATAGCTTATTTCCCCTATACGCGGCATACGTCAAGCACGAAGCTAAGGCAGGTAGTGGACCGAATAACGAGCGCGGACATGGCGCTTTAACCGATGTTCAGTCTACAGATCGCTTCTTTTACCGGAATTATAACAAGTGCCGTGAGAACGCTCATGCCGCCCTACGTCAGGTATCAGGTTGGCAGATGGGCGTTCCACGCTACGGGGCAGGCCATATGGGCATACCGCATGGCCGACGCTCAGCGCGAACGGGGACAAATCATTCAGGCCGAGGCCAACTACGCAAGGGCGCTCACCAAGGCGGAACAAACCGGCGATCAGGACGTCGCGAAATCGCGACAAAAATGCCAGTTCCTTGTTCATCGAGACCGCTATCACGCCGGGCTCCCTGCAGCCGAAGACCCCCTGTTCGACTGCCAAGTCCTAGCCGGCAACGTCCCCCCTGGTCCGATCCGCCCCTGTGGTCGGTTCTCCGCCCATTTTAACCATCTTGGCTTAGCCCTCGGCGGGGCAATAAGCGGTCGCCGTGCATCCCGCCTGCAAGACGAACTTGAGATTCTAATCAACGGTCAGCCCATTCGCCGACTTAAGCTGAATCGGGCGCAGGGGACCATGACCTTCTCTGTCACGATCAAGCGACCTACCCTCGACCAATTCCCAGAGGCTAGCCGGCTCGAGGTTCGCCGCGCGGACGGCGCGCCCTTGATGGCTGATGGAACCCTTGATCTCATAACGAAAGTTCCTCATGGGAACGGACAACTCTTATGCAACATCGCTCACCGAGGCATGCTGGATAAGAAGGGGTATCTCCCGCCGTTGCCTGAGGAGGTCCGTGCCCGTCAGGATGCTTACCTAGCTCTCTACGCCGCGGCGCGCGAGTTTTTCGATAACAACTTGGGGCGCCCTCTTTTCCTAATGTACGGCACCCTCCTCGGGCTCTACCGCGATGGTGATTTAATCCCCCACGATGACGATTTTGACGTAGGCTATATCTCGGAACATGAGGACCCGCATGCTATAAAAATGGAGACTCGTGAGATCATCCTTAAGCTCCTGCGGGCCGGTTTTACCGTCGCCGTCAATCGTCGCGGCAGGCCATTTCGGCTTCGCACCCCATCCACTGGCGCGGAGCTCCACCTCGATGTCCGTCCGGTCTGGTATCAGGATAAGCGGGTCTGGGCCCACAAACAGGCCTGCCTGGCGCTTCCCCTGGAGGGCTTTCGGCAAGTCGAGCGACGAACTCTACGTGGGACCGCGGTATACATCCCAAGGGATGCCGAAAAGTTCCTTGAGGCCTACTACGGCCACACTTGGACGACCCCAGACCCCGGGTACACAAACTCCACGCGGCTCGTGCCGCGGAGCGTCAAGGCTAACCTTTCAGCTACTTGCTTCAACCCAAACGAGCTTCGAAAACTCAGCCATGAAGTGAACCAGGAGAGAGAGCACAGGCCCGAAATGGGCGAACTGATCGCTATCGGCCTCACCGACCTCTACCCTCTGGAGCAGTACCGCCAGCGGTGCGGTATCTGATCGACTCATCCGCACCACCTTCACTCGAGACACTGCAGTCGAGCACCATGCATCAACCACCCAAGATCTCGGTCATCATCCCAGCGTACAACACAGAGCTTTACGTCAAAGAGGCGCTAGAATCGGTCGCGCAGCAGGATCACCCAAACATAGAGCTAATATGTATTGATGACGCATCTGAGGATGGCACCGCGGATGCAATCCGCTCGTTTGAGCCGAAGTTCAACGAGTTCATACTGCTCCAGCAGCCTACCCGCTTAGGTCCGGGAGCAGCTCGTAACATCGGCTTACAAAAGGCCTCAGGTGACTACATCGCGTTCCTAGATAGCGACGATCTGATGGCGCCGAACATGATGAGTGAGCTTCTGACCTCGCTGCTCGCTCATGACGCTGACATGGCCCTGTGTCGTATAAAAAAATTTTCAAACAAAACGGGAGAACTTTTCCCTAACGACAACAACCCGGAGGAGCTGCAGCAGTACGAAAACAACGCCTTTTCTTGGAAGGACCTCCAAGGCGGGGTATTTAACTTACGCTTCATTTGCGTGAATAGGCTCTACAGAAAGGCCTTCTTGGAACGCAACCAAATCCACTTCCCAGAAGGGATTTTCTACGAGGACTTGCCCTTCACCTACGCATGCCTGTTCTCGGCTCGGCGCGTTGCATACACGACAGAAACCTACTATCTCAACCGACGGTTTCGAGAGGGCTCAACAACCCACTGGCAGAATGACACAGTAAGCGACCTGCCACGCGCTTTTGAGGCTCTCGAGGAACGCCTTAAGTTAGACGACCTGGCTCCCGACATTATCAATGAATATAACGCTTTCAAATTCAAACAGCTGAATAAGCACCTACACCGCAACACCCGGAGAAAAATAAACGGTTACTACAACGCATTAAAAACGCATACGCTCGAGACGGATATACATAAAAACGCTTTTCTTACTAAAAAGGAGCAGGACGCAGCCACGGTCATTGCTTCCAGAGGACCTATTGATTACGTTCTTTACGATTACTGGCTAACCAAAAAAAGAATTACCAAAAAAAAGAGAAAACACAAAAAGAAGAAAGATAAACTAGACGGACTTCAGGGTCGAGGCACGTATAGGCTTTATAAAAAGATTGCAAAAGTCGCTGGACTTTTTAAAACCTGCCGTTTTAAAAAGAATTCAATGACATCACAGCGATAGGAAACATCAAGATGCCACAGACATCAACAACGCATCGCGCTCTAAAACATGTTTGAACGCATACACTGCCACTCCCTTACCTGCGTGAAGCGGGTCGTACGGTGGCTTTCGGTGTATCGACACCCTGTCGCAGCGACGATACACTGCGTGGCTAAAGCCGCTGAAGGCGCTGGCTGGAATCGCTTCGCGGCCTCCGTTTTCAACGGGCTGGAGCGGTTTTCTCAAAGAATGTGTTCAAGGGGGCACCGCAGCCCCTTTCGTTATCAGCAGTTAATAGAATTCCACCAAGAGAAAAACCGCTGGTTAGCTGCCAACAGGGACTGTGAACCGGCTGACCCGCTGCACATCTGCGGGATCCCCGCAACCCGTGCTGATTGTCGAACCTCACCGCGCTGCCGAAAGATGATGGGGCAGTATGATGCCGATTTTACACACCTCGGACTGCGTCTCGACGGCTTTGTGTTCCGCCGCGCCACGAAACAGAACCACTTGGAACTCTGGTTGAACGACCACTACATCCGTACCCTGCCGCTGCACCGCACTCGGTTTGCGCCCCCCTATTTTCATTACCACGTGAAGCGCGAGGTATTGGCCCGATTCCCGAAATCGTGCCGGATTTCGATCCGCACCGCGGAAGGCCATGCGCTTGATTGCCTGCAGGGACCCGAGCTAGCCATCACCTTGCCCCACGCCGACGGCTCGGTGTTCGAACACCTAGCCGCCGGTGGGCACATCGATAAAAAGGGGTTTCTTAGCCGGACACCTGAGGGCATCCGTGCCCGACAGCAGCACTACCTAAGCATTTACTCGCAGGCCCGCGAGTATTGCAATTGCACCCTCAATACCCCTTTGTTCCTGATGTATGGCACCCTGCTAGGGCATATCCGCGAGGGGGACTTTATTGAGGGGGACGATGACTTTGACGTCGGCTATCTCTCTCGTCAAACGCACGCGACGGCTGTCAAGCAGGAGGTGATGCAACTTGTTGTCAAACTAGTGCGAGCCGGCTTCACCTGCAGCTTCAATCGCAACGGCCGACTGTTCCGACTGCGGCGCAAGAATGACCCTCCGGCGACCTACCTGGACGTTCGCCCAGTGTGGTTCGAGGACGGCTGTATCTGGGCTCACAAGCAGGCATGCCTGCCGCTGCGGTCAGAGGACTTCGAGCCCGTGCGCACCGAGACGCTGCGCGGGGTCGAGGTGGACGTTCCTCGACGCGCTGAGCATTTCCTGGCGGCTTACTACGGCGACAACTGGAAAACACCGGATCCCGACTATTCCAACGCTTCACGACACGTACCGCGCTTCGTCCAGCGCAAACTGGCTTCAGTCTGCATTACGCCCGCTGACTACCAGCAGATGCGGACGCAGATCGAGGCGCAACCGACAAGCGAGGCCGGCGAGCTAGTTCCCACCGGACTCTATCCGCTGTACCCCCTTGAGCAATACGAGGCCCACTGTGAGTGGTAAGACTCACCTGAGCCCCGCCAAAAGCTATCGGCTCCTTCAGTATCTTAACCGTCGCCACGCGGCTTTAGAGCGGCTGCTACTGGCCGCGGCGGCGTATGCGGGTTGCCTTGCCGTTACTGGCCGGCCTGGACTTGCGCGTCACCTCAGCCGGGAGTTCTGGTCGGACTCGTTCAAGGATGGCCTGCGCCGCGCCTACTGGTATGCGAGTCGTGGCTGGCCAGGCCTTGGGTCGCCGGACAGCGATCCCTTTTTCTGTTTCAGTGATGGTCTTCCGCTGAGTGAAAGCCGAAATCTAGCCCGTTGGGTGAATCGACGCGCTCACCGGCTCCCGCCTCGGATTGCGGCCCTCAACCGACTGACCGCACAAGCGCAAGTCGTCCATCAAGCCGCACTGGAGCAAAATCAGCGACTCGCGGCATCAACTCTAGCCGCGTTTTTAGACGACGCCGACCGCCTACTTGAGCGACTGAAAACGGACCGCGCCCACGTGCCGACCCCGGCTCCACCGGGCAACGCCGGCATCTCGTCGGCCAACAACTCACTGTCCGGCGACTTCGCCCGGGACGACGCCGAGGTCACCCTGCAGGATGTAGCCAGGCTACTGCCGCTGAATGCCTGGCGCTGGACCGCGCTATCCGGAACGTTTCTCGGGCTTTTTCGTGAGGGCGACTTTCTGGCACACGATTTCGACATCGATCTGGGGCTGCCCGCCCAAGACACCGACTTGGGGCGAATGCGAAACATCTTAAAGAATTCAGGTCGTTTCGAATCGGTGCATACGGAATATCAGTACCGTCTGCGTGTCTCGCCGGCAGGGATACGGGTTACGTCCGTCCCGGTGCTCGTCAAGGCCGTGCACCGCACCGGCATCGCCGTGGATTTCTCATTGCTACATCAGGAAGAGGGCGTCTGGTGGCACGGCTCCAAAGCGCACCGCTGGGATCACACACCACAGGAGTTCGTCGACTACCAGCTGCGCGGCATCCGGATCCTCGGGCCCCGCGACGGTGACCGCTACCTGACCGAGTGTTACGGGGACTGGCGCACACCGGTGCGCAACTTCACTTGCTCAAGCGGTCGCCGCAATCTCGTGGTTGTACACAACCTGATGGGTGTTTGCTTGTTTCTCACGCGCCTCCTCTGGCACCTGTCCAACGGCGATACGGCCGGGTATGATGCGGTCCAGAGGCAGATGCTCCAACAGCGACTGCTACTGCGGGGCGACCACCATGGCCTCGTGCGGATGAACCGGCACTGGTTCGACGACTAAGATGGAATACGCTCGGAGCTCGCAATGACTGATCACGAACTGCACGCTTTCCGTGACAAATTTCAGCTGGACGCCCTCACCGTGATGGAGACCGAGCACTGGGTGCTCTCCGTTCGGCCCCAGCAACTAACCCTGGGCTCGATGATCTTGAGCACCCGTACCAATGTACTGGACTTCGCGAGCCTGAACGAAACTCAAGCCCGCGACATGGCTATACTGTTGGGCGAGGCGGAACAGCGGGTCAAGGCCCGCTGGGGTGCCGTGCGCATCAACGCTTTGTGTTTGATGATGAAGGATCCACTGTTACATTTTCACATCTTCCCGCGCTACGAAAACGCCGTTATCTTCCAAGGGGAGGAGTGGATCGACGCCGACTGGCCGAATCCGCCTCAAATACGCCCCGCGACAGAGCGCGCCGATATCAACCAATCCCTGCGCGCGGCGCTGCAGCAACCGATCGGAAACGACCCTATAACACAAAGCCCCGGTTGACCGTTGACTCGAGTCGTCACTCTTGCCGGGCGTATCGCGAGCGGCCGCGGTAAAGCCACCGCAATGACGCTACGAAAGAACTCAGCTCTTGCAAAGGCTACCGGGCAAACCCTTTACCCCGGCTCCCTCAACCTACTGCTCTCGCGCCCGGTGCGCTTTGCCCGACCGGCAGCGATCCGCTTTGCTCGCAACCACTGCGTCTGGCCGGCCACGCTCAACGGGCAGCCGGTCTGGCTCTGTCGCTGGGCCACAGCCCCCCTGCACGTCGTCGAAGTGCTCGCCACCGAACACCTACGAAGCCAGTGGGCACTCAACGACGGTGATCGTCTGGAACTCCATCTCGCCGCAGCCATGCTCGAGCCGCTGCCGGTCATCGACCGATTGGTACACACCGTCGTCTGGGCCGGACGCGGCAGGTGGTATTATGCCGCTGATTCATACGTCTTCGGCTGGGTCGCGACCCGCATTGGCGGCCATGCCACCCAAGACACCAGCGTGCACGAGAGACTGCGGCAACGCCTGCTAAAGGCGACGCAGTGAACCTTCCCGCAACGACAAGGGACACCCTGCAGTGGACTTGGCGCACGCTCGGTGCCCTGTTCCGGGCCTGCCCTGGTCTCTCGGTAGCGGCGGTGATAGCGATCGTCCTGCAGCGTGTTACCCAACTTCTAGCATTCTTCCTACCTTTGAAGGTCCTCATCTTGACCGGCTCTTCGGAAGTGCCGCGCTATTTCCCCTTCATCGACCCAGCATTCCGTTCTCACTGGATCGCGGCACTTTCACTGTCCGCATTCGGCGCCTACAGCGCCAACCTCTGGCTGGAGCGCTGGGCCGGGCGACTGACCGAAAAGGGCGGGCAAGCGGTTGCCAAGCAGGCCACTCCTCTGTGCGTTATCAACCGCCAAGAGGAGCGAGCGCGCCGATACTACGCAGATTTCACGACTCTCGCCGCTGATATTGTGCTCATCGCCGTGGCCGGGCTAGCTCTTGCGCTGCTGCAGCCGTTCCTGCTGCTCGTCCTCGTTCTGCTGTTCGCTGCCGAGTTCACCCTAGCTGCCCGCATACTCGCTGCCCACGAAGGCGGATGGTGGGTGAAGAGCCGCGCCAAAATCTTGGCCGACCCCAAAACGGCCGTGGAAACAGCCTCAGCCGTTAACTTTTTTTTCGGTTTCCTGGTCTTGTTATGCGGGCTTTTGCTGGCAAGCGCGGAGGCGTTCCTTGCGACGGTCCTCGGCTTTCTGATCCTGCGTCAGCTACTTCGCTCCCTGAGAGGTGCAATCCGCTCTACCATTCAATTGACCCGTGACCGGCAGCGGATCGATCCGATCTTCAGACCCGAACAGCGCTGGCAGCCCGCCGAAAACATGGATACTCAGGCACTGCGCAAGCATTTCCACCAACCGCGGCGTCAGGAGCAGACCGCTCAAGTGCTGGAGCGCGCGCTAGGCAACCCTCATCATTCCTGGGTGATTCGCTGGGAGGACCCACTTCCACGCCAACCTTTTCATGCCTTGTCCGCCGTGCCCGCATATACCGATTTCACGCACCGATCACGACTTGGATGCGGACCGAAACGCTACCAACAACAGATCTTTACACCGCATTCCCGACAGCTTTTGCAGGACGAGGAACTGCTCTTCCAATACGTCGACCGCGACGCACTGCGCGCGGTGCACGTACTCGTCGAGTTCGAACAAAACGGGTTCCTGTGCCGTGTCTGTGAATCCGGTCTTGGGCGCCCACCTCGTACATCGGAGTGGCGGGCGTGGCACCCTCGCATGATTCGCGAACGCTGGACGTTATCTCCCCCCCAAGAATTGATCCGGGCCTACAAGAGTGCCCGCTACACACTTGATGAGCGACTGACCGAGGAGCTGCTCAAGCCTCTTGAGGTTGCGATCGACTCCCAAGATGAGGCATCAATCTACGAGCAGCTTCAGGCCTTACTACCGGATATCCGCGACAGCGTAGGGCAGCTACCGCTGTCGATATACCCTTCTGGACTGGACCGCACGATGGCGATCATGACCGCCACCCATGGCCCGCGAATCACGACTTGGGGCAAGTGGCGCGTTGAGCCGATTGGCGGCGGACTCAAAGACAATCTGAACGCGGGCGAGCTCGCATCAGTACTAGCTGAAATGCCAAAAAAGCGGGGAGATTGCTCGGCACCGCCTCCGATCACCGGCGTCCGATTGGCACGGGCGGCGCGATTACTGGAAGACCGGATCGTGAATCTTCGCTACAAGCAGGCGTTGCATATTGCGGCACATCTAATGCAACACGTGCAGCGATAGGGACGGCGCAAGGGGGGAGAGAGTGCGCTCACAACCTGTATAGCCTATGCCGCTCGTACCGTTTAACATCGCCTCCTATCGCCCAAGCTGGCCGAACAACACACTCGCCGTGCTCACGGATTCGTCCCGGAACCAAAAGGCCCGTCATGCCCTCCACTGACCCCGGCGCCGCAAAGACAAACTCCTCCCCGCTCCCGGTTCCTTTCTCGCGCCCGGATCTTGGCGAGGCAGAGGAGGCGGCCGTCCTCCGCTGCCTGCGCTCGGGCTGGTTAACCACCGGCCCGGAGACCGCCGAGCTGGAGCGCTGCTTTGCCGAGGCGGTCGGCGTACACCACGCGGTCGCGGTCTCTTCGTGCACGGCGGCGATGCATCTGGCGCTGGAAGGGCTGGGTGTGGGCCCCGGGGATCGGGTCATCACCAGCGTGCTCACCTTCACGGCAACCGCGGAGGCCATCCGCCTCTGCGGGGCTGAACCGCTCCTGGTGGACGTCGCGCCCGAGACCTTGGACCTCGACGTCACTGAAGTCGAACGACACCTCTCGGCCGATTCGCGCATCCGCGCCATCCTCCCGGTCCACTACGCGGGGCAAGCGTGCCGGATGGACCAGCTCCTGGAGCTGGCCTCCCGCTACGACGTCCGCATCGTCGAGGATGCCGCCCACGCGTTCCCTGCCCGCTTTCAGGGGCGCTGCGTTGGCTCGCTCGGGGACGCGACCGCGTTCAGCCTGTACGCGAACAAACCGCTGACCACCGGCGAGGGCGGGCTGCTGACCACGAACAATGAGGCACTGGCCCAGTGGGCCCGGCGCGCCCGGCTGCACGGCATCGAACGCACCGCGAGCACCGAGCAGGGGCAAACCCGGTGGCGTTACGAGGTCACCGACGCGGGCTACAAGTACAACCTCCCGGACCTGGCCGCTACGCTGGCGCGCCCCCAGCTCGAACGCGCGGATCAGGCGCGCGCGCGGCGCGAGGCCATCGCCGCCTATTACAGCAAGCAGCTTGCGGGCTTGCCTTTAAGTCTGCCGGCGGTCCGGGACAACGCATCCGATCACTCCTGGCACCTCTTCCCTGTGCAGCTGGAGCTTGAGGCGTTGAATCTCAGTCGGGATGGCTTCATCGACGCACTGGCCGAGCGGGGGATCGGGGCCAGCGTCCATTTCATCCCCCTCCATCGGCACCGCTACTGGCGAGAATCCCTTGGCCTGCGCACCGAGGACTTCCCCGTGGCAGAAGCGGCCGGACAGCGCCTGGTCAGTCTGCCGATCTATCCGGGGCTCACCGATGCCCAGGTCGAGCGCGTCGCCGACACCGTCACCACGCTCTTGCGCGCCCACCGCCGATGAGTGAACCCCGCGGCTGGCGTCTTTTCGAGTATACGCTCTCGGTCGCGGCCCTTGTGCTGCAGCTACCGCTCTTTTTGCTGCTAGCGGCAGCCATCCGCCTGGAATCACCGGGTCCGGTCTTCTATCACCAACGACGCGTGGGCCAGCACGGCGAGCTCTTCTGGATCTGGAAACTGCGGACCATGACCGCGAATGCCGAGCACCGCGGCCCCTCAATCACGCGCGGCGGGGATGCGCGGGTTACCCGCGTCGGGCGCGTGTTGCGCCGCTACAAGCTCGATGAGCTGCCGCAGCTGGTCAACGTCCTGCGCGGGGAGATGAGCCTAATCGGTCCACGGCCCGAGGTGCCGGAGTACGTGGCCCTCTATACCAAGGATCAGCGCCGGGTGCTCGAGGACCGGCCCGGGATCACGGACCCGGCCTCTGTGGCCTTCGCGGATGAGGAGCAGCGTCTGGCGGAGGCCGGGGATCCGGAGCAGTTCTACCGCGAGGTGGTGCTGCCGGAGAAGCTGCGCCTCTATCTGGACTATCGCGGCCGGCGCAGCTGGCGCAGCGACCTTGGCTTGCTACTAAGAACGCTGGGGGTTCTGGCTGAACGGCGAGGCCGGCAGGGGGTCAGCCGGGCGCAGCGCCCAGACGGGTAACACTGCGGCCCGCCCTTCTGGCCGGGGGCAGCTTTGTATGCTGTTACCCCCGGCCGCTCAACGGCGCTCGCCGCGCCTCTTCACGCCGGCGCGAAGACGTCGCACCAGCCGTCGCCGTTGACCAGAACGTCGGCGAAGTCCGGGTGGTTGTGTCGCACCGCGCCCGCGCCCAGTCAGGTCGGTCAGAAGGTGTACCCCACCGAGCCGACCACCATGTGGGCCGTGTAGTCGTAGTTGTCGCGGCCCATGAGCACGTAATCATTCATGTCATCCACCTCTCCCGGCCCAAAGCCCAGGGCCCAGTCGTCCTCCTCAAAGCGCTGCCCCAGGTAGGCCAGGCGATAGTGGAACTGTTCCGAGGCCCGGTACTTGCCGTAGAGCTCGAGCTGGGTGAGCCGGGTGGTCAGCGTCGGGTAGTCGGTGTCCTGGGCGCGATCGAAACCGATGTCGACATCGGTGCTGGCGTAGAGCACCTCTGCACCCAGGGACCAGCGCTCGTCCTCGGTGACGGTGGCCTCCGTCCCCAGCCCGACGGTCAGCGTCTCCTCGTCCTGGAGCAGGCTGCGCTGCTCGCCGGCGAGTTGCCGCTCCCCGTCGTCCCACGTGACGAAGCCGTAGCCGGTCCACTGCTCGGTGGGGAAATAGTCCAGGGACAATGTGTAGGAAGCGCGGTTGCGCTCCTGCAGCCCCATATCCGAGTCGGTAAAGTCGTCCTCGCTGTAGGTCACCTCCGCGCCCAGGGCCAGCTCGGGGATGACGCTGTAAGTGCCGCTGACACCCAACTGGGTCTGTTCCAACTCGGCCAGGTGGTAGACCTCCGCGGGCAGGATGGTGCCTGCCTCGGACGCCGGACCGACGTACTCGGCACCTTCGCGGTAGAGCCTGCTGGCGAACACGGTCCCCTCCAGCTGGGGAGTGATCCGGCTGCGCAGCCGCGTGCGGAAGGTATCGTCCCGGGTGCTGCCGTCGGTGAAGTCGCGGTCGGTGTAGCGGTGCTCGTAGCCCAGCACCAGGTTGGAGCGCGCCGGCAGGCGGATATCGGCGTCGACGTCGGCGATGTGCCGCGTCCAGCCGTGGGGCCGCGTCCGGTCTTCCAAATCATCCTCCGTGAAGTACTGCGGCGTGCGGTTGTCCCGGTCGTCATAGCGGTAGCTGCCGCGCACCTGCAGACGCGGATGGAAGCGGTGCGTCCCGCGCAGGGTGGCCCGGGTGGTGTCGATGCGCCCATCCAGCGACGAGGGCAGGTCGTCGTCGTCTTCAACGAAGCGTTCATCCTGCAGCGCGCGGCCCAGCTGCAGGTCGGCGCTGACGTTCGTCCCCGGCTGGATGGCGTAGGCGCCGGAGGCGAAGATCTGGTGGTAGAGGTTATCGGGCTCGCGGAAGACCTCGTTGAACTCGCCGGGATCGTCCGGATCTTCCACGGTCAGCCGCTCGTTGGCCAGCTGCTGAAAGCTGGAGAGGTGATAGCCAAACCGGCCCTGGAGCTGATCCCCGGCATATTCAAGACTGACCCGGTATTGGTCCGTGCGTTGATCGATAGGAGCAGGGAACTCGTACCAACGGTAGTCGGTCGCGTACCGATACCCATCCGTCTCCTCCCGGCTGAACGAAAAGTTCACCTTCCACTCGTCGTCCAGGTGGCGCAGGGCGTCGAAGGCCAAGCGCTCGCGGTGGCGCTCCATCTTCCAGTCGCGCAGCCGTTCCGGGCTGTCCTCGAAATCCTGGTTGCCCTGCCAACCCTCAGGCAGCGAGAGCCGGTCGGTGCCGTCGCTGCGCAGGGGGCTCTGCACGTCCCGGTCATAGAAGCGCGGGCGTTCGTCGTACTCCAGGGAGAGCCCGTAGGTTCCCTGGACGCCGTAGCGGCCGCGCAGGCGGCGGGAGTCGAGCCCGAGGTCCCGCCCCTCCAGACGGCCGTAGCGGGCGTCTTCATCGCCCTCGCCGCGGTAACGCAGGTCGAGGTGGGCCTCCGGGTAGAAGCCCTCGTCCACCGGCCCGGTATAGCGGCGGAAGTGGTAGTTGTCCTCGCTCAGGTAACCGACTCCCAGCCACAGCTGCGAGCTGGCCGGGCCAACGAAGGTGGCCGAGGACTCCGGCGTGCCCGCGCCAGCGGCGGCGGGCAAGCCGAAGGCCGTCAGCACCAGGGCGCTGCTCAGGGCGCGCTGTTTGGTCATGATTCCTTCCTCCTTCTGCTGTTGCGCCGCCCGGCGTCACGGCCGGAAGCTGTCGCCGCCCGGGTGGTTGGAACCGTGGATGTCCGAGTGGCAGTTCAGACAGCCGCGGCCGAGGAACTCCGCCCCCTCCTGCCAGGGACCGCTGGTGTCGAAGTCATGTGGATCCATGCCGGGATGTCCGGCCGGACCGGAGGCGTGCATGTGACACGACTGGCACAGCTGCGTCGGGCGCGCCTCGAGCAGATTGGGATGCACCGAGCCGTGGGGGTCGTGACAGTTGGTGCAGTCCTCGCGGACCGGCATGTGCTCCCACAGGAAGGGGCCGCGGTACTCGGCGTGGCAGTTGTAGCAGGTCTCGTTGACCTGACCCTCGCGCAGGAGGCTCTCGCCGCCGGTGCCGTGGGGGTTATGGCAGTTGGTGCAGGTCACCTGCCCCTCCTCCACCGGGTGGTGGTGGGGGCGATTGAAGTCGACGCGGCGCTCCTGGTGGCAGCTGGCGCACAGCTCCAGTTCGTTCTCGGTGTGCAGCAGGCGCTCGTTCTCGCCGTGCATGTTGTGGCAGTCGACGCAGGCCATGTCCTGGAACTCGTGGGCGCCGCCGTGCCAGTGCATGCGATCACCGCCGCTGTGGCAGTCCAGGCAGGTCTCGTTGGCCTCGTCGGTGCTGATGTCCTCACCGATCTGGTAGAAGTGCTCCCACCCGTCGCCGTGGCACTGGTAGCAGTAGTTGCCATCCTCCGGCGTCTGCCCCGCCGGGGTGCGCGGGTCCGAGGCGACGGCGTGGGGGGTCTCCTCCATGCGGCCGATGTGGGCGCGCAGGTCATCGACCCGGCGCTCGGCCATCACCGGCGAGAGGCCACGCACCTCCTCGACAAACTCCTCGATCTCGTCCGGATCGAGGTCCTGGGCCGGGGCCGTGGCGGCGAACAGCAGCAGTGCGAAGAGGGCCGCGATGCCGCCGGCCGAAATCGCGAGCCGGTTGAGTGGTTGTTGGAACAAGGCACCCTCCTCCCCTTCGGTGCAGGTTTGATCGTTATCAAACCTGCTCTTAGCAAAAGGCAGGCCAGGGCAAACGGGCCGCGATCAAAGCCCCGCGATTCCGGGAGTTCAGCGGGAGGCCGGGGTTGCGGACAGGGGGTCGGCGGGGCCTGCCAGCGGTCAACGGCTGCGCAGCCTGGTCGCAGCCTGCGCAGCGCCCCCCCCCCGGTGGTCGGCGGCTCGCCCTTGTGCCATGGTGACTGGGTTGATTAATGTCAAATCATAAAAAGCAGGGCACGCTGCGCCCACCAGGGCCAGACACGCCCTGCCGGGCGCCGGGAGGAGAGGCATGCGCGGATGCGTTCTGGTCGTGGATGACCACCGGGAGATCGTCTACGCCGTCCGGCGGCTGCTGGAAAGCCGCGGCCTGGAGGTGATCAGCGCCGCCTCGGCCGCCGAGGCCGAACCGCTGGTCGCACGGGCGGATGCGCTGATCCTCGACATCCAGCTGGAGCAGGACAACGGCCTGGCGCTGCTCCAGCGCCTGCGCAGCGCCGGGGACGAGACCCCGGCGCTGGTGCTATCGGCCCACACCTTTCCGGACAACGTGGTGGAGGCCAGCAAGCGCGGCGCGCTGCAGATCCTCGCCAAGCCCATCGAGGCGGAGGCCCTGGTGGCGGCGGTGGAGGAGGCCCTGAGCCAGACCCCATCCGGTACCGAGGCCTCCGGCCTGAGCGCCGAGGCCCACGAGGTGCTCGGTACCTCGGCGGCGATGATGGAGGTCTTCAAGGCGTTGGGGGTGGCCGCGGCCAACGACCTCAACGTCCTGCTCACCGGCGAGACCGGTGTCGGCAAGGAGGTCTCGGCGGAACTCATCCACCGCCACTCCCACCGCGCGGACGGGCCGTTCGTGGCCATCAACTGCACCGCCATGCCGGAGAGCCTGCTCGAGGCGGAGCTCTTCGGTCATGCCAGCGGCGCCTTTACCGGCGCCAACCGGGCCGCCGAGGGCAAGGTGGAGGCAGCCACCGGCGGCACCCTGTTCCTGGACGAGATCGGCGACATGCCGCTGGCCTTCCAGGCCAAGCTGCTGCGCTTTCTGGAAGACAAACGCTTCTACCGCCTGGGGGAGTCGACCCCGCGCCAGGCCGATGTGCGGGTGATCGCCGCCACCAACCGCCAGCTCCTCGGCGCGGACGCGGGTCAGTTCCGCAGCGACCTCTACTACCGCCTGGCGCAGATCCCGGTGCACATCCCGCCGCTGCGCGAGCGACTTGAGGACGTCCCGTCGCTGATCGAGGCCTTCATCCAGTCGGCCAATCAGGAGATGGACCTGGATATCCACGGCATCACCCCGGCGGTGCGCCGCCAGGCCCAGGGGCACGGCTGGCCGGGCAACGTCCGCGAGCTCAAGAACGCCGTCTACCGGGCCGCGGCCAAGCGGCAACGCGGGCTGATCGACAGCCTGGAACTCGCCACCGGACAGGGCGAGCCGACCGGCGACGGCGACTTCGAGGCGGCGCTGGACGGCGCGCTCGACCGCGCGCTCCACCAAGGCGAGCTGCCGGAGCTGCTCAACGAGATCGAGCGCCGTGCCGTGCAGCGGGCGCTGAAGCATTACAACGGCAACAAGAGCCGGGTGGCCGAGGCCCTGAACGTCTCGCGCAACACGCTCCGCGCGCGGTTGCAGGCCATGGAGGAGACGACGGAGTGAGGTGCTGGCTGCCGCGCAACATGGCGGTACGCCTGGGTGCCACCTTCCTGCTGGTGACCCTGCTGGTGGCGCTGCCACTGACACTGTGGTTCGACCACTACGCCCGGGGCATGATCGAGGCCGCCGTCGAGCGGGCCGTCGAGGGGGCGGACGCGCGCATGATCCTCGACGCCGCGGTGGTCTCCGAGGCGTTCGACCGGGTGCGCGGCCTGGCAATCTTGGTGGTCGGCCTGAGTGCGCTGCTGGCCGCCGGCATCGGCGCCCTCATCGCGGCGCGCTGGCGGGCACGGATGCGCGGTATCGTCGAGCAGGGCCACCGCCGCGCACGGCGCGCCCAGGGCGGTGGCGAGCAGCCGGCGCGCTGCCCGGGCAGCCCCCACCCCAGGCCGGGCGAGGACGAGCTCGACACCGTCGAGCGGCAGCTGCTCAACACCGTGGACCAGCTGGGGCGTTCGCAGTGGCTGCTCGACAGTGTCGAGGACATGGTCATGTTGGTCGATGCCCACGGCACCATCCGCCACGGCAACGCGGCCATCGGCACGCGCTGCGCCAGCTGCCCGGTCGCCGACTGCCAGGGCGCCAGTGTGCCGGACATCCTCGGCAACGGGCTATGGCTGCGCATCCGCAACGGCATCGAGCGCAGCGGGTCCGGCACCTTCGAGCAGGAGCTCCCGTTCGAGGGGCGACATTGCCCCGCCTTGGTCTCCTACCGGGTGCTGGGTGAGCTGATCCTGATCAAGATCACCGACCTGAGCGAATACCGTAGGCTCCACGAGCATCTGGAGAAGCTCCAGGCCCTATCCACGCTGGGGGAAATGGCCACCGAGCTGGCCCACGACATCAAGAACAGCATCGTGCCGGTGCGCCTGCTCTGCGAGGTCGCCCCGCTGGAGACGGAAGACCGGGAGGCGATCTTCCGCTCGCTGGATCACATCCACGAGCTGGTCAACGATTTCATGGCATTCGGCTGCGGGCGCAGCAGCGAGCGGCGCAGCGGCGCGCTAACCGAGATCCTGCAGAGCTGGACGACGGTGCTGCGCAACGAGGCCCAGGCCAAGGGTGTGAACCTGAGCGCGGAGATCGCCGACGCCCCGGTGGAGCTGCCCGGGGGCTTTCGCATCGTCTACGCCAATCTGGTGCGCAACGCCGTCCAGGCCGTGCCCGCCGGCGGCCGGGTGCAGGTGGATGCCCGGGTGGATGAGCGCGGCACGCTGGTTCTGGAGGTGACGGACGACGGCCCGGGCATCCCACCGTCGCTGCGCGAGCGGCTGTTCGAGCCCTTTGCCACCAGCCGCACCGACGGCACCGGGCTGGGGCTGGCGCTGGTTCGGCGCTACGTGGAGGAAGCCGGCGGCGAGGTCGCCTGCGACTCGACGCCCGGAGCCGGGACCACATTCACGGTGCACTGGCCAGGGGCCGGCGAAGCACCGGGCCGCTCACCGACCCCGTACCCAGGCCAGGCCTCGCCCGCCTGATCGCGGCGCCTGCGGTTGCACGGGCCACTGGCCGCGCATAGGCTCGGGGTCCACCCGGAGCACCCCACGGCCCATCCACCGTGCCACTGCCACGAGCGCCAGCCCATGAGGATGCACCCGCCCCTATCCGCCACCCGGATGCCGGTCTCCGGGGCGCCGCAGCGGACCGAAGAGGCAGCCTGCTCATGAGGGGCTGGCGGCCAGCCGTCTGGGTCTGCTTGCTCGTGGCCTGCGGCCCGGCCGGCGCCGGGGATGAGCGATCCTACGGCGGCGTGCTGGACGACGGCTGGCGGGTGGCGGTGGCCACCGGCACACTCGAGGTGGCCGACGGCACAGAGACCGGCACCGCGCACACCCTGGCCCTGGCCAATGGCGCCCACGTGATCAACGACCGCGGGCGGTACTGGGACTTCGAGGTCGGCCTGGCCTACACGCAGACGGCCTCGCATCCGGAGGGCGCCGGCGGGGCGTCGGTGCAGGCCAACCAGACCGACATCTACTACCAGGCGCGGCGACTGCTCGGTGAGTCGCCCTGGTTCCTCGGCTGGCACGTGGCACTGACGCGCACCAGCATCCAGCCGGCAGACGACGCCTCAGACCGCGACCTGGGCTTTACCGCCGGCGTCATCGCCGGCTACCGCGGCCCGGGCCGGTTGGGTGTACAGGTCGAGGGCCTGCTCACCGACCCGGAGCCCGACGGTCTGTCGCTGGGCTACGAGACACGGCAACTGCGCGGCGGCATCGTTCTCCGCTTCTAGAAGATGTCGCCTCCGGGCGACACGCCGGTCACAACCCAATTCAGCAGGTTACGGCACTACCCCACCTTGCGGTGTCGCCCTCAGACGACATCCGACCGCTGCACGCGGTGGGCCAGACCCACCCACGAAGCGCGCAGGTCACTGATCGGACGGGGTTTTGGTCATGTTGGCACGCACCGTGCTTGGTGAGTGGGCGAGTGATCGAGGTTGATCACGACGGGCAACTCAAGCAATCCAAAGCGGAGGTCACGTATGCAACACAAGCACTGGATCGCCGGTCTCCTGGCCCTGATGGTCGGTATGGGTTCCACCGCCGCCATGGCGTTCGACACCGAGGGCGAGGCAGACGACCAGTGGGAGGAGCCGGCTGACGACGGCTTCGAGGATGACGGCTTCGACGACGACGGCCTCGAGTTCGAGGAGCAGGACGACGAGATCGATCCCTGGGACGAGGATGCCGACGACGCCGATGCCGGCGATGAGGAGCTTGACTGGTAAAGGCTCCGTGTAACCCCTATCGGGCTCTCTATGGGGAGGCCCCATCCAGGAGGGATGGGGCCTCCTTTTTTATGGACGGCGGCACGACCGGTCAAAAAAAACCCCGGACCCTGGGGGGAGGATCCGGGGCAACAGCCAACCCGGCCTTGGGGGGAACCGGGTTGTGTGCGCCACGCTAGAGAGGAGGTTGTGGACCGCACATCAGCGACGCTCACTAGGTGCGACCATCCGTCACGCCGAAGAGTTCCCCACCGCGAACCACGCATCGAGGACCTCCGTGAGCTCATCGATCCCCTCACCCTTGAGCGCCGAGAACAGCTGCACGCTCGGCAGCGTGACGCCGGCCTCGGCAGCGGCCTGGCGCACCGCCTGCAAGCGGTTGCGGGCGGCGCCGCGCTTGAGCTTGTCCGCCTTGGTCAGCACCCCGTGGAGCACCAGCCCGGCATCGGCGCACCAGCGCAGCATCTGCAGGTCCAGCTCGGTGGGCGCGTGGCGGACATCCATGATCACCACCACGCCGTAGAGCGCCTGGCGGTTGTGCAGGTACTCGGGCAGGGCCTGCTCCCAGCGCCGCTTCACCGCCTGGGGCACCTTGGCGTAGCCGTAGCCGGGCAGGTCGATGAGTCGGCGGGTCTCGTCGAGGTCGAAGCAGTTGATCGTCTGCGTCCGCCCCGGGGTGCCGCTGGTGCGTGCCAGCTTGCGCTGGCCGGTCAGCGCGTTGAGGACGCTGGACTTGCCCACGTTGGAGCGCCCGGCGAAGGCCACCTCGATCCCCTCGTCCGGCCCGAGGTCCGCCGGGGTGGGCGCGCTGAGCCGGAATTGCGCCCGCCGGTAGATACGGTCTGCTGTCATGCCTGCCTCTTGTGTCACGATTCGGTCCTTTCATGGTTTCATAGGCAGCGCGAATCGTCGCCGGTCTGCGCGTGGCCGGACAAATTGACGCTTGCGGACGCTGCTGCTATAAGTGGCAGCGTTCTGCGTCCAAGGTACGCACAAGGAAAGCCCACTCCATTAGCGGAGCGAACACAAGTCATGCACAAGCGCACCCTGACCGGCTTTACGGTCGCCGCCCTCGCGCTCGGCGCGACCACCGCCCAGGCCGAGGTCGACCTGGATGCGGGCGAGCAGCTGAACAACGAGGTCTGTCTGGCCTGCCACGGTGTCACCGGTGTCAGCGATGTCCCCGAGTGGCCCAGCCACGCTGGGCAGCACAAGGACTACATCGTCTACCATCTGGAGCTTTTCCGGGACGAGAACCGCTGGGACCCGGAGTTCCTGATGACACCCAACGCCACCGAGCTCTCGGATGAGGACATCCGCAACGTGGCGGCCTGGCTCGAGAAGCAGGACCCGCCGCCGGCACAGGACGTGGACGAGGAGCTGGCCGAGCAGGGCCGTGAGATCTACCACAGCGGCATCGGCGAGCGGAACGTGCCCTCCTGCGCCTCCTGCCACGGGCCCAACGGCGAGGGCATCAAGGGTGGCCAGTTCGCCGCGGTGGCCGGTCAGCAGGAGGTTTACCTCAACGATGCGCTGACCGCGTTCAAGAATGAGGACCGCGCCAGCGACCGCAACCGCATGATGCGCGACACGGCCGGTCGCATGACCGAGGAGGACATCGAGGCCGTCTCCGCCTACATGGCGAGCATGACGCTCCTCGACGACGACGACGAGTGATCGCAACGCCTCGCTGTCCCGACCAGGTCACGGATAAGCCCGCCTCTCCCCCGCATCCGCGGGGGTAGGCGGGTTTTTTATACCCGGCAGGAACGACGCTACTCCGTCGCCCGAGGCTTCGGCACTCATGACCAACATCTCCTACCGTCTGCGCGAGGGCGTCTACGCCACCCTCCACCCGACGCTCTCGCCCGAGGCGCCGGCCACCATCCGGGTGGTCAGCTACAATATCCAGAACGCCATCGCCACCTCGCGCTACCACCACTACTTCACGCGGGGCTGGAAGCACGTGCTGCCCGACCGGCAGCGGCAGATGAACCTCGAGCGCATCGGCGGCTGGATCGAGCCCTACGACCTGGTCGGGCTGCAGGAGGTGGACGCCGGCAGCTTCCGCACGGGCTTCATGAACCAGGTGGAGCACCTGGCCTACAAGGCGGATTTCCCCTACTGGTACATCCAGACCAACCGCAACATGGGTCGCCTGGCACAGCAGAGCAACGGCCTGCTGGCCCGCTACCGCCCCGCGGAGATCCGTGAGCACCGCCTGCCCGGGCTGATCCCCGGGCGCGGGGCACTGCAGATCCGTTTCGGCGCGGGCAGCGAGGCGCTGAATGTCATCCAGGTGCACATGGCCCTGGGCCGGCGGACCCGGATCCGGCAGATGGACTTCCTGGCCGAGCTGGTCAACGCCCACCGGCACGTGATCGTCATGGGCGACCTGAACTGCCGGACGGACAGCCCGGAGCTCGACCGCCTGGGGCGGCGCACCGACCTCTCCGAGCCCATCCACGGGCTGCACACCTTCCCCAGCTGGCGCCCGCGCCACAACATCGATCACATCCTGATCAGCTCCACGCTCCGGGTGCAGCGGGCCCGCGTGCTGGAATATCCCCTCTCGGACCACCTGCCCATCGCCATGGAGCTGGGCCTGCCCGAGGCAGTCCGGCTGCCTGCGGCATAACGCGCAGGGGTTTGTTGCCGCCCGCGGAACTGTATTACGCTCCCGCGTCAAGTTCCGACGGGGAGCATGGCCATGACGGATTTGCGGCAGTCGATCCATGGAGAGTGGGGATCGCGGTGGGCCTTCATTCTGGCGGCAACCGGCTCCGCCGTGGGCCTGGGCAACATCTGGCGCTTCCCCTACGTCGTCGGTGAGTACGGCGGCGGCGCCTTCATCCTGATCTACCTGGCCTGCATCCTCGCCATCGGCATCCCGGTGATGATGGCCGAGATCCTCATCGGCCGCCGCGGCCGCCAGAGCCCCATCAACACCATGCGCGCCCTGCCCGCCGAGTACGGCGGCGGACGCTGGTGGCAGATCCTTGGCTGGCTGGGGGTCTGCGCCGGCTTCCTGGTGCTCTCCTTCTACTCGGTGGTGGCGGGCTGGTCGCTCGCCTACGTCCCCTACACCGCCACCGGCACCTTCACCGGCGCCGAGACCAGCCAGGTGGAGGAGGTGTTCGGCAACCTGCTGGCCAGCCCGTGGCAGATGCTCTTCTGGCACACCCTGTTCATGGGGGCCACCGCCTACATCGTCCTGCGCGGGGTGCAGAACGGCCTGGAGCGCGCGGTGCGCCTGCTCATGCCGATCCTCTTCCTGCTGCTGCTGGTGATGGTCGGTTACGGCATGGGCGCCGGGGCGTTCGTCGAGGCGATGGACTTCATGTTCTCGCCGGACTTCAGCGCCATCGGCGGCGATGCGGTGCTGGTGGCGATGGGCCAGGCCTTCTTCACCCTCAGCCTAGGGCTTGGCGCGATCATGGCCTACGGCTCGTACCTGTCCAAGCGCTCCTCGATCCCCGGCAACAGCGGGCTGATCGCCGGCGCCGACACGGTCATCGCGCTGCTCGCCGGTCTGGCCATCTTCCCCATCGTGCTGGCCGCCGGGCTCGATCCGGACAGTGGGCCGGGCCTGGTCTTCGTGACCCTCTCCTACGGCTTCGGGCAGATGCCGCTTGGCGCGCTGTTCGGCACGCTGTTCTTCCTGCTGCTCTCCTTCGCCGCGCTCACCTCGGCGATCTCCATCATGGAGCCGGCCACGGCCTACTTGGTGGAGACGCGCGGCTGGAGGCGGCCCAAGGCGGCCGCAGCGGTGGCTGCCGCGGCCTGGCTGGTGGGCATCGGCTCGCTGCTGGCATTCAACGTCTGGGCCGGGTTCACCATCGCCGGGCTGAACTTCCAGGAGCTGGCCGAGTACCTCTCCACCAGCATCATGCTGCCGCTCGGCGGTCTGCTGATGGCGGTGTTCGCCGGCTGGGTGCTGCCGCGCAGCGTCACCGGCGAGGAGCTGGCGCTGCCCGGGTGGCTGTACCGGACCTGGCTGGTGCTGGTGCGCTACATCGTGCCGGCAGCGATCCTGGTGGTCTTCGCCAACAGCCTCGGGCTGCTCGGCTAGCCCGCGGGCGCCGGAGCCCGGCTCCGCCGGGCCACGGGATGAACGGACACCGCGCGGCGCCTAGGCGCTGCCGCGGTGTCGCTCTTTCAGGCCGACGTAGTGGTTGGCGGAGTAGCGCAGGTGCTCGCGCTCGGCGTCGGTCAGCTCGCGCACCGGCTTGGCCGGGTTGCCCAGGTAGAGGTAGCCCCCGGGCAGCTCCTTGCCCGGCGGCACCAGGGCGCCGGCCCCGATGATGCTCTCGGCGCCGACCACGGCCCCATCGAGGATCACCGAGCCGATCCCCACCAGGCAATGATCGCCCACGCGGCAGGCGTGGATCACCGCCTTGTGGCCCACCGTCACCTCGGCCCCGATCAGCGCCGGGAAGCCGCCGGGGCAGTAGGGACCGTCGTGGGCCACATGGACCACCGCGCCGTCCTGGATGTTGGTGCGCGCACCGACCTCGATGCGGTGGACGTCCCCGCGCAGGACGGCCGTGGGCCAGACCGAGACCTCCTCCTCGAGGGTCACGTCGCCGATGACCAGGGCCGTGGCATCGACCCAGGCCCCGGGACCGAGCTGCGGGCGGATGCCTCCGAATTCGCGGATCATGTCGGCTCCCGTTTGATTACAGGGTCACCAGTTCCTCGGCGCTGGTGGGGTGAATGGCCACCGTGTTGTCGAAATCGGCCTTGGTCGCCCCCATGCGCACCGCCACGGCGAAGCCCTGGAGCATCTCGTCGGCGCCCTCGCCGAAGAGGTGCACACCGACCACCCGCTGCTCGGCACCGACGGTCACCAGCTTCATGGCCGTGCGCCGCTTCACCGCCTGCGGCGCCAGGGCGTAGTTCATGGGGAAGAAGCGGGTCTGGTGGCAGGTGACCTGGTCGGCGCCGTAGGCGGCCTCGGCCTCCGGCTCGGTCATGCCCACGGTACCCAGCGGCGGGTGGGTGAAGACCACCGACGGGATATCCCGGTAATCCAGGCGGCTATCGCTCCGGCCGGCAAAGAGCCGATCGGCCAGGCGCCGCCCGGCGGCGATGGCCACCGGGGTGAGCGGGAAATCGTTGCCGGTGACATCACCCACGGCCAGCACCGAATCCACCTCGGTGCGCTGGTAGTCGTCCACCGGGATGGTGCCGTCGGCCCGTGGGGTGATACCGGCACGCTCAAGACCCAGGCCGCCGGTGGCGGCGTCGCGGCCGATGGCCCAGATGACGGTATCGACGCCCTCGATGCGCCGGCCGTCCTCGGCCACCAGGGTGTACCTGCCGTCCGCCTGGCGCTCGCAGGCGGCGGGGACGAAGTGGGTGCGCAGGTCGAAGCCGTCCACCTCCAGGCTCTCGGCCAGGGCCTCGCGCAGCAGCGGGTCGAAGCCGCGCAGGGGACCATCCCGACGCACGGTCAGCGTGGTCTCGGTGCCCAGGTGGTGCAGCACGCCGGCCAGCTCCACGGCGATGTAGCCGGCCCCGACGACCACGGCCCGACGGGGCTGCTCACGGAGTTGAAAGAAATCGTCGGAGTCGATGCCGTGCTCGGCCCCGGGGATCTCCGGCCGGCTCGGCCGCCCGCCGGGGGCGAGGAGGATGTAGCGCCCGTGCAGGGCTCGGCCGTCCACCTCGACGGTGTGGGCGTCACGCAGCTGCCCGGTGCCCCGGTAGAGCTCGATCCCGGCACGCTCGACGTTGGTGGCGTAGATCCCGTTGAGCCGCTCGACATAGGCGTCGCGGGCCCGGCACAGGGCCGCCCAGTCGAAGCCGGGGGCCTGCCCCAGGCTGAAGCCGAAGTCGGCGGCGCGCTCGAGCGCGGCGGCCGTCTCGCTGGCGTACCACATGACCTTCTTGGGCACGCAGCCGACATTGACGCAGGTGCCACCGAGCCGGTCGCGCTCGACCATGGCCACGCGGGCCCCGTGAGCCGCAGCGCGACGCGCCGTGGCCATGCCACCGCTGCCGCCACCGATGACGATCAGATCGTACTCGTCCGTCATGGACCCTCCTCGAAAACCGGCATCGGGCGAACCCCCCGCTCCCCCGGATCCGGTGCAGGGATCGTTCGCCGCACGCGTGCTAGAGTGTAACGCGTCCGCTGCTGAGGTGGTGATATGTCGCAAAACCCGCTGCTTGACGATCACTTGCTGCCGCCGTTTCCACGCATCCGCGCCGAGCATGTCGAACCCGCTGTGGAGACCCTCATCGAGGACAGCCGCGAGGCCCTCGAGACGGCCCTAGCAGCCGGCCCGCCCTACACTTGGGAGGGCCTGATGCTGCCCCTGGAGGAGGCCGACGACCGGCTGGCCCGGGTCTGGGCACCGGTCGCCCACCTGCACGCCGTGGCCGATTCGCCGGAGCTGCGCCAGGCCTACAACGCCGCCCTCCCGGCACTCAGCGCGCACTACGCCGAGCAGGGCCAGGATCCGCGGCTCTACCGGGCGATCCACGATCTCTCGGAACGCGCCGCTGCGCTGGGCCTGGATCCAGCGCAGCGCAAGGTGATCGCCGACACCCTGCGCGATCTGGAACTCGCCGGTGTGGGGCTCGAAGAGCCGGCACGCAGCCGGTTCCGGGCCAACGCACAGCGCCTGGCCGAGCTCGGTGCCCGCTTTCAGGAGAACGTGCTCGACGCCACCCAGGCCTGGCACCTAGACGTGGACGAGGCGGCACTGGCCGGATTGCCCGGCTCGGCCCGCTCCATGGCCCGCCAGGCGGCGACCGAGGCCGGCGTCAGTGGCTACCGCCTGACCCTGCAGATGCCCAGCGTGCTGGCCGTGCTACAGCACGCCGAGGACCGCGAACTGCGCCGCGAGGTCTACACCGCCCACGCCACACGGGCCTCCGACGCCGGACCCCACGCCGGGCACTACGACAACACCCCGGTGATGGAGGAGATCCTGCGCCTGCGCGCCGAGCAGGCCGATCTGCTTGGCTACCCCAGCTACGCCCACCAGGCCCTGGCACGGCGCATGGCCGACTCCCCCGAGGAGGTGCACGGCTTCCTCACCGATCTGGCCGAGCGCGCCCGCCCACGCGCCCAGGACGAGTTCGACGAGCTGCAGCGCTTCGCCTACGAGCGCGACGGGATCGATCACCTGGAGGTCTGGGACGTCCCCTACTACAGCGAGCGGCTCCGCGAGGAGCGCTTCCAGCTCTCCGACGAGACGCTGCGCCCGTACTTCCCGGCCGAGCACGTGGTCGAGGGGCTGTTCACGATCGCCGAGCGGTTGTTCGGGGTCCGCTTCCGGCTCCGCAACGACGTCGAGAGCTGGCACCCGGATGTCCGCTATTACGAGCTGCTCGATGCCGACGGGGCCGCGCGCGGCGGCCTCTACGCCGACCTCTACGCACGCACGGGCAAGCGCAGCGGCGCCTGGATGGGCGAGTGCTGCAGCCGGCGCCGCCGCGGCGACGGCGTTCAGCCCCCGGTGGCCTTCCTGACCTGCAACTTCATGCCCACCGCCGAGGGTGAGCCAGCGCTGCTGACCCACGACGAGGTGGTCACCCTGTTCCACGAGTTCGGCCACACCCTGCACCACCTGCTCACCCGCCAAGACTGGCGCCCGGTGGCGGGGATCCACGGGGTCGAGTGGGATGCGGTCGAGCTGCCCAGCCAGCTGCTGGAGAATTGGTGCTGGGAACGCGAGGGGCTGGATCTGCTGGCCGCTCACCACCAGACCGGCGAGCCACTCCCGCAGCCACTGTTCGAACGGCTGCGGGCCTCCCGCGACTTCCAGGCCGGGCTGCAGATGCTCCGCCAACTGGAGTTCTCACTGTTCGATCTGGAACTCCACCAGCGCCGGGACGCCCCGGAGGCGGCCGGCATCCTGAGCACCCTTGAGGATGTCCGCCGGCGCGTGGCGGTGGTCCACCCGCCGGCCTGGCAGCGCTTCCCGCACAGCTTCGCGCACATCTTCGCCGGCGGGTACGCCGCCGGCTACTACAGCTACAAGTGGGCGGAGGTGCTCTCCGCGGACGCCTTCGAGCGCTTTCGCGAGGAGGGGCTGCTCGAGCGCAGCGTGGGCCAGTCGCTGGCCGAGAACATCCTGGAGATGGGCGGTGCGGCGCCGGCCCGGGAGCTGTTCCAGGGCTTCCGCGGCCGGCCGCCGAGCATCGAACCGCTGCTACGCCAGAGCGGACTCAGCGACGACCCGGCCCCCTCCCGCGGGTAATCCGCCGCCCGCCCCCGCCTATCCGGCGTCGGCGGGCCGGAGGCGGTAGATCAGGTCGTGGACCTGGTGCCCCTTGCGCAGACCGCGCCGCTCGAACTTGGTCTGCGGGCGAGGCGGCGGGGGCGGGATGAAGGCCCGCGGGCCGCAGGTGTTCTCGAAGCGCTCGTCGGGCTCGACGGTATCGAGCATCCACTCGGCGTAGTCGGCCCAGTCAGTGGCCAGATGCAGGGTACCGCCGGGTACCAGCCGCTCGGCCAGCAGATCGAGGAAAGCCGGCTGGACGATCCGCCGCTTGTGGTGGCGCTTCTTCGGCCAAGGGTCGGGGAAGAAGATGTGCACCGCCGCCAGACTCCGCGGCGGGAGGTGGTGGCGGACCAGCTCCACGGCGTCCACGGTGGCCACGCGCAGGTTCTCCACTTGCGCTTGCTCGGCGCAAAGCAGGCAGTGGCCCACCCCCGGGCGGTGGACCTCGACGCCCAGATAGTCGCGCCCGGGATCGGCGGCAGCCATCTCCACCAGGGCCTCGCCGTCGCCGAAGCCGATATCCAGGACCCGTGGCGCCGTGCGGCCGAAGAGCCCGTCGAGGTCGAGAACGCCCTGCTCCGGCACATCGATGCCGAAGCCCGGCCACAGCTGCTCCAGCGCGCGCTGCTGCCCCTGCGTCAGGCGCCCCTCGCGACGGACGAAGGTGCGGGTCAGTCGCAGCTGGCTCACTCGAAGAAGGTCCCTTCCTCAGGCGACGACGCGGCAGCGTAACGCCGTTTCGGGATACGGCCGGCGCGGTAGGCCTCGCGCCCGGCCTCCACGCCCTTGCGCATGGCCGAGGCCATGAGCACCGGATCCCGCGCGCCGGCGATGGCGGTGTTGAGCAGCACGGCGTCACAGCCGAGTTCCATGGCGACGGCCACGTCGGAGGCGGTGCCCACGCCGGCGTCCACCAGGACCGGAACCTCCAGGCGGTCGACGATCTCCAGGATGTTGTAGCGGTTCTGGATGCCGAGCCCGGAGCCGATCGGCGCGGCCAGGGGCATCACGGCGACGCAGCCGATCTCCTCGAGCCGCTTGGCGGTGATCGGGTCGTCGCTGGTGTAGGCCATGACCTCGAAGCCCTCGGCCACCAGCTGCTCGGCGGCCTCGAGGGTTCCGGGGACGTCCGGGTAGAGGGTGCGCTCGTCGCCGATCACCTCCAGCTTGACCAGGTTGTGACCGTCGAGCAGTTCGCGGGCCAGGCGGCAGGTGCGCACCGCGTCCTTCACCGTATAGCAGCCGGCGGTGTTGGGCAGGATGGTGTAGCGATCCGGCGGCACGGCCTCGAGCAGGTTGGGCTCGTCCGGGTTCTGGCCGATGTTGCTGCGGCGCAGGGCGATGGTGACGATCTCGGCGCCACTTGCCTCGATGGCCGCACGGGCCTGCTCCATGTCGCGGTACTTGCCGGTACCGACCAGCAGGCGCGAGTGATACTCGCGCCCGGCGATGACCAGGGGATCGCGATCCGCCATCTTTGTCTTGAACTCCGTGCTTTGAGGGGAACCGGGTCAGCCGCCGCCGATGGCCTGGATGACCTCCACGCGGTCGCCATCGGCCAGCTGGTGATCACCGAGCTGGCTGCGGGGGACGATGGTCTCGTTAACCTCCACCGCCAGACGCTGCTGCTCGCTGATGCCGAGCCGCTGCAGAACATCGGCGCAGCTGGCGCCGGCGGGGAGGGTCATGCCCTCGCCGTTGACCTGGATCTGTATGCTGGTTGCTGTACTCATCGCGGATAGTCTAACGCGGTTGCGGCACTGCGGCACCGGTTGTCCTCGGCGCCGTGCAGCGCTATGATTTCATCTGTCCGCAGCGGGTGTAGCTCAATGGTAGAGTTCCAGCTTCCCACGCTGGCGATGTGGGTTCGATTCCCATCACCCGCTCCAATCCCTTCCCTGTCTTTGACCCGACAGCCCCGGGCTGCGTTCAGCCGGTCTCCGCCGCACGGCGGTCGATCAGATCGAGGTCCACGGCCAGGGCGCCGCGGTTGTGCAGCAGATCGGCCAGGGTGTAGCGATCCAGCACCGCCAGGAAGGCGTGCAGCGCCTCGTCGAGTACGGCGCGCACGGCGCAGTTGCCCTCGATCCGGCAGCGCTGATCCTCGTCCCGGAAGCACTCCACCAGGGTGAAGTCCTCCTCGGTGCGCCGCAGCAGCTCACCCAGGGCGATCGCCTCCGGCGGGCGGGCCAACCGGATCCCCCCACGCTTGCCGCGGACGGTCTCCACGAAGCCGTGGGCAGCCAGCCGGTTGACCACCTTCATCAGGTGGTTGCGCGAGATGTCAAAGCGCTCCGCGATCGCGCCAATGGTGACCAGCTCGCCCTGTGCCGCCCCAAGGGCGAGCAGGACCCGCAGGGCGTAGTCGCTGTGTCGGGTTAGACGCATGATCCGGCTCCGTTCGCTGCCCCGGACACTATAGCAGCGCCCGGGGCCATCCGGATCAGCCCAGGCCGACGATCAGCAGCGGCTCGCGGGTGATGCTGTAGAGGTAGAGGTAGCCGAAGACGGCGATGCCGCCGATGAACGCCGCCATGCGGATCTGCCGGGTGCGGCCTCGGCGCAGGGCGATCACCCCGAGGACGATGTAGGCGATCAGTCCGAGCAGCTTGACGGTGAGCCAGCCGTCGACGAAGGGGTACTGGGCGATCATCACCATCAGCACCACTGCCGTCAGCAGCAGCACGGTGTCGGCGACCTGCGACGCCACCCGCAGGACCTTGTTCTCGAGCGCTGCAGAGCCACGGAACATCAGGATCCCCCGGGCGATAAACAGACCGAGACTGACCACGGCGGCCAGCGCGTGCGTCGACAGCAACACCTGGTGCATTCCTACCCCCTCGCGTCGTCCGTTTCGAAAAGAGGCTATTCTTCCTGCCGGTCGGGCCCGGCTGCAACCACGCACAACGCGCGCACCCCTTCGGTGCGCGCGCCGTGCGCTCCTGGTGCAGGCACGCCGCCGCGCGCGGGCGCGGCACCCAACCTCCCGCTTAACCCCTTGTTCCACCTAGCACGGCCGGACCTGGCACACCCCCTGCATGAGCACCCTGCGCGCCGCCCGTGGCGGTGGCCGCCCCTGACCCACGGATACAGCATAAGGTGCCCGACCATGAAAAAGCCTTTCCCGCTAGTCGCCGCCGGCGGCCTGCTCCTCGGCCTCTCCGCCAACGCCCAGGCCGAGGAGATCGGCGCCGGCTGGAGCCTCTCCTCCAACGTGGCGATCACCTCCAACTACCTCCTTCGCGGTGGCTCCGAAAGCGACGAGGACCCAGCCGTCCAGGGTGGCTTCGACCTGGACCACGAGAGCGGCTTCTACGTCGGAACCTGGGGCAGCAGCGTAGTGCTAGGTGCGGACACCACGGAGATCGACTTCTACGCCGGCTACGGCTTTGAGGTCGCCCCGGGCTTCGACCTTGATCTGGGTGTGGTGGCGTATACCTATTATCCCGAAGGGGATGCAGACGACGAAGAGATCTACGCTGGGATCGCATCGTCCATCGGGGAACTCGACTACGATTTCTATCTTTACTCCAACGACGAGCCGGATATCGTCGGTGAGCTCAATCTCGCTTACCCGGTACCTGGTGGGGTTTCGCTTCTCGGCCAGCTCGGTTTCGTCGAACCGGACGAAGATAATGGCGATTACGTCTACTATGCCGTCGGCGCCAGCTACTCGTATCAGACCCTGGATTTCAGCGTCATGTGGACGGATACGGACGAATCCGGCAGCGATGACCAGTTCGCGGTCATGGTGTCCCGCTCCTTCTAGCCGCACCCCCCTGCACCCGGGGGCGCCGGCCGGCGCCTCCGGTCGGGTTACCCCGCCCCGCCACGCTTCTCCAGCCCCCGCCGCAGCCCGACCGCCTCGGCCACGTGGCGCCCCTCGATGGGGTCGACCTCGTCGAGATCGGCCAGCGTCCGCGCCACCCGCAGCAGGCGGTGGTGCCCGCGCGGCGACAGGCCGATAACCTCGGTGGCCCGCTCCAGCGTCGCCTCGGCCTCTGGCACCAGTGCGCAGGCCGATTCGAGGGCCTCTCCGGCCAGTTCGGCGGCGATCACCCCGGAGCGCTGCCGCCGCCGCTCACGGGCCCGAGCCACCCGTTCGGCCACCACACCGCTCGGCTCGGCCGCCGGCGCGGCGGTCAGTTCCCGGGCACTGAGCCGCGGCACCTCCACGGCGATGTCGAAGCGATCCAGCAGGGGGCCGGTCATCCGGTCGCGATAACGCGCCACCTGTTCCGGCGTACAGCGACACACCCCGCGCGGATCGCCGTGGTAGCCGCAGGGGCAGGGGTTCATCGCCGCGACCAGCTGGAACGCCGCCGGGTAGGTCACCCGGGCGTTGCTGCGGGCGATACTCACCTGCCGGGCCTGTAGGGGCTCGCGCAGCGCCTCCAGGGCGTTGCGCGGCAGCTCCGGGAATTCGTCGAGGAAGAGCACACCGCGGTGGGCCAGGGAGACCTCGCCGGGACGCGGCGGCTGCCCGCCACCGATCAGGGCGGCGGCGGAGACGGTGTGGTGCGGAGCGCGAAAGGCCGGCACCCGCCAGGTGGCCGGATCCACCCCCGCGCCGCTGACCGAGCGCACCGCGGCCGCCTCCAGCGCCTCGGCCTCCGGCAGCGGCGGCAGCAAACCCGGCAACCGCTCGGCGAGCATGCTCTTGCCGGTGCCCGGCGGCCCGCTGAGCAGCAGGTTGTGGCCGCCGGCGGCGGCCACCTCCAGCGCCCGGCGCGGTCCGGCCTGACCGCGGACCTCGGCCAGATCCGGACCCCGGGGCCGCTGCTCGGCCGCCGCTGCCGACCCCACCGGGGGCAGTGGATCACGGCCGTCCAGGTGGTCGAGGACCGCCAGCAGCCGCTGCGCGGCTATTGCCCCCTGCGGATGGACCAGGGCGGCCTCGGCGCCGTCGCCGGCGGGGATGATCAGCCGCCGGCCGGCGTCGCGGGCGGCGCGGGCCGCCGGCAGGGTCGCACCCACCTCACGGAGCTCGCCGCCGAGGGCCAGCTCGCCGATGAACTCCAGCGAATCGAGCTCGCCGTGGACCTGCCCCGAGGCGGCCAGGACGCCGACGGCGATGGCTAGATCGAACCGGCCCCCGCCCTTGGGCAGGTCCGCGGGGGCCAGATTGACGGTGACGCGGCCGACGGGGAACTGCAGGCCGCTGTTGATGATGGCGCTGCGGACCCGGTCCCGGGCCTCGCGCACCTCGGCCCGCGGCAGGCCGACAAGTGAGAACGCAGGCAGCCCCTGCGCCAGGTGGACCTCCACCCGGACCTCGGGGGCCGACACGCCGAGCGCCGCCCGCGCCCGGGTTACAGCCAGTGCCATGGAACCCTCCCTGGTTCGTGGGGCACACGCGATGGTCAGCGGGGCATACCGCCCCGCCGGTTAGCCGTCGCTGCCGCCGGCAGGACCGCCCGGGCCGCCGCCCTGGGCCTTCTCCAGCTCGGCAACGCGGCGGTTGAGTTCCTCGAGCTGGGCCCGGGTCCGTGCCAGAACCTTGGCCTGGGCGTCGAACTCCTCGCGGGTCACCAGATCCAGCCGCGAGAAGCCGGCCTGCAGCGAGGCGCGGACGTTCTTCTCCACCTCGTCGTGGAACTCGCGCACGCCGGCCGGCAGGCTTGCCGTGAGCTTCTGCGCCAGTTCGTCGATGGTTTTCTGATCGATCATCGCCTTTCCAACCCTGTGGTCACGCACCGAAACCGTGCAGCGGCGCCATTTTCGCCCCCGACTGGTGCAGGGGTCACCGGGCCGCCGGTCTGTTCCCCCCGGCGTGGCGCGGTTTCGCCGTCGCCCCGGGGCCCTGGCACGCCTCCTGCAACATCCCTGATGACCGCAGCCGCATCCACTCGCCGCTGCGGCTCCGTACAACGCGTACAACGAGGACGACGCTCATGAAATTGGTAACGGCAATCATCAAGCCTTTCAAGCTCGATGACGTCCGCGAAGCGCTCTCCGCCATCGGGGTCCAAGGTATCACGGTCACCGAGGTGAAGGGCTTCGGGCGTCAGAAGGGACACACCGAGCTCTACCGCGGTGCCGAGTACGTGGTCGACTTCCTGCCCAAGATGAAGCTGGAGATCGCCATCGACGACAGTCTAGTGGACCGCGCCTGTGACGCCATCCGCCAGGCCGCGAACAGCGGCAAGATCGGCGACGGCAAGATCTTCGTCTTCGACGTCGAGCAGGCCATCCGCATCCGCACCGGCGATACCGGCACGGACGCGCTGTAACCGGCCCGCCCCCACTCAACGCAGAGGACCTGAACCATGGAAGACGTAGTCGAACTTGCCTACGCCCTCGATACTTTCTACTTCCTGCTCTCGGGCGCACTGGTCATGTGGATGGCCGCCGGGTTCACCATGCTCGAGGCCGGGATGGTGCGCGCCAAGAACACCACGGAGATCCTGACCAAGAACATCGGGCTCTACTCCATCGCCGTGATCATGTACATGCTCATCGGCTGGAACCTGATGTACGAGAGTTCGGGCAGTCTGCTGCCCACCTTCAGCTTCCTGCTGCCTGCCAGCGAGCCGGTCACCGCCGAGATGGCGCGCAGCGGCGAGGCGACGGAGTCCTACTTCTCGGACTTCTTCTTCCAGGTGGTCTTCGTGGCCACGGCCATGTCCATCGTCTCGGGTGCCGTGGCCGAGCGGATGAAGCTCTGGTCCTTCCTGATCTTCGCCGTGGTGCTCACTGGCTTCATCTACCCGATCCAGGGGCTGTGGAGCTGGGGCGGCGGCTTCCTCGACCAGATGGGGTTCTCGGACTTCGCCGGCTCGGCCATCGTCCACATGGCGGGTGCCTCGGCAGCCCTGGCCGGTGTCCTGGTCCTGGGTGCGCGTAAGGGCAAGTACGGCCCCCGCGGCGAGGTGCGGGCCATCCCCGGCGCCAACCTGCCCCTGGCTACCCTAGGCACCTTCATCCTCTGGCTTGGCTGGTTCGGGTTCAACGGCGGCTCGGAGCTGTCGGTCTCGTCGGCGGGTGCGGCCAACGCGGTGGCGACGATCTTCATGAACACCAACCTGGCCGCCGCCGGCGGTGTGGTCGCCGCCCTGCTCCTGGCCCGCGCCCTGTTTGGCAAGGCCGACCTGACCATGGCCCTCAACGGCGCCATCGCCGGTCTGGTCTCGATCACCGCCGGGCCGGACACTCCCTCGCCCCTGCTCGCCGCGATCATCGGCGGGGTCGGCGGCGTCCTGGTGGTCTTCTCCATCGTCGCCCTCGACAAGCTGAAGATCGACGACCCGGTGGGCGCGATCTCGGCCCACGGCACGGCCGGCATCTGGGGCATTCTGGCGGTGCTGCTCTCCAACCCGGACGCCACCTTCGGCGCCCAGATCGCCGGGATCCTGTCCATCTTCACCTTCGTCTTCCTGGCCAGCCTGGTGGTCTGGCTGATCCTGCGCTTCACCCTGGGCATCCGTGCCAAAGAGGAAGACGAGCAGAAGGGCATGGACGTGACCGAGTGCGGGATGGAGGCCTACCCGGACTTCACCGCCGGGCGCAAATAGGGCAACCGATCCTCTCCTCCTCTCCCGAACGGGAGACCTTGCGGGCGCTTCGGCGCCCGCTTTTCTTTGCTACGGGGGTAGACGGAACCGCTATCCTGTACGCTGCGTGCCAGCATCCAAGTCCCCGTTCCGAGGAGAAAACCATGCATTCCAAGTGGATCCCGTGGACCTGCGCCGTCGCCGCCGTGGCCGGCGCCTCGGTCGCCAGCGCCGCCGACCACCGGCCGATCACCCTCTCCAGCGTCCCGGTAATCGGCACCGACAACACCGAGCTCTTCGGCCACGCGGCCTATGAGTTCGGGCGCGAGGCTTCCGACGGACCTGCCCAGAACGCCGACACCGGCACCGGCGACTACGACAACCTGCGCCTGGGCCCGCTGGGCTTCCGCTACGGGCTCACCGACGACTTCGAGTACGGCGCCTACTTCAGCTTCGTCAGCAACTCCGACGACGACGACGGCGCCCCGGACGATTCCGGCCTGGAGGGGATCACCGGCTTCGCCAAGCTCCAGCTCAACCGGCACTTCGCCCTGGAACTCGGCGCCCGCGCCGGCGGGGCCGACGACGTGGCCCCCTACCCCAACGACGGCCTGGACTTCTACGTAAACCTACCCATGCAGCGCGACCTCGGTCCGGGGCTGGTCTACGGCGAGTTGGGCTACACCATCCAGGACCAGTTCGACAACATCGTTGACGATTCCTTTTTCAACTGGGGCATTGGCTACGCCCACCCCCTGGATACCGGCACCAACCTCAACTTCGAGCTGCGCGGCGACGAGAACCCCACCGGTTCCAACCACATGGATCTGATTGTCGGCGCCGGACTGCAGGTCGAGCAGGTCCACCTGCGCCCCTACGTCGGTCTGGGGCTCTACGACGCCAGCCCCGATGTCTCCTTTGGCATCGGCGCCAGCCTGCCGCTCTAGGGCGTCGGCTTGGCTGCCGAGCCACGCCTGACGGTCCGCGATCTGCGCTGCGCGGTGGCGGCCTGGCCACGGCTTGCGGTGCCGGCCGGGGGCTGCGCCGCCCTCGCCGGCCCCTCCGGCTCGGGCAAGAGCCGGCTGCTGCGCGCCATCGCCGACCTCGACCCCAATGACGGTGCGGTGCACCTGGACGGCAGCCCGCGGGACGCCTACACCGGCCACGCGTGGCGTCGCCGGGTCATCTACCTGGCCGCCGACTGCGCCTGGTGGGCCGAGACCGTGGGCGAGCACCTGGCCGCCGTGGAGAGCGATACCCTGGCCGAACTCGGCTTCGATGCCGACGTGGCGCAGTGGTCGGTGCGGCGGCTGTCCACCGGCGAGCGCAGCCGCCTGGGCCTGGCCCGGGCGGTGGCCCTGCAGCCACGGGTGCTGCTCCTCGATGAGCCCACCGCCAACCTGGATACGGCCACCACCGAGGCCGTGGAGCGGGTGATCGGTGAGCAGCGCCGGCGCGGGCTGGCCATCGTCTGGGTCACCCACGACCCGGAGCAGGTCCGCCGCCTGGACGCCCACCGCTTTACCATCCGCGACGGGATCGCCGAGGAGGGGGCGCCGTGACCCAGGAACTGATCCGCCTCGAACCGCTGGATCTGGTCATCGCCGGCGTCCTGGTGGTGGCCCTGGCCGGGTTTTCGTGGGCCGGGCGCCTGGGGGTGGAGCGCTCACTGCTGATCGCCGCAGCACGCACGGTGATCCAGCTACTGCTCGTCGGCCTGGTCCTGGAGACGCTCTTCGCCCACGCCACGCTCTACTGGGTGGCGCTGATGGGCGTGGTCATGCTGCTGGTCGCCGGCTATGAGGTGATGGCCCGGCAGAAGCGGCGCTTCGCCGGTTTCTGGGGGTTCGGCCTGGGCACGGCGGCGATGTTCCTGTCTTCGTTCAGCGTGGCGGTGCTGGCGCTGATCGCCCTGGTGCAGCCGCAGCCCTGGTATCAGCCGCAGTACGCTATCCCGCTGCTGGGCATGCTGCTGGGCAACACCATGAACGGCATCGCCCTGTCGGTGGACCGACTGACCGACGGCGCTTGGCAGCAGCGCGACGTCATCGAGGCCCGGCTCGCGCTCGGGGAGCCGTGGGGCGTGGCAGTGGAACAGATCCGCCGCGACGCCATGCGCTCGGGGATGATCCCGATGATCAACGCCATGGCGGCGGCGGGGATCGTCAGCCTGCCCGGCATGATGACCGGTCAGATCCTGGCCGGGGCACCACCGATGGAGGCGGTGAAGTACCAGATCCTGATCATGTTCCTGATCACCGTCGGTACCGGCTTCGGCACCCTGGCAGCAGTCTGGTTCGCCGCCCGGCGGCTGTTCGACGAGCGCGAACGCCTGCGCCTGGACCGCCTGCGGTAGGCGCCCGCCGCCGGGCGCCTGCCGCAGGGGCGGCGGGCCTACTTGAGCAGTTCCGGCACCGCCAGGGCGGCCCGGTGGATGTCGGCATTGTAGTAGCGAGTCTCGAAGGGCTTCTCCTCCGAGTCGGCCTCGCGGAAGTTGCGCGGGTCGCCGCCGTTGACCATCAGCGTGGCGGACCACCAGCCCGAGGGGTAACTGGGCACCGGGAAGGTCAGCGTGTGCACGCCGTCGAAGCCGGCCTCGCCGGCGGCGCGGTGCAACGGGGCGATGACCGAATCGCGGTGGAGCAGCGGTGACTCGCTCTGCTGCACCACGATCCCCCCGGGCCCCAGGGCGCTGCGCACGTCGCTGAGGAACTCCCGCGTGAACAGGCCCGCCGCCGGACCGACCGGATCGGTGCTGTCGACGATGACCACATCCAACGACTCGGGCTCGGCCTCGCGGATCCAGCGCAGGCCGTCGGTGAAGCGCAACTCGGCGCGCTCGTCGTCGTTGGCGACGCACAGGTCCGGGAAGTGGGTCTCGGCGACCCGGGTCACCCGCTCGTCGAGCTCCACCTGCAGGGCGTGCTCGACCCCGGGGTGGCGCAGCACCTCGCGCAGGATGCCGCAGTCACCGCCGCCGACAATGGCCACGCGCCGCGGCTCGCGGTGGGCGAAGAGCGCCGGGTGGGCCATCATCTCGTGGTACAGGAACTCGTCGCGCTCGGTGAGCATGACGCAGCCGTCGAGGACCAGCAGCCGCCCCCAACGCCGGGTCCGGTAGACCTCGATGTGCTGATACTCGCTCTGCTCCTCGTGGACCCTGTCATCGATGGCCAGGGAGAAGGCCACGCCCTCGTCCTCGACCGCTTCAGTAAACCATCCCTCGCGCATCGCGCCTCCGCCAGTGGGGTTGTTGTTCGGCTCCGCTCGCTGCGGATGCGCGAATGTTACCATCCCCGGGGCAGTGTGGCGCGTTGCGCCGCAGTCTCTCCGCCACAGCCGCAGACGGACCGATGAGCGACGACTGGAGCAACCGACCCGGCCGCGAGGTCTACAACGTCCCGCGCTGGAGCGAGGGGTACTTCGACATCTCGGCGGCGGGGCGGCTGCAGGTCCGCCCCCACCGCGGGCGTGGTCCGGCCGTTGATCTGCGCCGGATCGTCGCCGACCTGCCCGATCAGGGCGTATCACCGCCGGTGCTGATCCGCTTCCCTGCGATCCTGCGCGACCGCGTTGACGCCCTCTGCGCCGCCTTTGGCGAGGCGATGGCCGAGGCCGGCTACCGGGGCGCGTACCGGCCCGTCTACCCGGTCAAGGTCAATCAGCAGCGCTCGGTGATCGAGGAGATCGTTGGCGACGGCGAGCGCGTCGGGCTGGAGGCCGGCAGTAAACCGGAGCTGATGGCGGTACTGGCACTGGCGCCCGCCGGAGGCACGGTGATCTGCAACGGCTACAAGGATCCGGAGTACGTCCGCCTGGCGCTGCGCGGACTGCAGCTGGGCCTGCAGGTCCACCTGGTCCTGGAGAAGCGCTCCGAGGCGCGGCTGATCATCCGCGAGGCGCGCCGGCTCGGCGTCGCGCCGCGGCTCGGTCTGCGCGTGCGCTTGGCCTCCATGGGGGCCGGCAAGTGGCAGAACACCGGCGGCGAACGTTCCAAGTTCGGCCTGACCGCCGCCGACGCCCTGGCCGTGGTGGAGGAGCTGCACGAGGCCGCGCTCCTTGAGCACCTGGAGTTGCTCCACTTTCACCTGGGCTCACAGATCGCCAATGTCCACGACATCCGCGCCGGCCTCTCCGAGGGGGCGCGCTTCTACACCGAGTTGCGCCGCCTGGGGGCACCGGTAAACAAGGTGGATGTCGGCGGCGGCCTGGGGGTGGACTACGAAGGCACCCGCTCGCGCGCGTTCTGCTCGATGAACTACAGCATCACCGAGTACGCCCACAACGTGGTGGCCGCCCTCAAAGCGGCCTGCGACGAGGCCGGGCTGCCCCACCCGACCCTGATCACCGAGAGCGGCCGCGCCATGACCGCCCACCACGCGGTGCTGGTCACGCCGGTGATCGATACCGACAGCCGCGAGGCCGACCCCCCGGAGCCACCCCCGGCGGACGCCCCCAAGGTGCTGCGCGAGCTCTACCGCACCTTGGAGGAACACGCCCAACGGCCGGCCACCGAGGCGTACCACGACGCCTGCCACTACCTGCAGGAGGCACGGGGGCTATACCTCCACGGCGTCCTCGACCTGCCCCAGCGGGCGTACGCCGAGCGCTGCTACCAGGCCATCGGCATGCGCCTGCGCGGCCGACTCAACCCGGGCCGCCCGCATCAGCGGGAGGTGCTCGACGCCCTCAACGAGGGGCTCGCCGACAAGCTGTTCGCCAATTTCTCGGTATTCCAGTCGATCCCCGACGTCTGGGCCATCGACCAGATCTTTCCCATCGTGCCGCTGTCCGGGCTGGACCGGCCAACCAGCCGGCGCGGTGTGGTCCAGGATCTGACCTGCGACTCCGACGGCACGGTCTCGCTCTACGTGGATGGCGATGGGGTAGAGGGCACCCTCCCGCTGCCCGAGCCGGAGCCCGGCGAGCCCCTCTGGCTGGGCATCTTCCTGGTCGGCGCCTACCAGGAGATCCTCGGCGACCGGCACAACCTCTTCGGCGCCACCGACTCCGTGAACGTGGAGGTGGACGAGCATGGCCACCGGTTCGTGACGGCCAGCCGCGGCGACAGCATCGGCGGCGTGCTGCGCTCGGTGGGCTTTGATGAGCGCGAGCTCAGCGGCGCCTACCGGCGCCGCATCGCCGCCGCTGACCTGGATGACGCGGCCCGCCGCGCCTGCCTGGCCGATCTGGAGGCCGGGCTGCTCGGCGGTACCTATCTGGAAGGCCCCTGAGCGCCGCGGCGCAGGGGCACGGACAAGGAGGCAACGGCATGAAGGCAGGGGTCATCGGTCTGGGCGCGATGGGCAGCGGCTTGGCGGCCAATCTGGCCCGAAGCGGACAGCTGGCGGCGGTGTGGAACCGTACCCGCGAGAAGGCCGAGGCCTTCGCCGGCGAGCACGGCGTGGCCCTGGCCGACGAGCCGGCCACGGTGGCCACCGCGGCGGACGTGACCTTTATTAGCGTCGACGCCGACGCCGACCTGCTGGAGGTCCTGGACGCTTTGGTGGACGCCCTGGAACCGGGCAAGGTAGTGGTCGACACCTCCACCGTGGCGCCGGATACGGCACGACTCGCCGCCGAGCGCATCGCTCCGAGCGGTGCGGCGTTCCTCGACGCCCCGGTCTCCGGCGGGCCGGAGGGCGCCCGCCAGGGGACCATGGTGATGATGGTCGGCGGCGACACGGCGGTGCTCGAGCGCATCCACCCGGTGCTCGAGCCGATCTGCAGCGCCGCCCACGCCATGGGACCGGTCGGGGCCGGGCAGGCGACCAAGGCGGTGAATCAGATCATGGTCGCCGGCATCATGCAGGGGGTGGCCTCGGCCCTGGCCTACGGCAAGGGACAGGGGCTCGATCTGCAGCAGGTGATCGAGGTGCTCGGCGCCGGGGCGGCCAGCAACTGGCAGCTGCTGCAGCGCGGGCCGAACATGGTCGAGGACCGTTTCCCGCCGGGGTTCCGGCTGGCCCTGCACCGCAAGGATCTGGGCATCGTCCGCGACGTGCTGGCCGCCCAGGGCATCGAGCTGGATCTGATCGAGCGGACCCTGGCCGACTACGACCGCCTGATCGAGCAGGGGCACGGGGACGAGGACATCTCGGCGCTCTATCGGCTGCGCAGGGGCGACCTGGGCACCGACTGAGCGCCGGCCCCCGGGCGGCTTACCCCCGGGGGCCACGACCCCGGCGTTCAGCCGAGCGTGCGCAGGCGACGGCTGCTGCGCTCGCCCATCTCCGGCAGGCCGCGCAGCAGCAGCCAGAAGACCAGCGCCGGATAGGTCAGCAGGAGGCCAACCACGGCCCAGGCGATGCGCGGAACCGCCCGCTTCTCGATGACCACGATGGCCGCGAGGAAGCACAGCACGCCCAGGTAGTAGGCGGCCAGCACCACCTGCACCCAGGGGCTGAGGATCAGGGCCTCCAGCTCCGTGACCACCGCGGCCGGGTCGGCGAGCACATCGGCGGTGTAGAGCGTGTAGCCGAGAAAGCCCAGGCACGCAACGGTGGCGAGCAACAGGATGCTGCGCAACACAATCATGAAATCCCTCCTCCGGAAAAAGAACGGGGCACCCGACCCACCGCCGAGAGCCCCGGCATCAGACCGCTCAACCCTGAAATCTGGACTCTGAACCCTGAAAACTAACCATCCTGCCGCAGCATCAGCGGCTGGATGTCGTTGTCCTCCATGCGCGTGCGCGCCTCTTCAAGCCGGTCGCTGTCGTCGAACGGGCCGACCCGGACCCGATGCCACTCCTCGCCTTCATCCAGCTCAACGGTGTGGATCTGCGCCGGCAGGCCCACCAGGGCCAGGGTGGCACGCATGCTCTCGGCGTCGTCGTGGCGCCGGAAGGAGCCGGCCTGCAGGAGGTAGCTGCGCCCCTCCTCGAAGGTCGCGGCCCGGGAGATCGCCTCCTCCTCTTCATCTTCGGTGCGACGTTCGTCGGCCCGGCCCAGGTCCTCCTCGGGGACGGTGACCTCGTCCTGCATCAGGAGCTCGTAGAAGTCGTAGCTGCGCTCGTCCTCGTCCGCCGTGGGCGCCTCCTCCGGCTCGGGCTCGACCTCGGCAGCCGGGTCCACCGGGGCGGCGTCCTCCCGACCTTGCTGGTACTGCACGAACAGCAGCGCGACCGCCCCAAGCACTCCCCCGAGCAGCAGCCAAACGAAGCCGGGCACGGCGCGCCGCTCGGTCCGCCGCGCCTGGGCCCCACCGCCGCGGCTGCGGGCGGAGGCGCGTGACTTGCTGCGCGAGGGGCTCCGGGACTTCGTACTCCGCTGGGTCATAATCCGTCGCTACATGCTCTGCGGGGCGTCGACGCCAAGCAGCCCCAGTCCATTGGCCAGGATCTGCCGAGTGGCCTTCACCAGGGTCAGGCGTGCATCGCGCAGCGCTTCGTCGTCGATGATGAACGGCACCGCGTTGTAGTAGGTGTGGAAGGCGGCGGCGAGCTCCCGCAGGTACTGCGCCACTTGGTGCGGCTCGCGGGAGAGGGCCGCCGACTCGATCACCTCCGGGTAGCGCCCGAGGAGATCGAGGAGGATGGCTTCGTGTTCGGCTTCAAGCCGCTCCAGCTCGGCCTGCTCGGGCGCGACGCGGCAGGCCAGACCGCGCTCCTCGAGCTGGCGGAAGACGCTGCAGATGCGTGCATGGGCGTACTGGCAGTAGTAGACCGGGTTGTCCGCCGACTCCGACTTGGCCAGATCCAGGTCGAAGTCCATGTGCTGCTCCGAGCGGCGCATGACGTAGAAGAAGCGCGCCGCATCCTTGCCCACCTCATCACGCAGCTCGCGCAGGGTGACGAACTCCCCCGAGCGGGTGGACATGGGCAGCTTCTCGCCGCCGCGATAGAGGATGGCGAACTGCACCAGGCGCACGTCGAGGCGCTCGGCATCCACCCCCAGGGCCTTCAGGGCGGCCTGGACGCGGGGCACGTAGCCGTGGTGATCGGCCCCCCAGACGTTGACCAGGGTATCGAAACCGCGCTCGATCTTATCCAGGTGGTAGGCGACATCGGCGGCGAAGTAGGTGGTCAGGCCGTTGTCCCGGCGCAGGACCCGGTCCTTGTCGTCGCCAAACGCCGAGGCCTGGAACCACAGGGCGCCGTCGGCGAGGTAGGTGTAGCCGGCGGCGTCGAGCCGCTCCAGGGCCTGCTCGATGCGGCCCTGCTCGACCAGCTCGCGCTCGGAGAAGTAGCGGTGGTAGTGCACCCCGAAGGCGTCCAGATCGGCACGGATATCCCCGAGGATGGCCTCCAGGGCGAAGTCGAGAACCCGCCGATACGCCGTCTCGCCGAGCAGCTCGCGGGCCCGGGCGCCCAGGGCGTCCAGGTAGCCCTCCGGGTCATCGGCCTCCGCCGGCAACCCGGCGGTCAGCTCGTCGGCGCCGCGAACGTGCGCGCGACCGTCGGCCTCGAGCAGCTCGCCGGCGTGGGCGACGATGTACGCCCCCTGGTAGCCCTTGGCCGGGAAGGGTACGGGCTCGCCGGCGGCCTCCAGGTAGCGCAGCCACAGCGAGGCGGCCAGGATGTCCATCTGTCGGCCGGCGTCGTTAACGTAGTACTCGCGGTGGACGTCGTAGCCAGCAGCCTCGAGGACGCTGGCCAGGGCGTCGCCGAAGGCGGCACCGCGCCCGTGGCCGACGTGCAGCGGGCCGGTTGGGTTGGCCGAGACGAACTCGATGTGCACCCGGTGCCCCGCCCCCACGTCGGTGCGGCCGTACCCGGCCCCCTGGCGCAGGACCTCGCGGACGCTCTCCTGGCGCGCTGCGGCCGTGAGCGTGAAATTCAGGAAGCCGGGGCCGGCGACCTCCACGCCGGCGATCGACGGAGAGGCCGGCAGGCGGCTGCGGATGGTCTCGGCCAGATCCCGCGGCTTCTGCCGCGCGGCCTTGGCCAGCACCATGGCGGTGTTGGCGGCATAATCACCGTGGGCGCGGTCGCGGGCGCGCTCCACCTGCACCTCGGGCAGCTCGAGGTCCGCCGGCAGCTCGCCGGCCTCGCGCATGGCCTCCAGGGCCTGCGCCAGGAGACTGGCCACGTGTCGCTTCATGGAGGGTCTCCGCTCGGGTCAGGAAAAGCCCGGTATTATCCCGCCGCGCCGGGCAGAATGCCAAGCCGCCGGAGCGGATTATTCACCGCCGGGTGTGACCAGTTCGAGAAATGGCACGCGCCGGTCGTGGGCCGGCACGCTCTCCGGGTCGTGGCTGATGATCAGCGCCGTCCGCTCGGCCAGCCACGGGGCCAGACGCCGGGCGACCTGGGTCGCGGTGGCATCGTCGAGGCCGCGGAAGGGTTCGTCGAGCAGGACCACCGGGGCGTCTACCAGCACCAAACGGGCCAGAGCCAGCCGCCGCGCCTCGCCGCCGGAGAGCCGCCCGCCGCCCTCGCCAATCCACTCGTCCAGCCCCCGCGGCGCGGCGCGCACCCGTTCCTCGAGGCCCGCGGTGTGCAGCGCCCGCCACATGCGCGCCTCGTCGGCGTGCGGATCGGCGATGCGCAGGTTGCCCGCAACGCTGTCGGCGAACAGCTCGGTGCGTTGGGTCAGGTAGGTGATGCGGGCGAAACGCTCCGCCTCAGGCAGCTGCGCAACCGGGACCCCGCCGAGGATGACCATGCCGCTCTCGGGACGGGTCAGGCCCGCCGCCAGATCGAGCAGCGTCGACTTGCCGCAACCGGACGGGCCGTGGATCACCACGGTCTCTCCGGGTGCCAGCGCCAGCGAGCAGTCCCGCAGGACCGGCGGCAGGTGCGCTTCGTGGCGGAACGTAACCCCCTCCAGCGCCAGCCCCAGGGCCTGGCGCGGCGGACCCTCTGACGGCGGCGCCGCCGTGTCGGGGGCGGCATCGGCGTGCTCGAGCAGGCGCCGTGCCGCAGCCCGCGTCCGCCCCAGGTGCTGCCACGCTCCGGGCAGCGTGGTGAGCGCTTCTCCAGCCGCGAGCGCGGCCAGCGCCACCAGCGCCAGCAGCGGACCACTGATGGTCCCGGCGTGATAGAGAGGGATGCCGGCGACCAGCGCGGCAAGGAGCGCGCCGTGGGCCAGCAGCCCCACCGCGCCCTCGCCGGCACCGGTCAGACGCGCCGCCCGGGACCGGGCGGCGGCCAGGCCATCGGCGGCGGCCATCAGTCGCTGCTCGTGGCGTGCCACCGCACCGCAGGCGCGCAGCTCGGCCAGGCCCTGGACCGCGTCGACCCCGGCCCCGCGCAGGGCCGGCAGGTGCCGATCCACCGCCTCACCGTGGGGCGAGCCGCGCCGCCAGGCCCACAACGGCAGGACGAGACCGCCGGCGAGCAGTACCGCGCCCACCGCTAACCCGGCCGGACCGGCCAGGAGCACCAGCACGGTAACCGTGGCGGCGAGGGTGACCACTGCGGCCAGGCTCGGGCCGACAATGCGCAGGTAGAGGTTGTCCAGGGCCTCGACGTCCGCGGTCATGCGGTTGAGCAGGTCGCTGCGGCGCAGGCGCCCGACGCGGGCCAAGGGTAGCGGCGCCAGGGTGCGGAACAGCCAGCCGCGCAGGCGCGCCAGGGTGCGCAGCACCGCGTCGTGGTGGACCAGGCGCTCGAAGTAGCGCGAGATGGAGCGGGCCAGGGCAAAGAAGCGGATACCGGCACTCGGCCGGTAGATGTCCAGGTAGGCGCCGGTCAGGCCGGCCACGGCGGTGGCGGTGATGAACCAACCGGACAGGCCCATCAGGCCGATGCTAGCCGCGAGGCTTACGATCAGCAGCAGCGTCCCGAGGACCAGCCGCCCGCGCTCCCGGCGCAGGTCGCGCAGGAAGGGCTTGAGTTCACGCACGGCGATCCTCCACGCAGCGACCAGCCTCGATGACCAGGTGTCGGTCGCCCCAGTCGTGGGTATCGCGGTGGTGGGCCACCATCAGCACCGTACGCCGGCCATCGGCCAGGCGGGCGACCGCCGCCAGCACCCGCTCGCGGCTGTCCGGGTCGAGCCCGGCGGTGGGTTCGTCGAGGAGTAGCAACGGTGCCCCGGAGAGCAGCGCCCGGGCCAGGGCCAACCGGCTGGCCTGGCCCCCGGAGAGCCCGTAGGCGTCCTCGCCCAGCGGCGTGTCGAGCCCCTCCGGGAGGGCGGCAATGACGCCTTCGAGGTCGGCGTGACGCAGCGCGGCCCACAGCCGCCGGTCGTCCGCTTCCGGATCGGCCAGCTGCAGGTTCTCGCGCACACTGCCGTGGAACAACCAGGGCCGCTGGCCCACCCAGGCCACCGCCCCGGCCGCGGGAACCGTCTCACCGACGGTCACCACGCCGCTATCGGGCTGGAGGAAACCGGCGGCCAGGTTCAGCAGGGTCGACTTGCCGGCCCCGCTGGGTCCGGAGATAACCACTCGCTCGCCCGCGGAGACGGTCAAATCGAGCCGGTCGAGGGCCGCGGCCTCCCCGCCCGGGAAGGTCACCGTGACCCGCTGGAAGGCGACCGGCAGCGGCTGCGGGACCGGCAGGCCGGTTTCCGGATCGCGGCGCGCCGGCGCCGTCGCCGGCCCGGCCGCGCTCGCCGCTGTGGCCGGCAGCGGCTCATCGAGCAGCTGCAGGATCTCCGCCCCCGCCCCCACGGCGGCGGCCCGGTCGTGGTAGTGCTGGGCCAGCCGGCGCAGCGGGAAGAAAACCTCGGGGGCGAGGAGCAGGATGAACAGCCCGGCGAACAGCCCCAGCTCCGGGCCCGGGCCGAAGTGCAGGTAGCCGAGCAGGGAGAAACCGACGTAGATGGCCACCAGGGCGATGGAGATCGCCGCGATCAGCTCCAGCGCCGCCGAGGAGAGAAAGGCCACGCGCAGGACCGACATGCTGCGCCGCCGGTACTCATCTGCGGCGGCCTCCACCGCCTCGGCGGCGGCGTCGGTGGCGCGGAAGATGCGCAGCGTGGCCAGGCCGCGAAGACGGTCGAGGAAGTGAGCGCTGATACGCGCCAGGCTCTGCTGCTGGCGCCGGGAAAGCCGCGCAGCCCCCATCCCCACCAGGGCCATGAACAGCGGGACCAGCGGCGCGGCGATGAGCAGCAGCAGGCCGGCGAGCGGATCCACGCCGGCGACGATGGCGATCAGGACCACCGGGACCGCCACTGCCAGAACCATCTGCGGCAGGTAGTGGGCGTAGTAGCCCTCCAGTGCCTCGACCTGTTCGACCAGGGCGCTGGCCACGGCCCCGCTCTGGTGGCCCTGCAGGCGCGCCGGACCGAGGGCGGCCAGGTGGCGGTAGAGGCGCCGGCGAACCGCCGCGGTGATGATCCACGCCGCCCTGGCACCGGCGGCGGCCCGCGCCCAAGTCGCCCCGGCCCGGGCCAGGAAGACCGCTGCGAGCAGTCCCAGCGCCCCCCAAAGCTCGGCCAGGGGCGCGCCGTGGATCACCACCCGGTCGATGACCCAGGCGATAAGCACCGCCTGGGCCACGACCAGCAGCGCATCGGCCAGACCGGCACCGACGGTGGCGGCCATGGCGCCCCGGGCTTGGCGGGCCTGCTCCAGCAGCCAGGCGCCCGCCCGGCGGGTGTCGATTGCCCCGTCAGCGGCCGGTGCGGTCACGGCTCAGTGATAGCCTCCGCCGGCGCCGACCTTGCCGCGGAAGATCCAGTAGGTCCAAACCGTGTAGCCGACGATGATCGGCAGCAGGAAGAGGATCCCCAGCAGCAGGAAAAGCTGCGCCTCGGGGGCCGAGGCCGCATCGCGGAAGGTGATCTCCGGCGGGACCATGTACGGCCACTGGCTGGCGATCAGGCCCAGGTAGACGGTGACGAACAGGCCCAGGCCGGCCACGAAGGGCAGCATCTCAAGCCGACGACGAATCCCGTACCAGCACGCCGTCAGGGCCAGGAGACCGAGCAGGGGCAGCGGCCAGAGGACGGTCCACGCCTCCTGCCAGCGCTCCAGGATCCGCTCCGAGGTCAGCGGCGTCCAGATCGAGATGCCGAGCAGGCAGATCGCGAGCAGTACGATCAGCCAGGGCGTGACCCGGTAGAGCCACTGCTGGGTGGCGCCCTCGGTCTTGAGCACCCCCCACGCGGCACCGAGCAGCGCGTAGCCGATCACCAGCGAGACAGCAGTGAAGACCGTGAACGGCGTGAACCAGTCGAACGGCCCGCCGACGTAGGTGAAGCCCTCCACCTCGAAGCCCTGGATGTAGGTGCCGACCACGAAACCCTGGGCCGCCGCGGCGACAATCGAGCCACCGGCGAAGGCGGCGTTCCAGAACCAGCGCGTGCGCGAGGACTTGAAGCGGAACTCGAAGGCCACGCCGCGGAAGATCAGGCCGGCGAGCATCAGGAACACACCCAGGTAGAGCGCCGGCAGATAGATGGCGTAGACCGCCGGGAAGGCGGCCAGCAACCCGGCCCCGCCGAGGATCAGCCAGGTCTCGTTGCCGTCCCACACCGGGGCCACCGTGTTCATCAGGTCATCCCGCACCTGCTCACTGGGGGTGAACGGGTAGAGGATGCCCACCCCCAGATCGAAGCCGTCGAGCAGGATGTACATGAACACCCCGAGGCCGATGATCCCCATCCAGATGATGGTGATGTCGATCAGATCCATAGTGCTACCTCACCGCGAGCTGGTGGAGAAATCCGGGTCGTCGTCGAACGGCACGTCGGCTGCCGAGAAGGGCCGCTTGGCGTGCGTCGGCTCCTCCACGGAGCCCACCCCTTCCGGACCGGTGCGCACGATGCGCGTCACGTAATAGAGCCCGGCGGTGAAGATGACCGCGTAGACCAGCACGTAACCGATCAGGGTGGCCAGTGCCATCCACCCGGTCAGCGACGGGGTCACCCCCTCGGCCAGGGTCATCTGGCCGTAGATCAGCCACGGCTGCCGGCCGATCTCGGTGACGAACCAGCCGGTGAGCACCGCCACGAAGGGCAGCGGGATCATCAGCTGCAGGGTGTTGAGAAACGCCCGGCTCTCGAACAGGCGCCCGCGCATGCGCAGCCAGGCGCCCCACAGGGCGACCAGCAGCATCAACACACCGATGCCTACCATGATGCGGAACGACCAGAAGACGATCCCCACCGGCGGGCGCTCCTCGGCGCTGACCTCCTTGAGCCCGGGCACCTCGCCATCCCACTGGTGGGTGAGGATGAGGCTGGCCAGGTTGGGGATACCCACCGCCAGGTGGTTGGTCTCGGCGGTGGAGTCGGGGATGGCGAAGAGATAGAGCGGCGCCCCCTCGCGGGTCTCCCAGGCCCCCTCCATGGCGGCGACCTTGGTCGGCTGGTGCTCAAAGGAGTTCAGCCCGTGGATGTCGCCCATGAAGATCTGCGCCGGTGCGACCAGCAGCAGCAGCCACAGGGTCATGCTCAACGCCTTGCGGTTCATCTCCACGGCGCGGTTGCGCAGCAGGAAGTAGGCGCTGACGCCGGCGACGACGAAGCCGCCGGTCAGCAGCGAGGCCAGCGCCACGTGGCCGAAGCGCGGCCACAGCGAGGGGTTGAAGATCGCCTCGGCCCACGAGGTGACGTGGACGATGCCATCCCGGAACTCGAAGCCCTGCGGGGTCTGCATCCAGGAGTTGGCCGAGAGGATCCAGAACGAGGAGATGAACGTGCCGATGGCCACCATGCAGGCGGCAAACAGGTGCGTCCCGCGCGGGACCCGATCGCGGCCGAAGAGCAGGATGCCGAGGAAGACGGCCTCGAGGAAGAAGGCGGTGAGCACCTCGTAGGAGAGGATCGGCCCGAGGAAGTTGGCCGTGGCGAAGGAGAACTCGCTCCAGTTGGTGCCGAACTGGAAGGACATGACCACGCCGGAGACCACGCCCATGCCGAAGACCACGGCGAAGATCTTGATCCAGAACTCGGACAGCCGTCGGTAGACCGGGCTGTCGGTGCGATACCACAGCGCCTCGAGGACGGCGATGTAGGCCGCGAGGCCGATGGTGAACACCGGGAACAGGGCGTGGAACGAAACCACGAAGGCGAATTGCATCCGCGATAAGAGCAGCGGGTCGAGGGCTTCCATCGTTGCGGCACCTCCTGCCTGACAGCTGTATCCGACACCGCCGCGCGGTGCCGGCAGCGCCGATTGGGCGCTTGAATCAACGGAACCTTAACTAAAAGATTTCTAAATAACCACCCGTCCTTGGGCCGATGCAGCGGCGCCGGTCGGCCCTCAATGCGCCTGCTCCCAATCATCGCCAACACCGACCTCGACTTCCAAGGGCACGGACAGCATGCCGCCATCGGCCGCCGTCATCAGCCGGCGCACCTCGTCGCCGATGGTCGTCTCCTGCCCAGCCGGCACCTCCAGCACCAGCTCGTCGTGCACCTGCATGACCAGCCGGGCCTCGGGGAAGCGTTCGGCGAGCAGGGCATCGACATCGATCATGGCCCGCTTGATGACGTCCGCGGCGGTGCCCTGCATGGGAGCGTTGATAGCGGTGCGCTCGGCGTACTCGCGGCGCTGGCGGTTGCGGCTGTGAATCTCGGGCACGTGCAGGCGGCGACCGAAGACGGTCTCGACGAAGCCCTGCTCGCGCGCCTGCTCACGAGCGCGGTCCATGAAGGTGCGCACCCCCGGGTAACGCTCGAAATAGCGGTCGATGTAGGTCTGCGCCTCATCGCGGGGGATGCCCAGCTGACGGCCCAGCCCCCAAGCGGACATGCCGTAGATCAGCCCGAAGTTGATCGCCTTGGCGGCGCGGCGCTGCTCGTCGTTGGCCTCGGCGGTGGCGAAGACCTCGGCAGCGGTGGCCCGGTGGATGTCCTCGCCCTGCTCGAAGGCCCCCCGCAGCCCGGTATCGGCGGAGAGATGGGCCATGATGCGCAACTCCACCTGGGAGTAGTCGGCGGTGATCAGCCGGTGCCCCGGGCTGGCCACAAAGGCCTTGCGGATGCGCCGCCCCTCGGGCGTGCGCACGGGGATGTTCTGCAGATTGGGGTCCGAGGAGGAGAGCCGCCCGGTGGCGGCCACGGCCTGGTGGTAAGAGGTGTGCACCCGGCCGGTCTGCGGGTGGATCAGCTGCGGGAGCTTGTCGGTGTAGGTGGACTTGAGCTTGGACAGCCCACGGTGCTCCAGGATCAGGCGCGGCAGTTCGTGGCCTCGGGCGCTGAGCTCCTCGAGCACCGACTCGGCGGTGGAGGGCTGGCCCTTGGGGGTCCGCTGGATTACCGGTAATCCCATGCGCTCGAAGAAGATCTCCTGGATCTGCTTGGGCGAGCCGAGGTTGAACGCCTCGCCGGCCTCTTCGTGGGCGTGCTGCTCCACTTCCGCCATGCGCGCGGCCAGCTCCTCGCTTTGGCGCTCGAGCAGCCCGCGGTCAACGCGCACCCCGTGGCGCTCCATGCGCGAGAGCACGGGCAGCAGGGGCATCTCCAGCTCATTGAAGACCCGCAGCAGGCCCGGCTCCGCCTGCAGGCGGGGATGGAGCAGCCGGTGCAGGCGCAGGGCGATGTCGGCGTCCTCGGCGGCGTAGTGGCCGGCACGCTCGACGTCGATCTCGGCAAACGGCACCTGCCGGGCCCCCTTGCCGCAGAGCTCCTCGTAGCTGGTGACCTCGACGCCCAGGTACTTGCTGGCCAGCGAGTCCATGTCGTGACGGGTGGCAGTGGAATCCAGGACGTAGGATTCGAGCATGCTGTCATAGGCCACGCCGCGCAGCTCGATGCCGTAGCGGGCCAGGACGCTCATGTCGTACTTGAGGTTCTGACCGATCTTCTCGGGCTGCTCGGCCTCAAGCAGGGGCCGCAACACCTCAAGCACCCGGTCGCGGTCCAGCTGCTCGGGGGCACCGGGGCCGCAATGGGCAACCGGCAGGTAGGCGGCCTGCCCCGGCTCGACGGCCACCGAGACACCGACGATGGCCGCGTCCATGTAGTTCAGGCTGTCCGTCTCCAGGTCGACGGAGAACGCCGGGGCGGCGCGCAGGCGCTCGACCCAGGTGTCGAACCCGTCGTCGTCGAGGACGATCTGATAGTCCGTTTCCGGGGCCTCCGGAGGGAGGCTGGCGCCCGTGCCATCGGCCGCGGCAGCAGCATCGCCGGCCTGGATTTCGGCGAGGAAGCGGCGCATGCCGTAGCGCCGGTAGAGCGCCGCGAGGGCTTCCCGATCCGGCGTCCGACGGACAAGGTCCTCGGGGGCGACATCGAGCTCCAGGTCGCAACGGATGGTGGCCAGGTCCACCGAGAGCGGCAGTTCGTCGAGATGGGCGCGCAGGCTCTCGCCGACCTTGCCGCGGATCTCGTCGGCGCGCTCGCGCAGCGCCTCCAGACTGCCGTAGGCATTGAGCCACTTGGCCGCGGTCTTCGGTCCGACCTTGGGGACACCGGGGATGTTGTCGGAGGTATCGCCCACCAGGGCGAGGTAGTCGCGGATCGCCTCCGGCGGCACGCCGAACTTCTCGCGCACGCCCGCCGGATCCAGCCGGGTGCCGCTCATGGTGTTGAGCAGGGAGACACGCTCGTCCACCAGCTGCGCCATGTCCTTGTCGGTGGTCGAGATGATCACCGGCCCCGGGGCACGCACCGCCAGCGTACCGATGACATCGTCGGCCTCAACCCCGTCCACCTCAAGCACGGGCACGCCGAGCGCGGCGATGATCTGCTTGAGCGGCTCGCGCTGGGCGCGCAGCTCGTCGGGCATGGGCGGCCGGTGGGCCTTGTACTGCTCGAAAAGCTCGTCGCGGAAGGTCCGGCCCGGGGCATCGAAGACCACCGCGAAGCGCGCCTGGGGCTCGTCGGCGAGCAGCTTGTGAAGCATGTTGACCACGCCGTAGAGCGCTCCGGTGGGCTCACCGTCGGCGTTGCTCAGCGCCGGCAGGGCGTGGAAGGCACGGTAGAGGTAGGAGGAACCGTCCACCAGGACCAGGCGGTCGTCCGGTTGTGTCATGCAATCGCTCTCTGTGACTGTTGGCGGGCTACGCGGCTATGATAAAGGTTGCAGTCCCGGAGACGATCAACAGCCCAGCCACGGAGCCTTATGGACCCCAAGAACCCGTTCGCGCACCAGGAGCGCATCCCGCTCAACGGCGCCACGCTGACCCGTGAATCCTGGAAGATTTTCCAGATCATGGCCGAGTTCGTGGAGGGCTTCGAACGCCTTTCGTCGATCAAGCCCTCGGTGAGCATCTTCGGCTCGGCCCGCGTCGCCCCGGACCACCCCTACTACCACTTGGCCGAGCGTGTTGCCCGCGAGGTCTCCGACGCCGGCTTCTCGGTGGTCAGCGGCGGCGGCGGCGGCATCATGGAGGCGGCCAATAAGGGCGCCCAGGCCGGGAAGTCGCCCAGTGTGGGGCTCAACATCCAGCTGCCGAAAGAGCAGGAGGCCAATGCGTACCAAGACATCGCCCTGCACTTCCGGCACTTCTTCTCGCGCAAGGTGATGTTCGTCAAGTACGCCTCGGCCTACGTGGTGTTGCCCGGCGGGTTCGGGACGCTGGACGAGCTGGCCGAGATCCTGACCCTGGTGCAGACCGGGAAGACGCCGCGCATCCCCATCATCCTGGTGCACAGCCCCTTCTGGGAGAAGCTGGTGGAGTGGTTCCAGGAGCGACTGGTGGCCGAGGAGGCCATCGACGCCGAGGACATGCACCTGTTCAAGGTCGTGGATACACCGGAGGAGGTGGTCACGGCCATCTTCGACCACTACGAAGACCGCGGCTTCCAGCCCTCCCGCGAGGAGCGGGAGATTCTGCTCGATCTCTAGAGGAAGGGTGGCCATGAGCAGCAGTCGGGGTGCGCGGGGTGCCGGGGGGCTGGTCCTGGCGGGGATGCTGGTGGCCACCACCGCCGGCGGCTTCGAGGCCGATGAACGGATCACGGTGACCCCGCCTCCCCCACCCGAGGGGCTGATCCGCGACGAACCGGATCTCGAGCCGACGGTGACCATCGTCGAGCGCGACTGGGCGGTCATCGAGGAGTACCGCATCGCGGGGCAGATTTACGCGGTACGCATCCAACCGGCGGTCGGCCCACCTTACCTGCTCTACGACACCACCGGAGACGGCGTACTTGACGGCAGCGGCGGTGAGCACGACCCGCTCGAGCCCCCGCGCACGCCGCTGTGGCGGCTGTTTAGCTGGTAGCCGGCTCCAGGCCGGCCCGGTCGGCGATCAACCACTTGGTGCCGGCCTCGTCGAAACGGACCTGCAGGCGGGCATTCGGGCCACTGCCCTCGCACTGGAGCAGGATGCCGTCGCCAAAGCGCGGGTGACGCACCCGGCTGCCCAAGCTCAACCCCGCCGGCGGTTGGTCCCCCGGCAGCGAGGGTCCGCTTGGGGCGGTGGCCGGCGGCGGCCCCCGGCGCACCGACATGCGCGGGCGCACCTCCTCCAGACCCTCTCCGGGCAGCTCGGTGAGAAAGCGCGACGGCCGGGCCAACTGGTCAACCCCGTGCAGGCGACGCTTCTCGGCGTGGGTCAGGATCAACCGCTGGCGGGCCCGGGTCATGCCCACGTAGCACAGCCGGCGCTCCTCCTCAAGCCGGCCGGGCTCCTCGACGGACATGCGGTGCGGGAACAGCCCTTCCTCCAGGCCCACCAGGAAGACCACGGGGAACTCCAGCCCCTTGGCCGAGTGCAGGGTCATCAGCTGCACGGAGTGCTCCCAGTCGTCGGCCTGCCCCTCGCCCGCCTCCAGGGCGGCGTGGCTCAGGAAGGCCGCCAGCGGGTCCTGGTCCTCCTCTTGGTCATCGCGCTGGGCAAAGGTGCGCGCCGCGGTCACCAGCTCGTCGAGGTTCTCCAGGCGGGCCTCGTCGCGTTCGTGGTAGCGGCGCAGCTCGGCGCGAGTGATGGCCTGCTCCACCTGCTCGTGCACCGGCCGGTGGGCGAGTTCCTGATCCAGGGTATCGATGAACGCCAGGAACTCGGACAGGGCGTTGCGCGCCCGGGCCGCCAGGGCCCGCCCGCCAGCCAGCTCGCGGGCGGCGCGCCACATCGAGACATCGCCCTCCCGGGCGGCATAGCGGACAGCGTCGACGGTCTTGGCACCGATGCCCCGGGGTGGGGTGTTCACCACACGCTCGAAGCTGGCGTCATCGTGGCGATTGGCCACCAGACGCAGATAGGCCAGCGCGTCCTTGACCTCAGCGCGCTCGAAAAAGCGCAACCCACCGTAGACGCGAAACGGCAGACGAGCGGCGTGCAGCTCGTGCTCCAGGGCGCGGGACTGGGCGTTGGAGCGGTAGAGGATGGCGAAGTCGGCGTAGCCGTGACCGCCCTCTTCGATAAGCTGGCGGATCCGGTCCACCACCCAACGCGCCTCGTCGATCTCGTTGAAGGCGGCGTACAGGGTGATGGGCTCGCCGCTGCCCCCGTCGGTCCACAACTGCTTGCCGAGCCGGCCGGCATTGTGCTCGATCAGGCGGTTGGCCGCGTCCAGAATGGTGCCGGTGGAGCGGTAGTTCTGCTCCAGACGCACGACCCGAACATCCCCCATCTCGCGCCGGAAGTGCTCGATGTTTTCCACCCGCGCGCCCCGCCAGCCGTAGATGGACTGGTCGTCATCGCCGACGACGAACAGCTCGGCCCGGGCGCCGGCGAGCAGCTTCAGCCACCGGTATTGCAGGGCGTTGGTGTCCTGGAACTCATCGACGAGGATATGCTCGAAACGACGTTGGTAGTGACCGAGCAGTTCGGGGTCGTCGCGCAACAGTTCGTAGGCGCGCAGTAGCAGCTCGGAGAAGTCCACCAACCCGCCCCGCCGGCACGCTTGCTCGTAGTCGTGATAGATCGCCAGCAGCTCTTGCTGATAGTCGCCGGCGGCCTCGGTCACGTCGGCGGGACGCTCGCCCTCCTCCTTGCGGCCGCTGATAAAGCCCCGCACCTGGCGGGGCGGAAAACGGGAGTCGTCGGTGCCGCGGGCGCGCAGGACCCGTTTGACCACCCGTAGCTGATCGTCGGCGTCGAGGATCTGGAAGCCCTCGGGCAACCCCGCACGCTGGGTGTGCTGGCGCAGCAGCCGGTGAGCGATGCCGTGAAAGGTGCCCACCCACATGCCGGCGGTGGCGATACCCAGCAGCTCGCCGATGCGGCCGCGCATCTCGCCGGCGGCCTTGTTGGTGAACGTGACTGCCAGGATCGAGAACGGCGAGGCGCCCTCGGCCTGCACGAGGTAGGCGGCGCGCCGGGTGAGCACGCGTGTCTTGCCGCTGCCGGCGCCGGCGAGCACCAGGGCTCGTCCCGGGGGCAGGCAGACGGCCTCGCGCTGGGCGTCATTGAGGTCTGTGGTCAGGCCATCGATCGGCATATCAGGCAGCAGGCAGGGTCTCGGTAGGATCCTGAAGGACAGGGGCGGTGCACATGCGTTCGACCAGCTCCCGGAAAGTGGGTTCTCGGGCGGTCCCGGCCCGCCAGTAGAGAGCCAGGTCGCGGCTGGGTACAGGCTCAGCGAATGGCCGGAGGCTGATGGCGCCGCGGTCCGGCCCGTGGCGGGAGGCGCCCGCCGCCAGGGCCGGCAGCAGGGTGACCCCGACCCCGGCGGCCACCATCTGGCGCAGGGTCTCGAGGCTGGTGGCACGGAAAGCCGCCGCCTCGCCGACGTCGTTGCGCCGGCACAGCTCCAGGGCCTGTTCGCGCAGGCAGTGCCCCTCCTCCAGGAGCATCAGCTCGGTCTGCTGCAGATCGCTGGTGTGGACCGGTTCCGGATGGTCCAGCGCGTGGCCACGGGGCACGGCCAGGTAGAACGGCTCGTGACACAGTGGCGCCGAGACCAGGTCGTCACCGCCGATCGGCGATGCAAGGATGGCACCGTCGAGGCTGCCGGCACGCAGCTGATCGAGCAGCCGCTGCGTCAGGTCCTCGCGCAGGTGCAGGCGCAGGCGGGGAAAGGTCTGCGCCAGATCCGGGATGACGTGGGGCAGCAGGTACGGTCCGACGGTGGGGATCACCCCCAGGCGGACATCACCGGTCATCGGCTCGGCCTGGGCACGGGCCACCTCGACCATGTCGTCGACGGCGCTGAGGATCCCGCGGGCCCGCTCCGCCAGCCGCTCACCCAGCGGCGTGAGCAGCACCCGCCGGCGATTGCGCTCGACCAGCTGGACTTCCAGGTACTCCTCGAGCTTCTTGAGCTGCGTGGAGAGCGTCGGCTGGCTGACGTAGCAGGCACGCGCCGCTCGCCCAAAATGCCGGTGCTCGGCCACGGCGACCAGATAGCGGAGGTCGCGCAGGTTCATACAACGGGTCCTGTCATTCGACGGTGACCGACTTGGCCAGGTTGCGCGGCTTGTCCACGTCGGTGCCCCGCAGGACCGCCACGTGGTAGGCGAGCAACTGCAGCGGGACAGTGTGGATCACCGGCGAGATGGCCTCTGGGCCGGCAGGCACTGGGAGGACGTGGAAACCACGCGCGGAGCGCAGGGCGGCGGCGTCGTCGGCGAAGACGAACAGACGCCCGCCACGGGCGCGAACCTCCTGGAGGTTCGAGTGCAGTTTGTCGAGCAGATCGTCCCGAGGGGCGACCGCCACCACGGGCATGCCGTCGTCGACCAGGGCCAGGGGGCCGTGCTTGAGTTCGCCGGCGGGGTACGCCTCGGCGTGGATATAGGAGATCTCCTTAAGCTTGAGCGAGCCCTCCAGCGCCACGGGGTAGTGAGCGCCACGGCCCAGGAAGAGGGCGTGGGCACGGTCGACGAACTGCTCGGCCAGCTCGGCCACCTGGGGCTCGATGGCCACGGCGCGCTCCAGGGCGCCGGGCAGCTGCACCGCGGCCCGGACCAACTCCTGCTCGGCCTGCGGGCGGCCGCGGCGGCGGGCAAAGGCGCCGACCAGCAGCAACAGGGCGGTCAGCTGGGTGGTGAAGGCCTTGGTCGAGGCGACGCCGATCTCGGGCCCGGCCCGGGTCAGCAGGGTCAGGTCGGCCTCGCGCACCAGCGAGCTCTCGGGGACGTTGCAGATGGCCATCACCCCGCCGTAACCCAGCCGGCGCGACTCGCGCAGCGCGGCGAGTACGTCGGCGGTCTCGCCGGACTGAGAGATCACCACCACCAACGTGCCCGGCGGGACGGCGTGGGCCCGATATCGGAATTCGCTGGCCACCTCGACATCGCAGGGCAGCCCAGCGTAGGTCTCGGCCCAGAAACGGGCGATCAGCCCGGCGTGGTACGAGGTGCCGCAGGCGACGATCTGCAGACGCTCGGCCTGGTCGAGGAGCTGTTCGGCGCCGGGGCCGAACGCCGCCTCGAGGACGCGGCCGTCCGCGTGGCGGCCTTCCAGGGTCTCGGCCACCGCCGCCGGCTGCTCGTGGATCTCCTTGAGCATGAAGTGACGGTAGCCGCCCCGCTCCACCGACTCGGCACTGAGCTCGGAGGTGCGCACCGGTCGCTCGACCGGTCGCCCCTCGGCGTCGTAGATGGTGACACCGTCCCGCGAGAGGTCGGCGAGATCGCCGTCCTCGAGGAAGATGAACTGACGGGTTACCGGCAGCAGCGCCGCCACGTCCGAGGCGACGAAGTGCTCGCCGATACCCACACCAATCACCAGGGGGCTACCGCGCCGGCAGGCGATCATCCGTCCCGGCTCGCGGGCGGAGACCACAGCGAAGGCGTAGGCGCCCTCGAGCTCCGGCAGCCCGCCCCGTACCGCCTCGAGCAGATCGACGCCGCCGCGGGTGTGGCGGTCGGCGAAAAGGGTGACCGCGACCTCGGTATCGGTCTCCGACTGAAACTCGTAACCAGCGGCGAGCAGCTGTTCGCGCAGCCGCTCGTGATTCTCGATGATGCCGTTGTGGACCAGGGCCACCTCGCCGGCGGCGGTGTGCGGGTGGGCGTTGATGTCGTTGGGGACACCGTGGGTGGCCCAGCGCGTGTGGGCGATGCCGGTGCCGCCGGCCGGCAGCCGGGGCTCGAGTGCGCTGGCCAGGTCATCGACCCGGCCGGCGACCCGGGTCCGCGACAGACGGCCGTCGGGATCGATAACAGCCATTCCGGCGGAGTCGTACCCCCGGTACTCCAGACGCCTCAGGCCTTCCAGCAGGACCGGGGCCACGTCTCGCTGCGCGCAGGCACCGACGATTCCGCACATATCAGCGAATCCAGATGCCCTGCTCGTTGGGCACGAGCAGCACCGAACAGGGGCAATTGCGGCAGACCTGCTGCGCCGTGCTGCCCAGGGCGAGGTCACGCCCGGGGCCGTCACCGCGCTTGCCCACCACGACCATGCTGCTGCGCTCCTTCTCGGCGACGTTGCGGATCACCCGCGACGGGGTCCCGGTCTCCAGCCGGGTCGTGACCTCGATGCCCCGCGCCTCGGCCTGCTCGGCAAAGTGCTGCAGGCGCTCCTGGCCCTCGGTCCGGGTGTCCTCGTCGGTGACGTGCAGCACGGTGAGCGCACCGGTGTGCTCGCCGATATCCAGGGCCAGGGCCTGGGCCGCGGCAGCCTTTTTGGAGAAGTCGGTGGCCAGCATGGGCCGCTGGAACGTCTCGCCGTGGCCGAAGGTATTCGGGTCCGGGGCGATGCGCTCCATGAGCACCGGCAGCGCGGTCTGCCGGGCGAGTTCGAGGACCGTGGAGCCGTGATAGAACTCGCGCAGCAGCCCCTCGCCGCGCGAGCCGAGCAGGATCAGCTGCGCGCCGTAGCCGCGGCCGATCTTGGCGAGCTCCGGCGCGGGGAAGCCGATCGGCTGCTGGATGTCGACCTGGTAGCCGGCCGCCTGGAGGTCTGACTGCTTCTGGGCCAGACGCCGACGGGCCTCGGCGCGATGGCTCTCGCTGAGATCGTCCGGGTCATCGATGCGCAGGACATCGACCAGCGTAAACTGCTTCGCCCCGAACTTGTGCAGCTCACCGATGGCATCGAGCAGGGGCTGGTAGGGGGACTCGAAGTGCACCGCAACGACTGTGTGGTCGAACATGCTCGCTCCTTACTCTTCCTTGGCACCGTCGGACGCCGGCGTGGCATCGCTATCATCGGGAGGTCCGCGACGACCCGTCAAGCCGGGATGTTGCCAGCCGGGGATGGTCCGGGCGCGGCTGCGCGCGACGGTCAGGGCGTCGGCCGGCGCGTCGCTGGTCAACGTTGTTCCGGCACCGATGGTCGCCCGGTCACCCACCTGGACCGGGGCGACCAGCTGGCTTCCCGAGCCGATGAAGGCGTCGTCGCCGATCCGCGTGCGGTGTTTGCGGGCACCGTCGTAGTTGCACGTGATGGTCCCCGCGCCGAGATTGGCCCGGGCCCCGACCTCAGCATCGCCGACGTAGGTGAGGTGATTGGCCTTGGCCCCGGGACCCAGACGAGCCGCCTTGGTCTCGACGAAATTCCCCACCCGGGCGCCCTCCTCGAGCACGGTCCCGGGACGGAGATGGGCGAAGGGGCCGATCCGGCACCCGGGGCCGATCCGGGCCTGCTCGATGACAGTATAGGGTCCGAGGCGCGCCCCGTCCTCGACAACGCAGTCCCGGAGCACGGTGCCCTGGGCGATGTGCACGTTGTCGCCGAGCGCCACCTCGCCTTCCAGGGTACAGTCGGGGTCGATGGCGCAGTCGGTGCCGAAGCGCACTTGACCGCGCAGAGTGAAACGCTCGGGGGCCACCAGACGCAGGCCTCCGCGCAGCAGCCGCCGGGCCTCGCGGCGCTGGTACGCCTGCTCGACTTCCGCGAGCTGGACAAGGTCGTTGATGCCGCTGGCCTCGCCGGGGTCCGCAGTGAACCGGGCGAGCACCGGGACGCCGTCCGCGACAGCAGCGGCCACCGCATCGGTCAGGTAGTACTCCCCCTGGGCGTTGTCCGCCGACAGGGCTGCCATCCAGCGGCGCAGGTCGGCGGCCGGAGCCGCCATAAGCCCGGTATTGATTTCATCTACGCCCCGCTGCCCCGGGTCGGCGTCCTTCTCCTCGACGATCGCCACCACGCCCCCGGCTGCATCGCGGATCACGCGCCCGTAGCCGGTGGAATCGGGCACCCGGGCGGCCAGCAGCTCCAAGCCGTGGCCGTCCACCAGCGGCTCGAGGGTGGCCGGGGTAACCAGCGGGACATCGCCGTAGAGGACCAGGACCCGATGATCATCGGGGATCTGCGGTAGGGCGCAGGCGACCGCGTGGCCGGTGCCAAGCTGCTCGGGCTGCTCGACCCAGTGCACCGGATAGTCGGCGTGCGCCGCGGCGACCTCCTGGCCGCCGTGACCATAGACCACGTGCACCTGCTCCGGCCCCAAGGCGAGGGCCGTATCGAGCACGTGGGAGAGCAGGGAGCGCCCAGCCAGCGGCTGCAGCACCTTAGGCTGGGCCGAACGCATGCGGGTCCCCTTGCCCGCAGCCAGTATGACCACGGCAACAGGTGCCCGCATGGTCGGTTCCTCCGTTCGCGTCAGCGCTTGGCCCGCTTGCGCAGGCTCTCGAGGGTTCTCAGCTGCGCCATGGCTTCGGCAAGCTCCGCCTGGACGGAGCTGTAATCCACCTCGTCCTTCTGCTCGCGGAGCTTCTCCTCGGCCCGCCGCTTGGCCTCCAGGGCCGCGGCCTCGTCGATGTCACGGGCACGCACTGCGGTATCGGCGAGTACCGTCACCTTGTGCGGCTGGACCTCGAGCAGGCCCCCGGAAGCGTAGAAGAAGAATTCCTCTTCGTCGCCCTCCGGGGTGATGCGCAGCTCACCCGGACGCAGCCGGGTCAGCAGCGGGGCGTGACGCGGGGCGATACCCACGTCACCCTCGGCCGCCGGCGCAATGACCATGCTCGCCTGGCCGGCGTACAGCTGCTCTTCAGCACTTACGATGTCGACTTGGAGCGTGCTCATGGCACCCCCGGATTACAGGTTCTTGGCCTTCTCGGCGGCCTCTTCGACGGTACCGACCATGTAGAACGCCTGCTCGGGCAGGTGGTCGTACTCGCCGTCGATGATCGCCTTGAAGGACGCGACGGTGTCCTTCAGCGGGACGTACTTACCGGACATGCCGGTAAACACTTCCGCCACGAAGAACGGCTGGGACAGGAAGCGCTGGATCTTCCGCGCCCGGGAGACGGTGAGCTTGTCCTCCTCGGAAAGCTCGTCCATGCCCAGGATCGCGATGATGTCCTTGAGCTCCTTGTAGCGCTGCAGGACACCCTGGACCCCGCGGGCGACGTCGTAGTGCTCCTGGCCGATGACCAGCGGGTCGAGCTGGCGCGAGGTGGAGTCCAGCGGATCGACCGCCGGGTAGATACCGAGCTCGGCAATCTGGCGCGAGAGCACGATGGTCGCGTCCAGGTGAGCAAAGGTCGTCGCCGGCGCCGGGTCGGTGAGGTCGTCGGCCGGAACATAGACCGCCTGCACCGATGTGATGGAACCGGTCTTGGTGGAGGTGATGCGCTCCTGGAGCTTGCCCATCTCCTCGGCCAGCGTTGGCTGGTAGCCGACTGCCGACGGCATGCGGCCGAGCAGCGCGGAGACCTCCTGGCCGGCCAAGGTGTAACGGTAGATGTTGTCGATGAACATCAGCACGTCACGCCCCTCGTCGCGGAAGTACTCGGCCATGGTCAGGCCGGTCAGCGCGACGCGCAGGCGGTTACCCGGCGGCTCGTTCATCTGGCCGTAGACCAGCGAGACCTTGTCGAGGACGTTGGAGTCCTTCATCTCGTGGTAGAAGTCGTTGCCCTCGCGGGTGCGCTCGCCGACACCAGCAAAGACGGAGTAACCGGAGTGCTCCACCGCGATGTTGCGGATCAGCTCCATCATGTTGACCGTCTTGCCGACGCCGGCGCCGCCAAACAGGCCGACCTTGCCACCCTTGGCGAACGGGCACAGCAGGTCGATGACCTTGATCCCGGTCTCAAGCAGCTCCTGGCCGCCGGACTGGTCCTCGTAGGTCGGCGCGTTGCGGTGGATCGGCCAGCGCTCCTCGGTCTTCACGTCGCCGGCCTCGTCCACCGGCTCGCCGAGGACGTCCATGATGCGCCCCAGGGTCCCCTGGCCGACCGGCACCGAGATCGGGCCGCCGGTGTTCGAGACTTTCTCCGAGCGCGTCAGGCCGTCGGAGGACCCCATGGCGATCGTGCGGACGACGCCGTCGCCCAGCTGCTGCTGGACCTCGAGGGTCAGGCCCCGCTCGTCGACCACGAGGGCGTCGTAGATCTGCGGCACCTGGTCACGCGGAAATTCCACGTCGACCACTGCACCAATCACCTGAACGATCTTTCCAGCGCTCATTCGGATCCCCTCAGATAGCTTCTCGCGGGCCGCGCAGGCCCGCCGTTGATATTGGAAATCGGTATTAGCCCGAAACGGCCTCGGCGCCCGAGACGATCTCGGTCAGCTCCTGCGTGATCGCCGCCTGGCGGGCCTTGTTGTACGTGATCTGCAGATCGTCGATGATCTCCGCGGCGTTGTCGGAGGCGCTCTTCATCGCGATCATTCGCGCTGCCATCTCGCAGGCGATGTTCTCGACCACGCCCTGATAGACCTGGGACTCGACGTAGCGGCGCAGCACATCATCCAGCAGCGAGGCAGCGTCCGGCTCATAGATGTAGTCCCAGTTCTCGAGCATTTCCTCCTCGCGAACCGGCTCGACCGGGATCAGCCGCTGGACCTGCGGCCGCTGGGTCATGGTGTTCACGAACTGGTTGCTCACCAGGTTCACCCGGTCGATGGTGCCGTCCACGTAGGCGTCGAGCAGGACCTTGATCGGCCCGATCATCTGCTCGAGCTTCGGGCGGTCGCCGATGTCGCGGACCTCGGCGGGGATCTCGACCCCGGTGCGCTCGAAGAAGCCGATGCCCTTGGCGCCGATGGGCACGACCTGGGCGCCGACGCCCTGCTCCTGCCAGCCCTTGAGGTCGTTGATCGCCGCCTTGAACAGGTTGACGTTCAGACCCCCGCACAGACCGCGGTCGGTGGAGACGACGATGTAGCCGACGCGCTTGACCTCGTCGCGCTCGACCAGAAACGGATGGCGGTAATCCGGATTGGCGTGGCCGAGGTGGCCGATGACCTGCCGGATTTTTTCGGCGTACGGCCGCGTCGCCTCCATACGCTCCTGGGCACGCCGCATCTTCGATGCGGCGACCATCTCCATCGCGCTTGTGATCTTCTGCGTGTTCTGAACGCTCTTGATCTTGGTCTTTACTTCTTTCGCCCCGGCCATGCCGTCACCTATGTGTCGTTAAGGGGCCGGCCGGGGAGCGTGCAGCTCCCCGGCAGCGCGTGCTCACCACGTGCGATTTTTCTTGAACGCGTCCATCGCCTTCTGCATCTCGGCGTGGATCTCGTCGTTGTAATCGCCGGTCTCCGTGATGCGCTGGAGCAGCTCGGCGTGCTCGGCACGCAGGTAGTCGAGCAGCGCCTTCTCGAAACGAACCACCTGGTCGTTCTCGACGTCGTCGACATAACCCTCGTTGGCGGCGAAGAGCACGAAGGCCATCTCACCGACCGACTGCGGCTCGTACTGCCCCTGCTTCATCAGCTCCATGGTGCGCTTGCCGCGCTCGAGCTGCTGGCGCGTGGTCTCGTCCAGATCGGAGGCGAACTGGGAGAACGCCGCCAGCTCGCGGTACTGGGCCAGCGCCAGGCGGACACCGCCGCCGAGCTTCTTGATGATCTTCGTCTGCGCCGAGCCACCCACGCGGGAGACCGACAGACCGGCGTTCACCGCGGGCCGCACGCCCGAGTTGAAGAGGTCCGTCTCGAGGTAGATCTGCCCGTCGGTGATCGAGATCACGTTCGTCGGCACGAAGGCGGACACGTCGCCGGCTTGCGTCTCGATGATGGGCAGCGCGGTCAGCGACCCCGTCTGGCCCTTGACCTCGCCATTGGTGCGACGCTCGACTTCCTCGGCGTTGATGCGCGAGGCGCGCTCGAGTAGCCGGGAGTGGAGGTAGAAGACGTCACCCGGGTACGCCTCACGACCCGGCGGCCGGCGCAGCAGCAGGGAGACCTGGCGGTAGGCCCAGGCCTGCTTAGTCAGGTCGTCGTAGATGATCAGCGCATCTTCGCCGCGGTCACGGAAGTACTCGCCCATGGCGCAGCCGGCGTAGGGGGCGATGTACTGCATGGCGGCCGACTCGGAGGCGCCGGCGTTGACGACGATGGTGTTGTCCATCGCGCCATGCTCCTCGAGCTTGCGCACCACGTTGGCCACCGTCGAGTTCTTCTGCCCGACCGCGACGTAGATGCACTTAATGCCGCTGTCCTTCTGGTTGATGATCGCGTCGACGGCCACCGCGGTCTTGCCGGTCTGGCGGTCGCCGATGATCAGCTCACGCTGACCCCGGCCGATCGGGACCATGGAGTCGATCGCCTTGAGGCCGGTTTGCACCGGCTGATCGACGCCCTCACGGGTGATAACGCCGGGAGCGACCTTCTCGATGGGCTCGCTGGCCTCGGTCTTGATCGGGCCCTTGCCGTCGCAGGGGCGGCCCAGGGCGTCGACCACACGGCCGAGCATAGCCTCACCGACCGGCACCTCGAGGATGCGGCCCGTGCACTTGACGGTGGCCCCCTCCTTGATGTGCTGATAGTCACCGAGGAGGACGGCACCGACGGAGTCCCGCTCGAGGTTCAGGGCCATGCCGAAGGTGTCGTCAGGGAACTCCAGCATCTCGCCGAACATGACGTCGGCGAGGCCGTGGATGCGGCAGATGCCGTCGCCGACACTGACGACGGTGCCTTCGTTGCGGGCCTCAGCCGCCGCGTCGAAGTTCTCAATGCGACGCTTGATGAGCTCGCTGATCTCCGATGGATTGACTTGCATCGTCCTACCTCGTCAATGAACCAGTGCACTCGAGAGGCGGGCCAGTTTGCCCTTCACCGAGCCGTCTATGGTGGTGTCGCCAGCGCGGATAATCGCCCCCCCGATGAGGGACTCGTCGATCCGCGTCTGCAGCCGCACCTCTCGGCCGAGGCGCTTGCGGAGCGCTTCGGCCAGGCGTTCTTGCTGCGCGTCCTCGAGCTGGGTCGCCGAAAGCACCTCGACATCGACGATGCCCTCGGCCTCGGCACGCAGCTGCTCGTAGACCCGGGCGACCTCCGGCGCGTACTGCAGGCGCCGGTTGCTCGCCAGCAGCCGGACGAAATTCTTCCCGGCCTGCCCGATGTCGCCTGCCGCCTCGCAGACTGTGCCGGCGAGTTCCTCGGCACTGATCCGCGGGTGGGTGAGCAGCGAGGCGAGCTGGGGCACCTGCACCACCTCGGCCACCGCCGCAAGCCGACGCGACCAAGCCTCGCGCTCGGTCGCGTCGTCACCGGCAAGCTCGAAGACGGCGCGCGCGTAAGGTCGGGCCAGTGTGCTGCGCTCGGCCATGGCGCCTCCCTAGATTTGCGTCGCCAGATCGTCGATCAGATCCTTGTGCGCCTTGGCGTCCACCTCGCGCTTCAGGATCTGGCTGCTCGCCTGCACGGCGATGGTTGAGACCTGCTTGCGCAGGTCCTCGCGGGCCCGCTGGATCTCCTGATCGATCTCCTCACGGGCGGAGGCCAGGATCCGGTCGGCCTCGGTGCGGGCCTCGGCCCGCGCCTCTTCGATCATCTCGGCCTGACGCTTGTTGGCCTGGTTGATGATCTGGCTGGCCTGCTCGCGGGCGTCCCGCAGCATGGCGTCGACCTCGGCCTGAGCCTTCTCCAGCTCCTCCTTGCCGCGTTCACCGGCGGCGAGGCCGTCGGCAATCTGCTTCTGCCGGTCGGCAAGCGCCTGTTGGATCGGCGGCCAGACGAATTTCATGGTGAACCAGACGAACAGCGCGAAGCTGATCATCGGCCCCCAGAACGTGGCACCAAAGTTCACGGTTTCACCTCCGATCGAGCTGGCGGCTTAAAAGCGCCGGCGTGTGTTTACGCGCCGGCGGCGGCCTCGACAGCACCCAGGAACGGGTTGGCGAAGGTGAAGAACAGCGCGATACCAACGCCGATCATGGCGACGGCGTCGAGCAGGCCGGCGACCAGGAACATGCGAACCTGCAGCATCGGGGCCATCTCGGGCTGACGGGCGACGCCCTCGAGGAACTTGCCGCCGAGGAGGCCGAAGCCGATACCGGTGCCGATGGCGCCGCCGGCGATCAGGATGCCCACGGTCAGGGCGGTCAGCCCCTGGACGTTAGCAATGAGCTCTGCGAGTTCCATGTGATTCCTCCCGGATTCTCAGTATCGAAAGTGGGGCAGTTTAATGTTCTTCATACGCCATGGCCAGATAGACCACGGTGAGCATCATGAAGATGAAGGCCTGCAGCGGCACGACCAGGATGTGGAAGATCGCCCAGGGCGTGCCGAGCGCCCACTGGATCCACCACGGGAGCAGAGAGATCAGGATGAAGACCAGCTCTGCGGCGTAGAGGTTGCCGAACAGTCGCAGGGAGAGCGACACCGGCTTAGCGATGAACTCCACGACGTTGAGGATCAGGTTGGCCGGAGCCAGCCACGGGCCCAGGGGATGGGTGACCCAGCTCTTGAGCCAGCCACCGACACCCTGGCCCATCACGCCGTAGATGATGATCAGCGCCAGCACGCTCAGGGACAGGCCGAAGGTGAAATTCAGGTCGACACTGGGAAGGATCTTCCAGTAGTCCACCCCCACGGCCATCATGATGCTCGGCACCATGTCGATCGGCACGAGGTCCATCAGGTTGGAGAGGAAGACCCAGCAAAAGATGGTCAGCGCCAGCGGCGCGATGACCTTGCTCTTCGCGTGGAAGGTCTCCTTCACCGTCTTGTCGATGAACTCGATCATGGCTTCGACGAAGTTCTGCAGCCCACCCGGTACGCCCGGCGTGGCCTGGCGGGCGGCCAGCCAGAAGACGTAGCAGAACAACGCGCCGAGACCGAACGACATGATCAGGGTATCGATATGGAGCGTCCAGAAGCCGGTGGCCCCGGAGTCGATCGTACCCTCGGTCAGGTCCAGGCGAAGGTTGGTGAGGTGGTGCTGGATGTAGTCCGTCGCGTCGAACTCGCTGTCGGCGCTCATGGCAAACGTTGCTCCCCGGTTTGGTACCGCGCGGATGCGCTAGGTACGGAGGGCCCCCAAGAAGAAGAACCAGTAGGTGCCTAGGGCGGCTGCGTACGTTGTTATCAGCGGCAGAAAGTGCCCGCTTAACCATCGGAGCGCGATAATAAAGAGCACCGCCGTGAGAATCAACTTCACGACTTCTCCGATGTAAAAAGCCCTGAGCACTTGCCGGGGCGCCGTCCCCGGCGCCTTGGAAAAGACGTGGGCCGCGTAGTAGGCCGAGGGGACGATGGCGATCGCGGCACCGCAGGCCGCGGCGATGGCCGACCAACCACCGTCCAGGAGCCAGAGGCCAGTGGCTATGGTGCCAACGCCGGCTTGGGTCAGCAGGACGGCGATAACCACCCGTAACGCCGGGCGGCGGCTGCGCCACATGCCCTGTGGCTCGTAATCCTGATTGAGGGCTTCGCTCACTTCCACGCTTTACGCCCTACGGCATCGATAAGTGGCGGAGTCTAAACGGCGGCATCAGGGGGGTCAAATCAGGCTCCCTTACTCAACGGATACGTCCGAGGATGCCGTCGAGTTCCTCGAGGCTGCTGTAACGGATGACCAGCCGACCCTTGCCCTGGCGGCGGCTGTGCTGGATGTCCACCGGCGCCCCCAGCCGATCGGCGAGCGTATCGCGCAGTCGCTCGACATCCGGGTCGAGGCGCCGGGCATCACCGCCCTGCTCCTGTTCGCTCTCCGAGGGCGCCGCGGCGGCCTTCTGGTAGCGGCGGACCAGGGATTCCGTCTGGCGCACGGTCAGCTGATCGCGGGCTACGCGGGCGGCCGCCTCGCTCTGCGCGGTGCCCGTCAGTCCGGCCAGGGCCTTGGCGTGCCCGGCTTCGAGGCGGCCTTCGCTGACCAATCGCTGTACATCCTCATTCAGTTCGAGCAGCCGCAGCAGGTTCGTTACCGCGGTACGGGAGCGCCCCACCGCCTCGGCGGTCTTCTGATGGGAGAGGCCGAACTCGTGGATCAGCCGCTGCAGGGCACCGGCGGCCTCCAGCGGGTTGAGGTCTTCGCGCTGGAGGTTCTCGATCAGACCGACGGCAATGGCGGCCTCGTCGGGGATGTCGCGGACCAGCGCCGGCACGTGGTCGATACCGGCGCGTTGAGCGGCCCGCCAGCGGCGCTCACCTGCGACGATCTGATAGCGGCCGGCCTCGGTGGGGCGAACCACCAGCGGCTGGACGACGCCCTGGGCGCGGATGGAGTCGGCCAGCTCCTGCAGGGCCTGATCGTCAAAGTGGCGCCGCGGCTGATGGGGGCCACGCTCCAGCAGATCCACGGGCAGGTCATGAAGCTCGCCGCCATCCACCGGCTGGCCGGCGGCGACGGCACCGGGCTCGGCACCGAGCAGGGCATCCAGGCCGCGGCCGAGACCACGCTTCTTGTTCGACATACGTCTGCTCTCTCCTCGGGTTGCGTGCGGTGAGTCGATCAGGCGGAGGCGGCCGTGGCCGCCTGGCCGCTGCGGTGGCGGCGTTCCATCTCGGTGGCCAGGGCCATATACGCCAGGGCGCCGCGCGAGGCGCGATCGTAAGCAAGGGCCGGTAATCCGTGGCTGGGCGCTTCGGCGAGGCGCACGTTGCGCGGGATCATGGTGCGATAGAGCTGCGCCTCGAAGTGGGCGGCGAGCTGCTCACCGACCTGATTGGCCAGGTTATTGCGGGCGTCATACATGGTACGCAGCAGCCCGTCGATGGCGAGGCTCGGGTTGGCGCTGGCCTGGACTCCGCGGACGGTATCGAGCAGCGCAGTTAATCCCTCGAGGGCGAAGTACTCGCACTGGATCGGGATCAGAACCCCGTGAGCGGCCACCAGGGCGTTCAGGGTGAGGATATTCAGCGAGGGCGGACAGTCGATGAGGATGTAGTCGTAGTCCTCGGTGACGGCGCGGAGCTGACGACTGAGTCGCTGTTCACGTCGGTCCGCCTCCAGCAACTCGACCTCGGCGGCGGTCAGGTCTCCGTTCGCGGGCAGGACGTCAAAGCCGGCGCCCTCGATGGCATGGATCGCCTCGGAGACAGCCGCCTGCTCGGCCAAGACCTCGTAGGCGGTCGGGGCAATCGCGCGGCGATCCAGCCCCGAGCCGACGGTGGCGTTGCCCTGCGGATCCAGGTCGATGAGCAGGACGCGCTTGCGGTTGGCGGCCAGCGAGGCGGCCAGGTTGACGCAGGTGGTGGTCTTGCCGACGCCGCCCTTCTGATTGGTGATTGCGATGATCCGACCCATGACACTCTCCTGCGTTTCGGCTCCCGGCCAGGCCGGGGTCAGGGTTGAACGGGCGCGCGGCGGATGACGAGTCGGGCGCGCCCCTGACCGGCGATGGCCGGCAACTCGTGAACCTCGAGCTCCGCGGCAATTTCGCCGGGAAGCTCGGCCAACTCTTCCTCGATGCGCTCGCCCTTGAGGGCGAGCAACGCCCCGCCCGGCGCGAGCAGGCACCGTGTTCCCTCGATCAGTCTGACCAGTGGGGCAACGGCACGTGCGGTGACAACCGCAAAGGTGCGCTGGTCGAACGATTCCATGCGCGCCTGACGGACCTGGACGTGGCTCAGACCCAGTTCGGTGGCGCATTGGCGGAGGAAGCGCGTCTTCTTGCCGTTGCTGTCGATCAGGGTGACCGGCCGTTCGGGCTCCACCAGGGCCAGAGCGAGACCGGGGAACCCTGCGCCACTGCCGACATCCGCCAGGGCGCCGGGCGGGAGATGGTGCCGCACCACCAGGCTGTCGAGCAGGTGGCGATCGATGAGCGTCCCGGTATCCCGCGCAGCGGTGAGATTGTACGCGCGATTCCAGCGCATGAGCAGGGACAGGTACGCCTCGAGGCGCTGCCGGGCAGGGCCATCGAGGTCGATATCGAGCTCCTCAAGGCGCGCATTCAGGTGGTTACGCGGCATCTTCATCCTCACTGACAGCCCGCAGCCACCCGCGGCGGCGCAGATGAATGAGCAGCAGCGAGATGGCAGCAGGGGTCACGCCGGGCAGGCGTGCGGCCTGCCCCACCGTTGTTGGGCGCATACGGGTCAGCCGCTCGCGCACCTCGGTCGAGAGGCCATCGATGGCCCCATAGTCCAGGGCGTCCGGGATACGGACGCTCGAATAGCGCTGGTGGCGCTGGTTTTCCAGGTCCTGCCGTTCCACGTAGCCGTCGTAGCGCGCCTCGATCTCCAGCTGCCGCACGGCACGCTCGGTTGGCCGGTCGGTCTCCAGGGCGCCGATGAATCGGACATCGTCGTACGAGAGTTCGGGGCGGCGCAGAAGGTCGTAGAGGCTCTGATCGCGCCGAAGACGTGCGCCCAGACGCTCCTCCTGCGCAGCGGAGAGCCCCCCCGGCTGAACACGCGTCGCCTGCAGGCGCTGGCGCTCGCTCTCCAGCGCATCCCGGTAGCGCGCGAAGCCGGCCCACTGCGCCTCTCCGACCGAGCCCAGACCGCGGCCGATCTGCGTCAAGCGGTCCTCGGCGTTGTCATCACGCAGACGCAGTCGGTGCTCGGCACGGCTGGTGAACATTCGGTACGGCTCGGTGACGCCGGTGGTGACCAGATCGTCGATCAGCACGCCGATATAAGCCTCATCCCGCGTCGGGAACCAAGGATCCTCGCCGGCGGGTACACGGGCTGCGTTGAGTCCGGCGATCAGTCCCTGGGCGGCGGCCTCCTCGTAGCCGGTGGTGCCATTGATCTGCCCAGCCAGATAGAGCCCGCCGACGGTGGCACTTTCCAGCCAAGGGGTCAGTCCGCGGGGGTCGAGATAGTCGTACTCGATGGCGTAGCCGGGGCGGGTGATTTGTGCCTGCTCGAGGCCCGGCATGCTGCGGATCAGGGCCTCCTGAACGGCAAATGGGAGCCCGGTGGAGACGCCATTGGGGTAGAGCTCAGTGGCGTGGAGCCCCTCGGGCTCGAGGAACACCTGATGGTGATCGCGATCGGCGAAACGTACCACCTTGTCCTCGATGGACGGACAGTAGCGCGGCCCAGAGGACTGGATGGCACCGCTGTACATCGGCGACTCGTCGAGCGCATCACGGATGATGCGGTGGGTCTCGGGGGTCGTCCAGCTGATCAGGCAAGCCGCCTCGGGGAGCGGGCGCTCCGGCGGACAGAACGGCGAGAACAGTGGGCGCGGGTTGTCCCCGTGTTGGGCGTCTAAACGGTCAACCGCGACGCTGCGGCGGTCGATGCGCGGCGGGGTGCCGGTCTTCAGCCGCTGAACCGGCAGACCGAGATTGCGCAACGATGCCGCCAACTGATCGGCCGCCGGATCGCCGGCACGCCCCGCGCTGTGGCGGGAGGCCCCGATGTGGATCCGTCCGGCCAGGAAGGTTCCGGCCGTGATGACCACTGCTGGGGCATGGAAGCGGGCACCGCTTTCGGTCCGTACGCCGCAACAGCGATCACCCTCGATCAGCAGCTCGTCGGCAGCATCCTGAAAGAGCGCGAGGCTGGGAAGGACGTCGAGTGCCTGTCGAGCGGCACGGGCGTACGTCGGTCGGTCCGCTTGGATGCGGGTCGCACGAACCGCTGGGCCCTTGCGCTGGTTCAGCACGCGCGCGTGGATAGCCGAGGCGTCGGCAAGGCGCCCCATGACGCCGCCAAGGGCATCAATCTCACGCACCAGGTGCCCCTTACCGATCCCGCCGATGGCGGGGTTGCAGGAGAGCGCACCAATAGTCTCAAGATTGTGCGTGATCAGCAGGGTCGAACGCCCCAGACGGGCGGCCGCAGCGGCGGCCTCGGTGCCGGCATGGCCGCCGCCTATAACGATGACATCGTAGCGGTTGGTGTTCATGCGGGGATTTTGGGCCGCCGGGGCAGAACCCTCAAGGGGGATGTTCCACGTGGAACAGTGCACACCCCCCCGACTGGGCTCCCCTCCCCAAAACCGGAGTGTTCCACGTGGAACTACTTGCCGATGCAGAACCCAGAGAAGATCCGATCCAGTAGTGCTTCGTGGCTGACGCGGCCTGTAATCTCGCCCAGCGAGCTCTGCGCCCGACGCAAGGCCTCCGCGACCAGCTCTTCCTCACCGCCCCGCGTCGCTGCCCCCAGCGCCTCTTCGAGTTCTCCGGCGGCCCGATCCAGCGCATCCAAATGACGCTGCCGCGCCGCCCAGGCGTCGTCCCCAGCCTCGCCGGCCACCAGCGACTCCAGACCGTCGCGAAACGCCTCCATGCCAGCCCCGGTCCGCGCACTGACCCGCGCCACCGACACGTGCCCACCGAGTGCGCCACCCTCTTCCCACCCGGGTGCCTCCCCGGTCTCGTCGATCTTGTTCCAGACCACAACCGCCGGCCCGGGCGCCTGCGCCTCCAGCCGCTCTCGCAGCTCCCCGTCGAGCGCCCCACCGGCCTCCACAACCACTAAAAGCAGATCCGCCTCCGCTGCAGCCGCCCGTGCACGCCGGGCGCCTTCAGCCTCGATTTCGTCCTGCTCCTCGGCACGCCGTAATCCGGCCGTATCCAGCAGCTCCGCCCGCCTCGCCCCGATCACCGCCCGCTGCCGCACCACATCCCGCGTGGTGCCCGCGCGACCCGAGACAATCGCCGCCTCCTCCCCGCTCAGTCCGTTCAGCAAGCTCGATTTCCCCGCGTTCGGCGGCCCAATGAGCACCACCCGCATTCCATCGCCGAGTCGGACCCCTGCCGATGCACGCCGCCGAATCTCCTCAAGCTCCCCCAGCAAGCCCCGAACCTCTCTGCCGAGCTCCGGCGGATCGGCCGGCACGTCCTCGTCGTCCGGGAAATCCAGGAAGGCTTCCACATGCGCCCGCAGCTCGAGCATGCGCTCCCCGAGCCGATCCACCCGCTGCCCGAAAGCGCCGGAAAGAGCGCGCAGCGCCGCCCGACGAGCGCTGTCCGTCTCCGCCTCGATCAAAGACGCCACCGCCTCGGCCTGCGTCAGATCCAGCCGACCATTGAGGAAGGCGCGCTCCGAGAACTCCCCGGGCCCAGCCGGACGCGCTCCCGCCGCGCAGAGCGCCCCGAGGATCGCTCCCACCGCCGCAGGGCTCCCGTGGCCCTGCAGCTCCACCACGTCCTCCCCGGTATACGACGCCGGCGCCTTGAAAACCAGAACCAGCCCTTGATCGAGCACTTCCCCGGCCGCATCCCGAAAGCGCCGCAGTGCCGCCTCCCGCGCCGCCGGCAGCGGACCGGCCACCGCTTCCGCGACCGCCAGTGCCCGCCGACCGGATACCCGAACGACAGCGACCCCGCCCTGCCCGGACGGGGTCGCCATCGCACAGATCGTGTCGGCCTGCCGGCCGTCGTCTACGCTGTGTCGGATTTCTCCACCTGACGCAGTATGTACCATTGCTGTGCGATCGACAGGATGTTGTTGGTCAGCCAGTAGAGTACCAGTCCCGCCGGGAACAGCATGAAGAAGCCGGTGAACACGAAGGGCAGGACCTGCATCACCCGCTTCTGGATCGGATCCATCGGCGGCGGGTTCAGCTTCATCTGCACCAGCATGCTCGCGCCCATCAGCAACGGCAGGATGAAGTAGGGATCGCGGCTGGACAGATCCTGGATCCAGAGCATGAACGGCGCGTGCCGCAGCTCGACACTCTCGACCAGGACCCAGTACAGGGCGATAAACACCGGGATCTGCACCAGGATCGGCAGGCAGCCGCCCAGCGGGTTGATCTTCTCCTTCTTGTAGAGCTCCATCAGCGCTTGGTTCATCTGCTGCCGATCATCCGAGTAACGCTCCCGGATCTGTTGCATCTTCGGCTGAACCTTGCGCATCTTCGCCATCGAGCGATAGCTGATCGCAGAGAGCTTATAGAAGGCGATCTTAATCAACAGCGTCAGGATCAGGATCGCCACGCCCCAGTTCTTGACCAGGTTTTCGATCTGATCCAACGCCCAGAACAGCGGGTTGGCGAGGATGGTCAGGAACCCGTAATCCACGGTCAGACGCAGGTCGTCGACCTCCAGCGCCGACCCCACCGCCGTAAGCCGGTCCTGCTCCTTCGGGCCGATGAACAGCCGGTTCGTCTTCTGCCCGCTTTCCCCCGCCTCGAGCTGCAGCCACGGCGAAGACATGCCGAGCAGGTACGTCTCCTGCGGGAGTGCCCGCGTGTAGTAACGGTACGTCTCGCCACGCTCCGGGATCATCACCCCGAGGAAGTAGTGCTGGAGCATGGCCGCCCACCCGTCACGCACGTCCCGCGACAGGTCCGAGTCCTCCATGTCGCTGAAGGAGATCCGGCTAAAGCGATCCTCCTGCGTATACAGCGACCCCCCGGTGAAGCTGTGGATGTACCACGGCGTGGTGCCCGGCGGATCCGGCCGCCGACGCAGCTGGATGAACTGGAACCCGCTCCAGTCCGCCTCGGCGTTGTTCTCGACCTCGTGGCGGACATCCACCAGGTAGCTGTCCCGCCGGAAGGTGTAGACCTTGCGCACCTTGACGCCGTCTTGCTCCCAGACCAACGGAACCTCGACGGTGTCCTCACCCTCGCCGAGCTCGAACGCCTCCTGCTCCACCTCGTAGCGGGCGTCTCGGCCTGGTACAGGTCCATCGCCGCCGAGCCCCGCCTGAGCGACGAACAACGGTTCACCCTCATCGCGCAACAGCCGGTACGGCGTCGGGTCGTCCGAAGCCTTCTGGTGCTTGAGCAGATCCAGTTGCCGAATGTCACCGCCCCGGGTGCTGATCTCCGCCTCAACCAGATCGGTCCTCACCCGCACCCGCTTGGCATCCTCCTCGTCCGGATCCACGACCCCTTCCGCCATCGGGTCCCCGGCGTCGGGCTCCTCGGCCCGGGACGGTGCATCCGGTGCCTCGTCGTCGACTTCGACCTCCTGTTCCTCCACCACTGTTTCCGCGGGTTCCATCTGCTCCCGCTCCCAGGCGAAGTACAACAGCAGGCTGATCCCGGCCAGGGCGATCAGGAGGATGAGGCGTTGATTCTCCATGGGGATCTACTCTCGCGTACGGTCGGTGCGCTCCGGTACGGGGTCGAGCCCGCCCGGATGCCACGGGTGACATTTGCCCAGACGCTTCACCGCCAGCCAACCTCCGCGCCACGGACCGTGACGGGAGATCGCCTCTGCGGCGTATTCAGAACAGGTCGGGAGGAAACGGCAGCGCGGCCCCAGAAACGGGCTCACCACATACTGATAGGTTCGAATCACCCCGATCAGGAGCCATCGCATGGCCGCCCCCGCGCGTGCGCCCAGAGTTCCTCCAGCGCGCTGAAAAGGGTCGCGTTGTCCGCCTCGGCGACCGCACCGCGCACCCCAACCACAAAATCGCGGTCCGGCAGAGCCGCCTGCCGGACCCGGAAACTTTCGCGGATGATCCGCTTGACTCGGTGCCGTTGTGTGGCCCGGCGCAGTACCCGTTTGGGCACGGCCAGCCCCAGCCGCGGGCGCCCGCACCCATTTTGCCGCGCGCTGATGCGGAAGTAGCGGTTCGACGCCCGCCACTCCGGGGTTCGGAGCACTCCCTCGAACTCCGCACGCTGGAGCAGCCGTGCGGCCCGCGGGAACCTCTCGTCGACCGACAAGAGGAAGCAGGGACCCGGATCAGGCCGTCGGGGTCAGACGCTTGCGCCCCTTGGCGCGGCGGCGCTTGAGCACGAGGCGACCGCCCCGGGTGGCCATGCGGGCGCGGAACCCGTGGGTCCGCTTACGCTTGATATTACTCGGCTGATACGTGCGTTTCATGGTTCACGACTCGTTCATAGAAAGGGATCGGGAGGCCGTCCTCCGGCCAGTGAGCCGCGAATCTACTTCGCCATCAAGGGCCTGTCAATTGCTACAGCGACGCACCGCGTTGCTGTGGAAAACCGGGGAAACCTGTGGATAACCTCCGGACCCCCATTTAGACTGTGTCGTCCACAACCCCCGGCCTTCCCGGCCCACCACCCGGAACAACGAGGTAGCCGTCACGATGGACGACTCGGTCTGGAGCGCGTGCCTTCAGCAGCTAGAGCGCGAGATCCCCGAGCAACAGCTCAACACCTGGATTCGACCCCTGCAGGCGCAGCTCGAGGGCGACGCCCTGCGCCTCTATGCGCCGAACCGCTTCGTCCTCGATTGGGTGCGCGACAACTTCTCCGCGCGCATCGGCGAACTCCTCGCCGAGATCCGTCCCGGTGAAGCGCTGCGCGTGGAGCTTGAGATCGGCTCCCCGCCCACGCCGGAACAGCGCCAGGGCAGCACCGGCGGTACGGCGCAGGCGTCCACGCAGCGCAGCTCCGAACCGCGACAGCGACCCGTCGACTCCAATCTCAACCCCGGCTTCACCTTCGATTCCTTCGTCGAGGGCAAGTCGAACCAGCTTGCCCGTGCTGCCAGCATGCAGGTCGCCGACAACCCGGGCGGCGCCTACAACCCCCTCTTCCTCTACGGCGGGGTCGGTCTCGGCAAGACCCACCTGATGCACGCCGTCGGCAACGCCATCCGCACGGCCCGCCCCGAGGCCCGCGTCCTCTACCTGCACTCGGAACGCTTCGTCGCCGAGATGGTCAAGGCGCTCCAGCACAATGCGATCAACGAGTTCAAGCGCCATTATCGCAACCTGGATGCCCTGCTCATCGACGACATCCAGTTTTTCGCAGGCAAGGAGCGCTCACAGGAGGAGTTCTTCCACACCTTCAACGCCCTGCTCGAAAGTGAGCAGCAGGTGATCATGACCTGCGATCGCTACCCGAAGGAGGTCAACGGCCTCGAAGAGCGTCTGAAGTCCCGTTTCGGCTGGGGGCTCACGGTGGCCATTGAGCCACCCGAACTCGAAACCCGCGTCGCCATTCTCAAAAGCAAGGCCATCCGCGACGGCGTCGACCTCCCCGATGAAGTCGCCTTCTTTGTGGCCAAACGCCTGCGCTCGAACGTCCGCGAGCTCGAGGGCGCCCTGCGCCGCATCACCGCCAATGCGCAGTTCACCGGCCGCGCCATCGATGTCGACTTCGCCAAGGAAGCCCTGCGCGACCTCCTCGCGCTCCAGGACAAGCTAGTAACCATCGACAACATCCAGAAGACCGTGGCGGCCTACTACAAGATCCGCGTCGGCGATCTGCTCTCCAAGCGTCGCAGCCGGTCCATCACGCGGCCCCGCCACATGGCCATGGTCCTGGCTAAGGAACTGACTTCCCACTCACTGCCCGAGATCGGCGACGCCTTCGGCGGTCGCGACCACAGCACCGTCCTCCACGCCTGCCGCAACATCAAATCGCTGATCGAGGACGATGCACGCCTCGCCGAGGACTACGACAACCTGTTGAGAACCCTGAGCACTTAACCGGGGGCAAGCTGTGGAAAACCCGTGGAGGCTTTCCCGCCTCATTTTCCTCCCCAGGTTTTCCACACGTGGCACACCACTGGCACCGGTACTTGTTGTGAACTCTTTGTTCCTTCCCAGACAGTGCCTTATCAACGCTTTCCACAGGTTGACGCGGGGCCAATAACAACAACAAGCTTTCTCTTTTCCTAAGCAGTCATTACAGCCAACGAGGACGAACATGCGCTTCGAGGTCCAACGCGAACCCCTGCTCGCCGCTCTCCAGTCCATCGTCGGGGTCGTCGAGCGCCGCCAGACCCTGCCCGTTCTCGGCAATATCCGGGTCGAAGCACGCCCGGAACAGCTCCAGCTGACCGCCACCGACCTCGAGGTGGAACTCGTCGCCTACCTCGAGGCTCACACCCAAGACGAGGGTGTCATTACTCTTCCTGCGCGGAAATGGCTGGATATCTGCCGTAATCTTCCGGAAGGTGCCTCGATCAGCATCGAAACGAACCAGGATCGCGCTACGCTTCGTGCCGCCAGCAGCCGTTTTTCCCTCGCCACCCTGCCGGCCGACGAATTCCCCGAGGTAGAGTCCATCGGCCAAACCGAGTCCGTCGATATACCACGCACGGAGCTGCGCAAACTGATCGAGCGCACCCATTTCTCCATGGCGCAGCACGACGTCCGCTACTACCTCAACGGTCTGCTCCTCGAGCTCACCGGCAGCGGCGCGCGTGCGGTGGCCACCGACGGTCACCGCCTCGCCCTGGCCGAGAGCGACAGCCCGGTGAGCGTCTCCCAACCTCGGCAGGTCATCGTGCCGCGCAAAGGTGTCCAGGAGCTCTTGCGCCTGCTCGATGACGCTGATGAATCCGCCACCCTGGAATTCGGCACCAACCACGTTCGCGTCACCCTCCAATCGGTGCGCTTCACCTCCAAGCTCATCGATGGTGTCTTCCCCGACTACAATCGGGTGATCCCCCAGGACGGCGACAAGCACGTGCTGATCGACCGCCAATACCTGCGTCAGGCCCTGACCCGCGTCGCCATCCTCTCCAACGAGAAATACCGGGGCATCCGCTTTGCGGTGGAGGGCGACACCCTTCGCATCGGTTCGCACAATCCCGAACAGGAAGAGGCCGAGGAGGAAGTCAGCGTCGACTATGGCGGTGACGCCGTGGAGCTCGGTTTCAACGCGAACTACCTCCTCGACGCCCTCGGCGCCCTGGACACCGACCGCGTGCAGGTCACCCTGACCGATGCCAGCAGCAGCGGCTTGATCCGCGGGGAGGGCCTGGACAACGCCCGCTACGTCGTGATGCCGATGCGGCTCTGAGCTGAATGGAACGCCTGGAGGTCCACGGCTTCCGCAATCTGGATGAGACCCAGCTGCGGCCCCACCCTCACGTCAACGTGGTGATCGGGCCCAACGGCGCGGGCAAGACCAGCCTGCTCGAGGCAATCTACTTCCTCTCGCGGGTTCGTTCCTTCCGCACCCGGCAGAGCGATCGGTTGATCCGCTGGGGGGCGGACGAGGCGCGGGTCATCGCCGGCCGCGGCCAGGATCGCCTGGGGGTGGCCCGCTCCCCCGGCCATACCCGGCTGCGTCTCAACGGCGCCGACGCCAGCACCCGGTCGGCGCTGGCAGCCCGCCTACCGGTGCAGCTGATCAACACCGAGCACCAGCGCCTGCTGCTCGATGGACCCCGGGTCCGCCGCCAGTTCCTCGACTGGGGCACCTTCCACCTGGAGCCCGGCTACCGCGCGCTGGGGGCGCCGGGCCCCC